>SBAZ01000002.1 GCA_005239935.1 Planctomycetales bacterium | reverse complement strand
GGGCTGACCGCCAGCAGCTGTTCGAACAGGAGGACGTCGTTGAGGGTTTCGTCAATGGCCTGCGCGGCCGCGGGGATTTATGAAACCGGTTCTAGGCGCGGGCCCGGCGACGCTTGGCGGGTGCCGCCCCGATCACCTGGCCCAGGATGGCTGCCGCGATGTTGATCGGGATGGCGATCGGGTGGAGCCGCAGCCAGATGCGCAGGGCGATGATGAGCGGAATCGAGGCGTGGATCCAGAAGAACCAGGCGAGCGAGAACTTCCGCGCCCGCTCGCGGAGCATGCCCAGCGGGATGTTGAGCAACAGGCACAGCAGACTGACCAGCGCAATCTTGAACACCATCGCCCGGCCATCGTAGGCCAGCCGCGCGCCGCTGTCAAACCCGGCCGCGGGGGATTTCTTATTGACATCAGATTGGGCTGTTGTAGACTGCACCTGGATCGTGACACGAGTGGATGGATCAATACGTCCGACAATTCAGCCGGCTGCGCGCCTGCCCCGACGGTGGCTCATCGTCGGGGTTTCTGTGTGTCCGGCCGGCACGCCCCCGTCGAGGGCGAGGAGGGTAAGGCATGCCGCAAGTGTGTGATGCGCCCAGGGTCGCGGAGGCCGGCAAGGCCAAACGCCGCCTGGAGCCCTTCGGGTACCAGTTGCTGCTCGATTTGTACCACTGCAAGCCGGGCGCGTGCGATGACCTCACGCTCTGCTACAACTTCCTGGAGGAGATCGTGCACGTGCTCAAGGTCGAGCCGCAGTCGCCGCCGTACATCTTCCGCACGGATGGCAAGCGGTTCCCGGACAAGGCCGGTCTGAGCGGCTGGATCCCGCTGGTCGAAAGCGGCATCCAGCTGCACACGCTGACCCCGAAAGACTTCATCTCGATTGACGTGTACAGCTGCCGGCAGTTCGAGATTGAGCCCATCAAGGCGTTCGTGCGCGAGGTCTTCTCGCCGAAGCGGTTGGACGCCCAGTTCGTCGAGCGCGGGCTCGACTACTACGCGAAGTAACACCCCCGCCCCGTAGACGCCTGTGGGGCCGGGTGCTATACTGCCTGCCACGTGACGGTCCGCCCGCGCGGCCGTCTTTTTCAAACCCTGAGTTTGTGAAAAAAATCACAAACTTCACCCGGCACACCCAGACCAGATGATCGAGTACGCCGCCATCCTCCTCCTCGCCCTCCTGTCCTTGGGTGTGGGGCTGATCATGCTCTTCGCCAACCGCCTCCTCGGCCCCAAGCATCCCAATCCGGTCAAGGCCCAGCCCTTCGAGTGCGGGAAGGATCCCATCGCGCTGCCGGCGGGCCGACTGCCGGTCCATTTTTACATCGTGGCGATGCTCTTCGTCGTGTTCGACGTGGAGCTGGTGTTTCTCTTCCCCTGGGCCGTCCTGGCGCGCGAACTGGGCTGGTTCGGGCTCTTCGAAATGGGCTTTTTCCTGCTCATCGTGGCGGGCGGGTTCGTCTATGCCTGGAAGCAGGGGGCGCTGGAGTGGCGGTGATGGCCGTCCCGGACGTCTCGCGGCTGAATTGGCTCACGACGCGGCTCGACGCGGCGCTGGGCTGGGCGCGCAAGTACTCGCTGTTTCAGTATCCCTTCGTGACGGCCTGCTGCGGCATGGAGTACATGGCGACGGCGACGAGCCACTATGACATGGACCGCTTCGGCGCCGGTTTTCCGCGCTTCTCGCCGCGGCAGGCAGACGTGCTCTTCGTGGTCGGCACGATCAGCCACAAGATCGCGCCCGTCTTGCAGCGCGTGTACGACCAGATGGCCGAGCCGAAGTGGGTCGTGGCCTTCGGGGTCTGCACGTGCACCGGCGGGTTCTATGACAACTACGCCACGGTCATGGGGATTGACACGATCATCCCGGTGGACATCTACATCCCCGGCTGCCCGCCGAGGCCGGAGAACGTGCTCGACGGCCTCATGAAGCTGCAGGACAAGATCGCGCGCGGGGAGTACGCCGCCAAAGATGGCGGTGGGGCCGAACGCCCGGCGGAGTTTCAGATCCCTCATACGCCGGACTCGCACCTGTAACGCGCCCCCCCGAGCCGTCATCCGCCGCCTCGCATGAGCGCCTCGCTCCTCGAAGCCATCCGGCAGCGATTCCCGCCGCATGTGCTGGCGGCGCACGCCTACCGCGGCCAGGCCACAGCGGTCATCCGGCGCGAGGGACTGCGCGAGGTGGCGCAGTTCCTCCGAGACGACCCGGAGAGCGGCTGCGACTTCCTCATGGATCTGACGGCGGTGGACTACCTCAAGTTCGGCCGGTCGCTCGCGAGTGCACCCCGCATGGCGACACCCAGCCCCCTCCCGTACTACATGGAGCCGGCGCACACCAGCGAGACGTGGTCCCGAGGTGCCTCGCACGACACGCACCGGTTCGACGTGATCTATCACCTCTACTCCTCTGTCCGCAACCACCGCATTCGGCTCAAGGTGCCGCTGACGGCCGCCGATCCCGTGGTGGACTCTCTCACAGACCTGTGGCACTCGGCGAACTGGTTCGAGCGCGAAGTCTGGGACATGTTCGGCATCCGATTCGCCGGGCATCCCGACCTGCGCCGGATTCTCATGTACGAGGAATTCCAAGGCCACCCCCTTCGCAAGGACTACCCGGT
>SBAZ01000098.1 GCA_005239935.1 Planctomycetales bacterium | reverse complement strand
GGGTGAGGTGACCATGACACAGTCTGCAGACGATGAAATGAGGCGGCTCAAGCAAGTCCTCGAGCTGCCCACGGGCCAAGAGTGGGAGGGCGCAGTCAAGCTCCTGCTGCGGCTCATGGGCGAGAACCCCTCGCGGGAGGGGCTGCGGCGCACGCCGCTGCGGGTGAAGCGCGCGTTGCAGGACCTCACCGCCGGCTACCGGGCCGACCCGGCCAAGGTGCTGAACCGGACGTTCGCGAAGGGCCACCACGATGAAATGGTGGTGGTGAAGGACATCGATTGCTACAGTTTGTGCGAGCATCACCTTCTGCCGTTCTTTGGGAAGTGCCATGTGGCCTACGTGCCGGACAAGCGCATCCTCGGGCTGAGCAAGATCCCGCGACTCGTCGAGGTCTTCGCACGGCGGCTGCAGGT
The DNA here is from genome assembly GCA_005239935.1 of Planctomycetales bacterium. Taxonomy (GTDB): domain Bacteria; phylum Omnitrophota; class Gorgyraeia; order Aquiviventales; family Aquiviventaceae; genus SBAZ01. Next base: position 7,117 of record SBAZ01000098.1, on the reverse strand, counting down.
GCAGGAGCGGTTGACGACGCAGATCGCTGAGGCGCTGCAGGAGCACCTGAAGCCGATGGGGGTCGGGGTCGTCATTGAGGCGAGCCACTTGTGCCTGATGATGCGGGGCGTCCAGAAGCAGAACGCCCGAGCCGTCACGAGCGCCATGCTCGGGTGCTTCCGCGCCAGCGAGAAGACGCGCGCGGAGTTCCTGACGCTCATCCGCTCAAGTCTGGTGTGATGCCGGCCCCGGTCCGCGAGCGCCTGGCCGTGGTGCTGATCGGGCATGGCTCGCCCGCCACCGACTGCCCGCCGCAGTGGGTGGGGGAGCTCATGAGTCTGGAGTGGCGCGCCGGCCAGAAACCCGGCGGCCATGGGCACCACCTCGACGGCTCCGGCCGCGCGGCGGAGCTGGACGCCAAGATTCGGGACTGGCCGCGCACCGGGGCGAATGACCCGTACAAGACCGGCCTCGAGCGGCTGGCGGAGGCCCTGCGGCCGCTGCTCCCGACCGATCTCTTCGTCGTAGGCTACAACGAATTCTGCCGGCCGTCCGTGTCCGAGGCCATCGGCGACGTCGTGCGGCGGGGCGCCACGCGCGTGCTCGTGCTGCCGTCCATGTTGACCCCAGGCGGCGTCCATTCCGAAGTGGACATTCCTCAGGCGCTCGCCGCCGCTCGGCGGACGCATCCGCAGGTGGGGATCGACTACCTCTGGCCCTTCGAAGTGGGCCAAGTGGCTGAGCTCCTGGCGCGTCACATCTCGCAGGCGCCGGCAGGGCGCCCGGATGCTGTAACAGCGCCTGGCGCAAGGAGTTCCAGGGTGCGGTAGCGCCATGTACCGGGTTGTGTTAGAATGGCGTGCGACATGAACACCGCCACGGCGCCTCACAGCTCTCAGGCCGCCGAGGCTGCCCAGCCGGTCACCCAGCTCGAATTCGCCCGCCAGGGTGTGCTCACGGATGCGATGCGCCGCGTGGCCGAACGGGAAGGCCTCGACCCGGCGATCGTCCGCCAAGAAACGGCCCGTGGACGGCTGATCATCCCGGCCAATGTCCATCACCTGGCCGACAGCCTGGATCCCATCGGCATCGGCCTCGCCGCGTCGGTCAAGATCAACGCCAACATGGGCAATTCCGCCGTGACGTCCAACGTGGACGAAGAATTGAAGAAGCTTCACATGGCGGTGCACTACGGGGCGGACACCGTCATGGACCTCTCGACCGGGGGCAGCATCCCGGAGATCCGCGCGGCGATCCTCCACGCGAGCCCGGTGCCGGTGGGGACCGTGCCGATCTATGAGGCCGTGACGCGCGTGCGGCGCGTCGAGGACTTGACGCCCGATATGCTGCTGCAGGTGATCGAGGAGCAGGCCGTGCAGGGTGTGGACTACATGACGATCCACGCGGGCATCCTGCTCGAATATCTGCCGCTCGTGCAGCGGCGCATCACCGGCATCGTGAGCCGCGGGGGCAGCCTGCTGGCGCAGTGGATGGCGGCGCATCGCGCGCAGAACCCGCTCTACGAGCACTTCGACGCGATCAGCGACATCCTGCGCGCGCACGACGTGGCCTACAGCCTGGGCGACAGCCTGCGGCCGGGGTGCCTGGCCGACGCCTCGGATGAGGCGCAGCTGGCGGAACTGAAGACGCTGGGCGAGCTCACCGAGCGGGCGTGGGCGAAGGGCGTGCAGGTCATGGTCGAAGGCCCGGGCCACGTGCCGATGGACCAATTGGAAGCGAACGTCCGCCTCCAGCAGCGCTACTGCCACGAGGCCCCGTTCTACACGCTGGGGCCTCTCGTGACGGACGTCGCCCCCGGCTACGACCACATCACCTCGGCCATCGGTGCCGCGATGGTCGGCTGGTATGGCTCGAGCCTGCTCTGCTACGTAACGCCGAAGGAGCACCTCGGGCTGCCGAACGAAGACGACGTGCGGCAGGGCGTCATCGCCTACAAGATAGCGGCGCACGCGGCCGACGTGGCCCGCGGCCGCCGCGGCGCGCGCGAGCGGGACGACGCGCTCTCGCGCGCGCGCTTCGGGTTCGACTGGGAACGGCAGTTTGCGCTTGCGCTCGATCCGGACACCGCCCGGCGTATGCATGATGAGACGCTGCCGGACGGCTTCTACAAGGAGGCGAAGTTTTGCTCGATGTGTGGCCCGAAGTTCTGCTCCATGCGCATCTCGCAGACGACGAGCAAGGCGCTTGAGCACGCGGCGTCCGTCGACGCGCCGCACACCGGGTGAGGAGCCGCATGGCCGTGGAGCCCCAACGCGAGGGGGAGGGGATGGAGTTGGAGAAACGATTGGCCAAGCACCTGAAGCTCCTGAACAAGGCGATCCAGCGACTGGTCGCCCGCGCCGCCGAATTCGGCGAGCTGCGCAGGCTCCTCCGCGAGGAGAAAGTGGAGCTGGCCATCTACGTCGTGCCCCTGGTGGGTGGGAAGCCGATCGGGGAAGAGCTGCGTTTTGAACTGACGGAAACGGACCGGCACTTCCTGAAGGAGGCTGGCATCAAGTTCTAGACCGTCCGGCGCCCGGAGCCCCCTCGGGACGCTGCGGGCGCCGGGCTTGTCTTCACTGGCATAGACGTCGGGGACAGGCCCCCCTCCGGGGCCCAGTCCCCTTCAAGGTCGAACAGACGCCGGGGTCAGGCCCGCTTCGCGGCCCAGACCCCTTCAAGGCCGAGTACCTAAGATGGAGGAGCGGCGCATGGCGAAACGGGCACTGACACTGGACGATCTCGACCTCTCGCCGGGCAAACGGACCCGCCTGCACCGGCTGCTGTACAAGTACGGGCCGGGCCATGGGCGGCTGCTGATCCTGCCGATCGACCAGGGGCTGGAGCACGGCCCGCGAGACTTCTTCGTCAACCCCGAGAGCCTGAACCCGGAGTTTCAGTTGCGGCTCGCGCTCGAGGGCGGGTTCTCCGGCATCGCCTTCCAGGTCGGGCTGGCTGAGAAGTACCTCAAGTCGTTCGCCGGCAAGGTTCCCCTCATCCTGAAGATCAACGGCAAGACCGAGGTGCCGCCGGACGACGAGGCCTTCTCGCCATGCCATGCGAGCGTCGAGGACGCCGTCCGGCTCGGGGCGGATGCCGTCGGCTATACTTGTTACGTGGGCTCCCCGCGCCAGGACGAGGACTTCATCCAGTTCGGGCGGGTGCGCCGCGAGGCCGAGCGGGCCGGCATGCCCGTGATCATCTGGGCGTACCCGCGCGGGAAATTCATCGAGGCGAAGGGCGGCAAGGACTGCCTCTGGGCGGTGGACTATGCCGCGCGCGTCGCGCAGGAGCTGGGCGCGGACGTGGTCAAGGTGAACTATCCGAAGATGGACGAGGAGCGCCGCGCGCTCTACCCGAAGGAATACCGCGACCTGAAGCTGAGCAAGCGCGAGATGATTGAGAAGGTCGTGGCCTCGGCCGGCCGGACGCTCACCATCATGTCCGGTGGCTCGAAGCGCAGCGACGATGAGCTCTTCGATGACGTGAAGACCGCGCTCGAGGCGGGGGCCGCGGGGTTCATCTTCGGCCGCAACATGTGGCAGCGCCGGTTCGGGGAGGCCCTGGCGGTGGCGGCGAAGATCACCAAATTGACGCAGGAAGTGGCAGCGACCGAAACCAGCGGGGCGAAAAAGGCCGCGCTGGTCTAACGGCGGAGGAACCCCATGGCCCAGGCCCAGTTCACGAAAGTCGCCTCTCGGGGAGACATTCCGGCTGGCAGCGGCAAGGTCGTGGAGGTCGGCGGCAAGACGCTCGCCGTCTTCAACTGTGACGGGACGTTTTACGCAACGGACAACACCTGCCTGCACCGGGGCGGACCCCTCGGGGAAGGCATGCTGAGCGGCGCCACGGTGACGTGTCCGTGGCATGGGTGGGAGTACGACGTCAAGACTGGGGCCTGCACGATGGATGAGGCGCAGAAAGTCGCCACGTATCCGGTCAAGGTCGAGGGCGACGACATCCTGGTGGGGGTGTAGACGTCAGTGGTCAGTGATCAGTGGCCGGGAGACAGGGGACAACAACCACGTGATGGAACGCAAGTGCGTGGCGCTCATTTCGGGCGGACTCGATAGCGCGCTCGCGGCGCGCCTGATGCTCGAGCAGGGCATCGAGGTGCACGGGCTCTACCTGGCGATGAGCTGGGGCTGCTGCGAGAAGGGGAAAGCCGTCGCCAGCGCGCAGGCCCTCGGCATCCCCCTCATGGTGCTCAACGTGGGGGATGCGTACGTCGACGTCATCCGGAGTCCAAAGTACGGCTATGGCACGGCGATGAACCCATGCGTGGACTGCCGCATCTACATGTTCCGCATCGCCAAACGCTATATGGAGGAGGTGGGGGCCGCCTTCGTGGTGACGGGCGAGGTTCTCGGCCAGCGGCCGATGTCCCAGCGCCAGCGACCGCTCGACATCATCGAGCACGACAGCGGACTCGAAGGCCTGCTGCTCAGACCCCTCTCGGCGCAGCACTTGGAGCCGACGCTGCCCGAGCTCATGGGCGTCGTGGACCGGCAGCGGCTGCTCGCCATCTCGGGCCGGTCGCGCCACGAGCAGATGGCGCTCGCGCAGGACAAGGGCATCACCGGCACCTCCACACCTGCCGGCGGGTGCCAGCTCACGGACGCGTTCTTCGCCGACAAGGTCAAGGACCTCTTCGCCCACGACACGCGGCCGACGACCAAGGACATGGAGTTGCTGACGATCGGCCGGCACTTCCGCGTCGGCCCCGCCCTCAAAATCATCATCGGGCGCAATGAGCTCGAGAACCTGATGTTGGAAGGGCACGCCGATACGGGCTACACGTGCATCCGCCCGCGATTTGCCGGGCCGGCTGCGCTGGTGGCGGGCGAGGCGACGGATGGGGCGCGCGACATGGCGGTCTCTCTCATCCTGCGCCACACCAAAGACAGCAAGCGGCCTTCAGGGACGCTCGACTTCTGGGTCACCCCACCACCTGTCGCCGCCGCCGCAGGCGGCGGGGCGCCAAACGGCGCCGGCCCTGCTGGCCCGCGTGCAGGTGGTGGGGTCAACGGCGCGCTTTGGCGTTGCGAGCCACCGGCCGAGCCGATCGAGGCCACACCGGCTGGAGTCTCGCATGCCTGATTACGTGTTCCGCGTCGGCGGCGAGGGCGGCGAAGGCGTCATCAGCACCGGCGAGATGCTGACCGTGGCACTCGCCCGCTCCGGCTTTGAGATTTACACCTTCCGCACGTACCCGGCCGAGATCAAGGGCGGCCATGCGAACTTCCAGGTCCGCGCCTCAGACAAGCTGCTCCTATCGTACGGCGCGTCGGTGGACGTGCTGATCGCCTTCAACCAGGAAGCGTACGACAAGCACTACAAGGATGTCCACCCAGGCGGTGTGGTCGTCTATGACTCGGACAGCTTCACGCCGTCCGCGACAGACTCGCTGATCCTCTATGCCGTGCCAATGTCGTCGCTGGCGACCGAGAAAGTGGGCGTGAAGCTCACGAAGAACATCGTGTCACTGGGCGTCTGCGCTGGGCTCTTCGACATTCCCGCGGAGAAGCTCGATGAGCTCTTGCGGGAGAAGTTCGGCCGCAAGGGCGAGGCGGTGGTGCAGAAAAACCTGCTGGCACTCCAGGTCGGCGTCGAGTATGCGAAGACGCTGGGCAAGCGCGACACGATCCGCATGGGCCGCGGGCCGCGCCAGACCAAGGAGCTGGTACTCTCCGGCAACGAATCGCTCGCCCTCGGTGCTATCGCCGTCGGCTGCCGGCTGTACGCGGGCTACCCGATTACGCCGGCGACGGACATCATGGAATTCCTCGCCAAGGAGCTGCCGAAGCTCGGCGGCTACGTGGTGCAGACCGAGGACGAGATCGCCGCACTCGGCGTGGTCCTGGGGGCCTCCTTCGCCGGCACCAAGGCCATGACGGCCACGTCCGGGCCAGGCTTCTCCCTGATGACGGAAATGATGGGGTTGGCGGTGGCGGGGGAGGTGCCGGCGGTCATCGTGGACGTCCAGCGGGTCGGTCCCTCGACCGGGATGCCGACGAAGACGGAGCAGGGCGATCTCTATCTAGCCTGCTACGGGGGGCACGGGAACTGCCCCCGGATCGTCATGGCGCTCACCAGCGTGGAGGATTGCTTCTACGGCATCCAACGGGCCTTTAACATCGCCGAGCAGTTCCAGATGCCGGTCGTCGTCTTGTCGGACGCCTCGCTGGGCCACCGGAAGGCCACGGTGCCGGTGCCGGACGTGACGCGCGTGCCCACCGTGGACCGGCGCAAGCCCACGGCAGAGGAACTGAAGCACTACAAGCGCTACGCGTTCACCCCGGACAACATCTCGCCGATGTCCGTGCCGGGCATGGCGGGCGGCGGCTATGTGTGCGAGGGGCTGGAGCACGATGAGACCGGCTACCCGGCGGCCTCGAACCACGAAAACCACCTCCGGGCCACGAAGAAACGGTACGGGAAGTTCGTGCAGGTCGAGGCCATGTCGAACGACCTGGTGCGGACCTACGGAGAGTCGAATCCGGAGATCGGCATCATCAGCTGGGGGTCCACGGAGGGCGTCGTCCGGGAGGCCGTGCAGATGGCCGTGGACAAGGGGTACTCGGTCGGGGCGCTCCATCCGAAGATCCTGTATCCGCAGCCGCTCGCCAAGCTGTCGACCTTCATCAAAGGCTGCAAGCGGATCATCATCCCGGAGGTAAACTTCACCGGGCAGTTCGCCACACTGCTGCGCAAGCGCTTCGCCTACGACTTCATCCAGCTGAACAAGTGCATTGGGCTGCCGTTCACGCCCAAGGAAATTTACGACAAGATCGAAGAGGTCGCCAAACATGTCCGAGACGGTCGGAGCGTTCACGCCACAAACGTATAAGACCGACGAGCACCCCATCTGGTGCCCGGGGTGCGGGGATTTTGGCGTCCTCGCTTCGCTGTATAGCGCCCTGTCGGCCGAGAAGATCGATCCGAGCAATCTCGTGGTGGTGTCCGGCATCGGCTGCTCCGGGCGCACCCCGGGGTTCGTGAAGTCCTACGGGTTCCACAGCCTCCACGGGCGAGTGCTGCCGGTGGCGCTGGGGGTCAAGCTGGCGAATCCGAATCTGACGGTCATCGGGGTCGGCGGCGACGGCGACGGCTTCGCGATCGGGGGCGGCCATCTGC
>SBAZ01000136.1 GCA_005239935.1 Planctomycetales bacterium | reverse complement strand
GCTGATGACACCGTTGTCCGCCCCCACGTCCAAGCAGCGCAACCCCTGGGTCGGGCCCAGCAGCCGGCGGATCGCCTCCCACTTTTGCTGCTTCAGGACCGAGCGCGAGAACAGCCGCAGTGCCCATGATGCCTCGACGCTCATCGGCCCGCTGCCTCCGGCGCGGGGACCATCCCGGCCTTCGTCAGCAGCCGCTCGACCATCTGGAGCTCCTCAGCCGCGCGCGAGGCGTCCCACCCGCACACGTCCGCCATCAGGGCCGCGCAGGCGCGCAGGGCGGCCTCACCCGGGTGACCGAGAGCGGCCAGCGCGGTCCGCCGCAGGACCACGTCCGCGAGGGTCTGCGCCATCTCGTCGCGCACCGCGTGCACCACCTGCGCGCCGATCGTCAGGGTCTCCGGGCTCAATGGCGCGGCCAGACGCGCGTCCGCATCGGTGAGCGCCGCCACCGCGCGGTACTGCGTGCCATAGAGATGCACGAGGTCGCGGATGACCGGCGCGCCCAGCCGCCGCCCATACGCGGCCAGCGCCGTGACAAACACGTCCTCAAGCCGTGGCAGGTCGCCACCCCACACCGGCTCGTCCGGCCGGCGCTTGCGCGGCCGCGCCCCCACCGTGCGCAGGGCGACGCGCAGCGTGCGCTCGGCGACCGTGCAGGCGACCGTGTACTTCACGCTCACGACCGAGAGCAAGCCCTTGAGTCCGTGCACGCGCGCGTGGTCCACGATCTGGTAGCGCCCGGTGAGGTGCGCCGGGTCCATATCGCCGCCTCGCGTCTCGCGGGGCAACAGCCCCACACAGACGTCCGTAATCTCCTCGCGCCGAAGGCGCGCCCCAGGATAGGCGGCGTTCACATCCTCCAAGAGAGTGCGGAGCTCTGCTTCCGTGGCGGACGGCGACGCAGACTCCTCGGCCAGCACATGGCTGGAACCGACCAGGGCGGCGCCCCGCCAGGGCGTGAGGAACAGCCGCCGCGTGCGGCCGTCCGCTCCGGTGCGGGCCACGCTGAACGCATGCCCATTGGCCAGGGGCCGCTTGACCGTGACGCACAGCGTCTTTGACAGCGCCAGCGGAACGCGCAGGCGCTCGTCCGCCAGACCCAGCACCCGATTCACCCAGGGGCCAGCTGTGGTGATGGTCAGCCGCGCACGGATGGTCAGGGACCGACCGGTCAGCACATCCTGCGCACGCACCCCGGTGACGCGCCCCGGCTCGCGGAGAAATCCCGTGACGCGCACGTAATTGGCGGCCACCGCTCCGGCCTCGACCGCGGACTGCACGAAGGCCAGCGTGAGCCGCTCCGAGTGGCAGATGTGGCCGTCGTGCCAGACGGCCGCTCCCGTCACGCCTTCGGGGGCCAGCCCGGGTATCAGCCGCAGGCACTCGTCGCGGGACAGGACGCGGCCGCGGGGGATGCGGTTTTGCGGGTCGCGCACGCCGCGGTTTCGGTCCCAAGCCACGAGGTCATAGCAGGCCAGTGCGAGGCGCAGCAGACCACGGCGCTGCAGGCCGCGAGATGCGGTCGGGATCGCCACCGGCAGGGGGTGCGCCAGATGGGGAGCGACGCGCAGGAAGAAGCGCCGCGCCCGGATGGATTCGCGCACGCGCCGGAAGTCGCCGTGCTGGAGGTAGCGGAAGCCGCCGTGGAGGATCTTCTGGCTGTTCGCGGAGGTGGCCCCGCCGAAGTCGTCCTGCTCGAGGAGCGCCACGGCGAGCCCGGCTCGTGCGGCCGCGCGCGCTAGACACGCACCGTAGATGCCGCCGCCGACGATCGCGACGTCAAACGTCCGGGTTGTGAGGGCATTCAGGTCGCGTCGCATGTGTGTCCCATCTTGTCCGGGCCGCTCACACACGCCCGCTGGCAGCCGCGCCGAGGGAGGCGATGGCGCTTAGAGTTGGAGGAGGTGCGGACCGAAGGTGAGGGCGCCGATCGTGACGGCGATGGCGGCTGCGACTAGGACGCAGCCGGCGGCGATGTCTTTCACTTGGCGGGCCAGCGGGTCGGGGTGGGGTCCGACCACGAGATCGACAGTCTGCTCGATTGCGGTGTTCATGAGCTCAGCGAAGAGGACCAGGCCGATGGCAAAACTCACCCACAGCCACTCGACGAACGAGAGGCGAAGCCACATCCCCAGGAGGACCGTCGCCGCGCCCGCCAGGACCTGCAGCCGCACGTTGGGCTGCCCGCGCCACACGTCCCCCAGGCCGCGCAGCGCGTGCCGGACCGAGTCCCATCGCGTGCGGGCCTGGAACGGCCGCCGCGCCGGGGCGAGGCGTGGCCGCGACCCTGACCATTCGAATTCGGAGAGCCGCGTCATGGTGTGGGGGTAGTGGTGCCAGAGGTCTTGGGAGCTGCCGCGGCGCGCGCAGCCGATCCATTCCCTCGCTGCGACGCCCGAGCGCTCTCGCGGTACGCCACGCCGGGAAGGCCGGAGGTGTCGCCGTCTTCCGCCGGGTTCATCGAGCCCTCCGCGGTCTGCCGATAGTAGTGGTAGTAGCGCCGGTAGCCGGGGAGGTAGTACTCGACGTGCGTCAGGACGCTGCCGATGACGTTTGCCTTCGACTTCCTGAGCAGCTCCTGCGCGGCCAGCACCGTCTTGCGCTGGGTCTTGCCGGCGCGCACAACCAGCAGCACCCCATCCGCCTGCGCGGCCAGAATGCTCGGGTCGGCTACCGGCAGGATCGGGGGCGCATCCACGATGATGAGATCGAATTGCGTCTTGAGCGTGGCCAGCACCCGCTTCATGGCCACCGATTCGAGCAACTCGGCCGGATGCTCCGGGATCGGGCCGGCGGGCAGCACCGTCAGGCGGGGGCTCTCCAGGCTCACGAGCGAGCCGTCCAGTTCCCCGCCGCGCTCGAGGACCGTTGAGAGGCCGGCGTGCCGGTCTGCCAGGCCCAGCCACCGCGGGATGGAGCTCTTGCGCATGTCGGCGTCGATGAGGACCACCCGCAGGTTCTCCTGGCGTGCGAGCGACAGCGCGAGGTTGGCGGACGTCACCGACTTGCCCTCGCCGCTGACCGCGCTGGTCAGCAGGATGACCTTGGGACCTGAGCGGAGGCGCAGCGAGAGGAAGTTGGTGCGCAGGATCCGGTACTGCTCCGCGATGGCGGACTTGGGAGCCGCCGCGCTGACGATGTGCGGGTCAATCGCGATCCGTCCGGCTGGCGTGACATCGCCGACCCCGCGCCGCATTGTCAGCGACACGACGACCGGGCTTGTCGCTGACACCGTGGGGTCGTCCGTCCCGCGCTGCACCCGCTCCCGTGCGGCCTTCTCCAGCGCCTGGGTAATCTTGCTCATCCGTGGCTCCCCTTCGGGTGCTGCTCCGTGGCCGGCCCGGTCCTGCCCGGCGCGGCCTGCAACCGGGCGAGCGTCTCGGACAAGCGTCGGCGCAGATCGTCAACAGTCGTGGTGAGGTCACGGTGGCGGGCCTGGTAGTGCGCCAGTTCTTGGCTGGTGTGTGTGACCAGCTGTGCGGCCACCTGCGCTTCCTGCTCGGCTTTCCGGCACGCAGCGGCCAGCACCTGGCCCTGCTGCAGCGCGGCCACACGGTCTCGCTGCCCTTCATAGATGCGCTCGGCGGCCTGCATCTGCTCCTGCGCGTGCTGGGCGGCCTGTTGCAGCCGAGTCAGCTCGCGCGCGGCCTGGGCGGCGATCGCCGCGTGGGCGGTGACGCCGGCCGCCGACGCGGCGGCAGCGTCCCGTGCCACGGCCATCCGCTGCTCGCAGGTCACCAGAATGCCCTGCGCCTGCCGCAGCGCCTCATCCCAGGCTGGCCCGGCGTCGGCCGGACGGGTCTCGAGACGGGGCGTGGACACGTTCGCGCCCCCGCCGGAGTGCGGGGCGCGGCCCGGCGCCACCGGCGATTGCGGGGAGCGGCGCGCTACTACCGAGGTCTCCCACCGGCGGACTTCCTGCCACATGGCGCGCGCTTGCGGCGAGGCCTCTGTCCCCGCCTCAGCACGGGCATCCGCGGCGCTCCGTGTAGCGCGCTCCTCATCCGCTCGTTCCAGGGCGTTCTGAATCTTACTCATGAGGTGACCTCCGTGCGAGCCAGCCGACGGGGCGTGAGATCCGCCGGCTCCTCGGTGAGCGCCGGCAACTCCTGTGCCACCTCCTCGATGACGTGAGGACCCAGCGTGCGGGTCTCGCCGATGTATCCGGTCAAGAGGGCGCGGTCGCACAATCCATTGATGAGCCGCGGCACACCGTCCGTGTAGTCAAAGATCTTGCGCAGGGCCGCGGCGTTGAAAATGGGAGTCCCATTCGCGCCGGCCACCCGCAGACGGTGATTCACGTAGCCCGCCGTCTCCGCCGCGTCGAGCGGGCCCAAATGGTAGTGCAGCGTCACGCGCTGCCGCAGTTGCGTGAGGTCCTTGAGCCACAGCTTCGCCTTCAGCTCCGGCTGGCCCATCAGCACGATCTGAATGAGCTTGTCGGTTTCCGTCTCAAGGTTGGAGAGCATCCGGACTTCTTCGAGCACCGCGGGCCTGAGATTCTGCGCCTCATCAATCAGCAGGACCACGTTGTTGTCGTTGCGCAGCTGGTCAATGAGGTACTCATTCAGCTTGCCGATGAGCTGCGTCTTCGTGTTGCCGGGCCGGGTGGGGATTTCCAGCTCGTCCAGCGCGGCGGCCACCAGGTCTTTCGCGGTCAGGTGGGTGTTCCGCACGATGGCCGTCTTGGTCCTCGGGTCCAACCGCTGGAAGAGCACGCGGGAGAGCGTCGTCTTGCCCGAGCCAATCTCCCCGGTGATGACCACGAAGCCGCGCCGCTCCTCGATGGCGTAGACCATGTGGTTGAGCGCGTCCACATGCTTCGCGGACGGGAAGAAGTACCGCGTGTCCGGCGTCATGACGAACGGCCGATCCTTCAGCCCGTAGAATGCTTCGTACATCGGCTCCCTCG
>SBAZ01000084.1 GCA_005239935.1 Planctomycetales bacterium | reverse complement strand
TCGCTGCGCTCCCTGGGCTCCCTTCCTGCCCGTCGGGCGACCGATCCCGGGGAACACTCGCAGTGTTCCCCGGACCCCATCCGCGGGTTCAAATCCCAGCGTGGGGAGAAACACATCGGGGCGCTGGGATTTGAACCCAGGACCTCTTGGTCCCGAACCAAGCGCTCTACCAAGCTGAGCCACGCCCCGCACGGTTGTATCGGTGCGCATCGGTAAGGGTACCAGTCTAGCACAAGTCTGTGGGCCGAACCACGCGCTCAGCGCCCACCACGATGACCTCGGCGGGCGGCCGCCGTTGCCTTAGTGGCGGCCGGCGGCGGTGAGCGCGACCACCTTTGCCAGGTAGTCCGCTTCCACGTTCACCCGGTCGCCCTGGCGACGCGTCGCCAGCATCGTGTGGCGCAAGGTTTCGGGGATGAGATGGATCGTGAACATCCCGCCGCGCACTTGCGGCCCGACCGTCAGGCTCACGCCGTCCACCGCGATCGGCCCCTTCGGGACGAGCAGCCGGCGCGCGGCCGCGTCCGCCCGAATGGTCAGCACCAGCGCTCCGGCCCGTTGCGCCCGCTTCACGATCGTGCCCGTGCCATCCACATGGCCGAGCACCACGTGGCCGCTGAGTCGGTCGCTGAGCCGCAGGCTCGGCTCCACGTGCACCCGGTCGCCGGCGCGCAGACGGCCCAGGGTGGTGCACCGCTGGCTCTCGCCGATCACCTCGACACCCACGATGCTCCGCTCCACCCGCACCGCGGTCAGGCACACACCGTTGACTGCGACACTCTCGAGCGGCTCCACGTGGGCGGCGGTCTTCGGCGCATGGATTTCCAGAAACAGGATTCCTCCGGAGCGCTGGACCCGCCCCACCGTCCCGATTTCCCGGATGATGCCGGTGAACATCAGGCAACCATCGGCGGGGCGAGGGGCGCGGGGCGTGGGACGCCGACTGGCACGCTGCGTGGCCGGCTTGCCCTCGCCCCCCGTCTCCTGCCCCCTGCCCCTGACCGTGATTCGTGCCTCGGATACACGACGCGGGCGTCCACGCGCAGGTCCTGGCCGACGCGGGTGACCGAGACGTCGCGCAGCCCGATTGCCTCGGACAGCGCCAGGATCCCCTGCCCGCCGACCGCTCCAGGTGTCTCGCGCCCGCCGATCAGGATCGGCGCCACGAACCACACCACCCGATCCACCAACCCCTCGGCCAAGGCGCCCGCCAACAGCTCGCCGCCGCCCTCGAGCAGCACGGAGTGGATGCCCCGTGCCGCCAACGTCTCAAGGAGGCGCCGCATCGGCACGCGTCCGGCCTCGGGAGGAAACACGAGGACTTCGGCGCCGCGCGCCTCGAGGGCCGCGCGCCGCTGCGGATCAGCCGACGTCGTCGCGACCAGTGCGCCGGGCGGCGTCGCCAGGCACCGCGCGGCCGGAGGAAGCCGCAGCTGACTGTCCAGGATGACCTTGAGGGGCCGGTCGCGGCGATGGGCGACACCCCGCACGGTGAGCCGCGGGTCATCGGCCAGGACGGTGCGGATGCCCACCAGGATGGCATCCGCCTGCGCGCGCAACGCGTGCGCGGCGCGGCGCGACGCGGCCGACGTGATCCATCGGGATGCGCCGGTCGCGGTGGCGATTTTGCCGTCCAGGCTCTGCGCAATCTTGGCGACGACCAGCGGCCGTCTGCGGCGCATCGCACTGCTGAAGGGTTCGATCAGCCGCTGGGCTTCCGCGCGCAGGACGCCGGTCGTCACCTGCACCCCCGCTCGGCGCAGCCGCGCGAGTCCGCGGCCATCGGTCACGGGATTCGGATCGGTCGTCCCCACGACGACCCGGCGGATGCCCGCGCGCACGATAGCCTCGGTGCACGGCGGCGTGCGGCCATGGTGGTCACAGGGTTCAAGCGTGACGTAGAGCGTCGCACCCCGGGCGCGGGCGCGCGCCCGCCGCAGCGCGTCGACCTCGGCGTGCGGCTCCCCGGCACGGCGATGGGACCCGACGCCGGCCACCCGGCCGCCGCGCACGATCACCGCCCCCACCGGCGGATTCGGTGAGGTGCGCCCCACCCCGCGGCGGGCCTGCTCGAGCGCCAGGCTCATGAAGCGGCGGTCGCGGGGTGTCTCGCCTGCCATTGCCGCATCGCCTCCACGAGCGTGTAGGGGACCTTCACGACGCCGATCCCCACGCCCTCCTTCGACGTGCCGTGGTAGTCGCTGCCGCCGGTCTTGAGCAGCCCGAGACGGTCGGCGATCGCCTCGTAGTGCCGCACGTGATCCGGCGTATGGCCGGAATGGAAGACCTCGAGTCCGGCCAGCCCGGCCGCCACGCACGCGTCAATGATCGTGTCATCCTTCAGGTAGACCGGATGCGCCAGGACAGGCACGCCGCCGGCCGCGCGGATGATGGCGATGATGCGCGCCGGCTCCATCGTCGAGCCTGGCATGAAGCCCGGGCGCCCCGGTGTGAGATACCTTTCGAACGCCTCCGGCGTGTCTTTCACGAACCCGTGCTTCAGCAGAATCCGGGCGACATGCGGGCGTCCCACCGTGCCATGTCCCGCCAGCGCGAGCACCTCCTCGGCCGGGATGCGCACCCCCACCGCGGCCAGCCGCTCCACCGTCGTGTGGACCCGCCGAACACGGCGGGCCTGCTGCTCAGTGAGATGCGCGGTCAGCCCGGGATGGGCGACGTCCAGGAGGAATCCGAGCAGATGCACTTCCGCTCCGCGCAGGGACGAGGACATTTCGATGCCTGGAATCAGCTCCACCCCCACTCGCTTCGCGGTGGGTGCGGCGACCGCGAGCGCCTCCACATTGTCATGGTCGGTCAGGCTGATAGCTTGCACCCCGGCGGCCGCGGCGAGCTCGACGACGCGCTCCGGGCTCTCGGTGCCGTCCGAGTAATCCGTGTGGGTGTGCAAATCCGCGGCGACGCTGCTCATGGGGTCTGGCCGGCGCGCCTAGGCGGCCGGCGGGTTCGGGGCGGCGGCGGGCCGCGGGTGCGCCTTGTGGATCGCGTCCAGGATGCCGTTGATGAACTTCGCGGACTCGGCGTCGCCGAAGCGCTTGGCCAGCTCAATCGCCTCGTTGAGGCAGACCGTTTCCGGCACGTCGTCCACCCACAGGAGCTCGAAGGTGCCCATCCGCAGGATGTTGCGGTCCACCACGGCCATGCGCTTCAGGTCCCAGTTGTCCGCGTGCTGCGTGATGAGGGCGTCAATGTCCGGGAGGTGCTCGGCAGTGCCCTGCACCAGGCGCTCGCTGTATTCCCGCACTTCCTGCGGCGCCTCATGCTCGCGCCAGAAGAGCTCCAGGAGATCCCGCCAGTTGGCCCGACGAATATCCACCTGATAGAGGAGCTGGAGCCCGTACTCGCGCGCCTTTGTCCGCTTGCGCATCAGCGTCGTCCGAATGTCCGCAGGAGCGCCAGGGCGGCCTGCGCCGCCTCGACACCTCGATTGCCCATCGGCCCGCCTGCGCGCGCCCGGGCCTGCGCCAGGGTCCCGGCCACGATGACCCCGAACGTTACCGGAATGCCGGTCTGGACGGTCACATCGGTGAGGCCCTGCGCGACGGCCTGGGCCAAGACGCCGTACTGGATCGTTTCCCCGCGCAGGAGGACCCCAAGGGCCACCATCGCATCTGGCCGGGACCGCCCGCGCGCGAGCCGGGTCGCGGCCAGCGGCAGTTCGTAGGCGCCCGGCACCCAGACCACGCGGACGTGCCGCGCGGGGATGCCGGCGCGGGAGATCGCCTGCTTGGCCCCGCGCACCAGGGCGTCGGTGAGCTCACGGTGAAAGGCCGCCGCGAGCAGCGTGATCCGGGCCTGGCGCACCGACCGGGCGCGCGCAGGCGCCAGGACTGCGGGGCTACTCGGGGAGGACATCGAGCAAGTGGCCCAGCTTCTCGCGCTTGGTCTCCAGGTACTTCGCGTTCTCCGGCCGCGGCGCGATCGCGATGGGCACCCGCTCGACGACCCGAAGGCCGTAGCCTTCGAGGCCGATGATCTTCCGGGGGTTGTTCGTCAGAAGCCGCAAATCCTTGAGGCCGAGGTCCGCGAGGATCTGCGCGCCCAGCCCGTAGTCGCGCAGGTCGGGGGCGAAACCCAGCGCATGGTTCGCCTGCACGGTGTCCAGCCCCTGGTCCTGCAGCGCGTAGGCCTTGAGTTTATTGACGAGCCCGATGCCCCGCCCTTCTTGGTTGATGTAGAGCACGACGCCCCGGCCCTCCTGGGCGATCATCTCCATGGCGCGGCGCAGCTGCGGCCCGCAGTCGCACCGCCGGCTCGTGAACACATCCCCGGTGAGGCACTGGCTGTGCACGCGCACGAGCACCGGGCGCCCGTCATCCACCTTCCCCCTGACCAGTGCCATGTGCTGGCGGTCGTCGACGCTCGTCTCGTAGAGGATGAGTTCGAAGTCTCCGGCTTCCGTCGGCAGTTTGGTCGTCACCGTCCGCGTCACGAGCTTCTCAAATCGCCGCCGGTACTCGATGAGGCTTGCGATCGTGCACATTTTGAGCCGATGCCGCACGGCGGAGGCCTGCAGGTCCTCGAC
Source organism: Planctomycetales bacterium (assembly GCA_005239935.1). Lineage (GTDB taxonomy): Bacteria > Omnitrophota > Gorgyraeia > Aquiviventales > Aquiviventaceae > SBAZ01. The sequence goes on along the minus strand of SBAZ01000084.1, from coordinate 8,742 downwards.
CCGGGCCATCGTGCCGTCCTCGCGCATGATCTCGCAGATGATCCCGGCCGGCGGCAGTCCGGCCAGGCGGGCCAGGTCCACGGCCGCCTCGGTGTGGCCGGCCCGGCGCAGCACGCCACCCTCTTTCGCCCGCAGCGGGAACACGTGGCCTGGCCGGACCAAGTCGTGGGCGGTGGTCTGTTGGTTCACGAGCACCTGGATGGTGTGTGCCCTGTCGTGTGCCGAGATGCCGGTCGTGACCCCCTGCCGCGCGTCCACCGAGATGGTCCAGGCCGTCTTCATGGGGTCCTCGGAGGGGCTCACCATCGGGTGCAGCCCGAGCCGGTCCAGCGCCTGTCCCTCCATGGGCACGCAGATGATCCCGCGGCCGTGGGTGGCCATGAAGTTGATGTGCTCCGGCGTCGCGAAGGAGGCGGCCAGCACCAGGTCGCCCTCATTCTCCCGGTCGCCGTCGTCCACCACGATGACCAGGCGGCCCTCGCGGACCTCCTCGAGCACCTCAGGGATTGGGTCGAAGTGGGTGTCGGACATGGACTTCGAACTAGTATAGGGGCTCCCCCGAGGGGGGTCAAGCGAGGGAGCGCTAGGCGGCCGCGCCTGCGGCCTGGGGCTGCCCAGCCTGGGCCTGTCCGTGGTTCGGTTCGCCCCGCGCCTGCGGTGGGGCTCACTCACCACGGTGCTGAGCGAGGCCCGCCGACGCCGGTTCGACCTTGCGGGCCGAGTCGAATGCACCGTTCGTCTTGGCCAGGCGGGCGGAGAGGATCTTGGAGATGCCGGCCTCCTGCATGGTCACCCCGTAGAGGCAGTCGGCGCGGGTAATGGTCTTCTTGTTGTGCGTGATGAGGATGAACTGGGACAACTCCAGAAACTCCTCCAGCACCCGGGTGAACCGGTCAATGTTCGCCTCGTCCAGCGGGGCATCAATCTCATCCAAGATGCAGAAGGGCGAGGGTTTGACCTTGAAGAGCGCGAAGAGCAGAGCGATGGCGGTCAGGGCCCGCTCGCCGCCGGAGAGCAGGCTGATGCTCTGCAGCCGCTTGCCCGGCGGCCGAGCGACGATGTCGATGCCGCATTCCAGGACGTCCTCTTCGTCCATGAGCATCAGATCCGCCTGGCCCCCGCTGAAGAGCCGCGCGTAGTAGTGCTGGAATTCTTGCCGGATGCGCTCGAAGGTGTCGCGGAACTGGCTGCGCGCGGTGCGGTTGATCTGCGTGATGGACGCCTTCAGATCATCCCGTGCCTTCAGCAGGTCCGCCTGCTGGGTCTGCATGAACTCGAGCCGGCGCTTCAACTCATCATACTCCTCGACGGAGCCCAGGCTCACCGCTCCCATCCCTTCTAACTTCGCGCGCAGCTTCTGCACCTGCTCGCTCATCTCGCCCCGCTGCGCGTCCGACAGGGCCGACGCCTCAGCCTGCACCTCCGCGTCCAGCGTCGTCTCGTCGATCTGATACAGCTCCCGGAGGCGCTCCACGAGCCGGCCGCGCCGGAACGCCCGCTCCGACAGCTGGCGGCTCTGCTCATGGATCTGGTTCGTGAGCGCCGCACTCTGCTGTTCCAACGCCAGGACCTTCGGCAGCACCTGGTCGCGCGTCGCCTCCGCCTCGCGCAGCACGGCCTCCACCTGCGCGGTCTCCTCGATGCGCTGCGCGCGTTCCTGAGTCGTCTGCTCGATGCCGGTGCGGTGCTCTTCCACCTGCTGCATCAGGTCGGCGATGCGGCGCCGGGCGTCCTGCCCCTGCACGTGCCGTGCCTGGATCTGACCGGTCGTGCTTGCCCGCTCAGCCTCGAGCTCCTGCCGGCGCGCCCCCAGGGTCTGGGCGCGCTCGGAGAGGGCCTGGACGGACGCCTCGACCCGCGCGCGGGCGACGAGCAGCTGCTGCCGGCGGCTCTCCGAGGATTCACGCGCCGTCTGGGCGTCAGACAGCGCGCGCTGGATGGTGTCCTGGCGCTGTTGGGCCTCCTCAACGCGCCGCTGCGCCTCGGCCAGCGCCGCACGCAGCGCATCGCGCTGGCTGGTGAGATCGGTCACCTCCGCCTCGAGTGCGCGCTGCTCCTGCTCGATGCGCTGGGCCTCCTGCATGAGCTGTTGGACCTGCGCCTCGCCGCGCTGGGCGATGGGCGTCAGCTGCGCCAACTCCCCCTTCGCCGACTCCTGCTGGCCGAGCAGCGCGTGCCAGGCCTGCTCGGCTTCCTGCAGCTGCTGTTCGGCTAGCTCAAAGGCCTGCCGAGCCGTGCTCAGCCGCGCCGCCGCCTCTTCCCAGCGCTGTTTGCGGCCGAACCGGCTCGTCCCGGCCCGCCGCTGCCGGCCGAAGCGCCAGGAGCGCCGGTCCCACCGGTCCCCGCGCGGGCTCACAAGCCTGCCCTGCGGCACCTGACGGTCGGCGAGGACACGCTGCAGATCGTCGATGACCCACGAATCATTGAACAGCCACTCCACCAGCGGTTTCGCCGCTCCCGAGGCGTGCACGAATTGCTTGACCGCCGCGGAGACACCGCTGACCGGTGTGCGGTTCATCGCGACCGGCTCGCTCGGACAGTCGCTCAGCACGATGAAGCGCACGTCGTCCAACCCCTGGGCGCGCAAGATCTCTCGGCAGCGAGCGAGCGCCTCCCGGTCCTGCACGACGACGGCGTCCGCCAGCGGACCGAGGGCCGCTTCGACCAGGTCCTCGTGGCCCGGGGCGGCTTGCAGCACATCCACGAGCGGCCCCAGGAGCCCCTCGACCTGCCGGCTGGCGAGCGTCTTGACCGCCTCCGGGAACCCCTCGTAGCGATGCCACAAATCCTCCGCCACCTGGACGTCCGCGCGGGCCTTGGCCAGCTGCTCGCGCGTCTCGTGCAGGCGGCCCAGCAGCTCATGCCGCCGAGCCTGCGCCGCATCGGCCGTGTGCCGCGAGGAGGCGACGCGTTCCTCCAGCATCGCCTGCTGGCCGCGCAGCGCTTCGCGCTCCTGGATCGCGGCGTCCCGCCGCTCCTGCACATCGGCGGCGCGCGCCGTCAACTGCGCGCGCTGGCCTTCGAGCCGTCCGACCTGCGCGTCCAGCGTCTGCAGGCGCGCGCTCAGGCGGTTCATCTCGTTGCGCTGGTGCGCAGCCTCGGAGGCCGCCTCGAACACCTGGGTCTTCGCATCGGTGATGATGGCCAGTGCGCGCTGCACGGCCGCGTCCAGCGAGGCCAACTCCTCCCCGCCCTGGTGGACCTGCCCCCGCACCGCATCCAATTGCGTGGTGACCTCGGCCTCGGCGCCGGAGGCGCGCGCCAGCTGCTCCTCGATCTGTGCGAAGCGCTGCTGCAGCGCGCCCGCCTCCTGCTCCAGCGACTGCGTCTGCTGGCGCGACTCCTCGATCCAGCGCGCCTTGATGCCAATCTGGCTCTCGTGCTGACTCACACGGCTCGCGCACTCGACGACCGCGGTGCGCAGGTCCTGCAGCCGGGCCTGGACGGCGCCCACCTGCGCGTTGCACGTCTCGAGCGACGTCACGAAGCCCTGTTGCTGTTCCTCAAGCGCGCGGCGCTGGGCGGTCAGGGCCTGCACCTGCCGCTCGACCTCGGCGAGCCGGCTGTGGCCCTGGCGCAGCTCGTCCGCGGCCAGCCGCAGCTCCAGGCCCTTCAGCTGCTCCCACTGGGTCTTGTACTGCCGGGCTTTGTTCGCCTGCCGCTCCAGCGCATTGACCTGGCGGCGCACTTCGCTGGTGATGTCCGCGATGCGCACCAGGTGCTCCTCCGTCTCCTCGAGCCGGCGCTGCGTTTCCGCCTTCTTGGCCAGGTACTTGGCGACGCCGCTGGCTTCCTCGAACACCACGCGCCGCTCCTCCGGCTTGGAGGAGAGGATCAGGTCGATGTGGCCCTGTTCGATGATGGCGTAGGTGCCGCCCCCGAGCCCGGTGCCCAGGAAGAGCTCGCGGATGTCCTTCAGGCGGCAGGGCGCCTGGTTGATGAAGCATTCACTCTCGCCCGAGCGGAAGACGCGCCGTGAGATCGTGACTTCGCTGAAGCTGATGGGGAGCGAGCCGGAGGCGTTGTCGATCGTCAGCTGGACTTCGGCCATCGAGAGCGGGGCGCGGTGGTCCGTCCCGTTGAAGATGACGTCCTCGAGGCGCGGCGCGCGCACGTCACGCGGGTTGGTTTCGCCGAGGACCCAGCGGATGGCATCGACACAGTTACTGTTGTGGACGACGAAACCATTCGCCACGAAATTGTGATGGCCCTCGACGCAGAGGTCGTACACCCACTCCGTCCCAGGGACTGTTTCGATACTGACGACCTCGTCCCAGAACACATCGGACTCCGCCAAGCGCCGCAGCAGCGCGCTGCGGGTTTCAACGTCACCGCTGCGCCGGCCCTCTTTCAGCACGATCTCGAGCACACGCCTAAGGCCCGGGCGCGTCGCCTCACAGCGCCGCTCGACATAGGCCGCCAGTGTGGGCGCCTGACGCCGAATACGCTTGACCGAAATGCTGGCTGTCTTTACCAGAGCCCGGACCAGTTCTGTCGCGCCGGGGATCACGTCGTCATTTGGGTTCGGCGCGACCGGCAGCCCCCGGAGCTGCTCCAGCGCCTCGCGCTTCCGACCTCGAAATTCGAATACGGACGCGAGGCGTTGGAGCTGGTCGGTCCCATAGACCAGCACGCTGAAGTATTGCCGCCGCATCGGCCGCTGCGAATTGGCGGCCGCCTTCCACTTGCCGGCGATGCGTCCCATCACGCCAAATCGGGCCAGGAGCACACAGACATCCTCGGCCAGTTGGCGGCTCGCCGTTGCGTACTCGATGTAGGCTGTTGCGCGCCCACGGGGTTCCTTGCACGGCGCCTTCACGTACGCGTCGCCTTCAAACAGTGCAGACAAGAAGGCCGCGATGATGTCCGGCGACGCCCGAAAGAGCTCCTCCGGGGCCTGCTTGGTCGCTGATGGGCCATCCACGGTGATCTGGAAGGCCTTCTCCAGGTACTGGCAGAGCGCGTGTGAGAAGACGAGGACGTCCTTGGCTGAAGGTTTGTAGGACAGGACCCTCGGCTCAAGGCCAAACGTGGCTCGGACGCAACTGCAGAAATCCTCAATCAGCGCAGGATCTGAGTTCACAAACCACACCTGATCGGCCGCGGCGTTCCTTCCCTCACTAATGCAGTAGCCTAAGAAGCGCGCTAACTCCGGTGTGAAGCCGTGCGGCACCGTGATGTGGCCAGCTACCCGTGATTTCAACGTCGAGGACAGGCACGGCTCCACGTCATCCAGACAGTCCGCCGTCGGCCCCTCAGACCAGCCATGGAGTCGAGCTGCGGTAGCGGCATTCAGCGCCTGGCGCTGAAAGACACCCTTGACGCGAACCGGTTCGACATCCGCGAATCGCGTCAGCATGGACAGGCCGCCATGCCGGACCGCCAGGCCGCCCACCCACGACCGAAGCCGTTCGCTGTATGGCAGGTACACGGAATCCTCAGTCGCAAAGCGCGCTACCGCGGTCACAGGTGAGAGTTGGTTGTCCGTCTGCTCAACTGGCAACGTGCGTGGAACAGCCACCCTCACGCCTGGTTGCAGCGCGTCAGCACGCACGGCCGCGAGCTGTCCATCCAGCAGCGTGAAGAGCGGATGATATTCCGTCGCGATGAGATTGCGGCCGGTCTTGGTGACAATGCGATACAAACGCTCGGGCGACGTCCGCTTCACGAACGCGGCGACTGGGCGGGATTCCAGGCGCAAGCTGGCCGGATTGAGTGAGAGCACCCGAACTCCATGGGGATTCTCGCGAGCGCATTGGCCGTCGTCCCAGTCCTCGATTGCACCCGCATCACGGAGCGCCGCCTCGACTAAGTGCCCGATTGGCACAACGCGCCCGTCAGCGAGGACTACGCGGGAACTGCCATGCACGCACTTGCCGGACCCGTTCGGGCCGACAATGGCGGTGACGCCTGGCTCGAAGTGAATCGTGGTCTTGGTGGCGAAGGACTTGAAGCCGAAGAGCTCGAGGGACTTAACGCGCATGCGGTCGGCTCACGCGAGCCGGGCGAATCCGGTCACCCGACGATATCCTCCCCGCCGTCGGCGCCGATGGTGTTGCCTGTGACCCATTCCGTCCCGGAGTTGGAGAGCGCCGCGATGGCCTGCGCCACGTCCTCCGGAGTCGTGAGTCGGTGGTGCGGGTTGCGCAGCTTGGAGAATTCCATCATCTGCTCGTTGCCGGGGATCTTGCGCAGCGCCGGCGTGTCGGTGACGCCGGCCCGGATCGCGTTCGCGGTGGCCCCATAGGGGGCCAGCTCCATCGCCAGCTGCCGGATGTGCGACTCGAGCGCCGCCTTCGCCGCTGAGACCGCCCCGTAGGTGGGCCACACGCGCGTGCCGCCCGAACTCGTCATGGCATACACCCGGCTGCCCTGCCCCAGCAACTTCCGCGCCAGGCACTCCTGGACCCAATAGACCAAGCTGTTCGCCATGACGTCGAGGGTCATCTCCAGTTGGTCTTTGGTCAACTGGTCCTTGGGATCCGCGGTGACGTAGGGTTTGAGGGTCCCAAACGCGAGGGAGTGCATGAGCACGGTGAAGACGCTGCCGGCCATCTTCGGGCCGACCTGCTCCAGAATCTCTTGGCGCTTGACCGGATCGGCCGCGTTCGCGTTAAAAAAATGGACCTGCACGCCGTGCCCTTGCAGGTCCTTGATCAGCTGTTCGACGCCGGCCATGGCCGCCTTGCGGTCCAGATGGACGCCGACGAGATGCATCCCCCGTGAGGCCAGTTCTCGGGCTGCCGCGGCGCCGAAACCGCTGGAGGCGCCCAGGATGAGCGCCCACTTGTCCTTCAACCCGTCAGCCGCCATCACGTCCTCCGTCGTCAGACTGTCGCCCTTCGACTCGCTTCGCTCGCTCAGGGCGATCCTGAGCAAGCCCCGCCCTCGGCGGGGCGCGTCGAAGGATTGTCGGCTAGATTAGCATCGGCCCCAAGAGGGCGCAACGCTGATTTTGGGATCCTGCCTCACCCGTCAGACGTCGGCGCGTACTCGACCGCCAGCCGGAAGCGGATCTTGCTCGCTGACGCCCCCTCCGGAAACGGCGGAAATGGCTGGGCGGTCACGAGCGCGGCACTCGCCGCCTGCACGAACGGCGCACCCTGAGGACTCGAAATCTTCGGATCGCCTACCAGGGTCCCGTCGTGCGCGAGCACGAAGGACACGACGGCGGTCCCGGCGGAGAGCCCTCCAGCCTGGAAGGCCGAAGTCAGGTGGGCCTGCAGCCGCTCGCGCACGGTTTGGCGGTACAGGGCCGGGAGCGGGTCGCGCAGGACGACTTCCGGCAGCTCCTCGTCCGTCAAGCGCACCGCGCCTGGGGGCGACTCCACCGCGACCCCATCCGCGGTGACAATCGTCGGCGTGAGGAAGACCACTAACTCGGTTTTCTTGTTGGTCGTGACCGTGCTGCGGAAGGGCACGCCCAGGATCGGAATCGCGCCCAACCCTGGCAAGCGGTTGCGCGTGTCGGCCTTCTTGTGGTCGATGAGGCCGCCGATGACCAGCGTGATGCCGCTCTTGACGAGGACGCTCGTCTCCGCCTCCGTGGTCGTGACGATGGGGATGCGGTTACTCTGGAACGTCTCCACCGTCGACGTGCTCACTTCGGGACGAATCTTGAGTTGGACAAACCCATCACGCTTGACATTGGGGGTCACGAACAGTTTGGTCCCGACGTCCACAAACTGGATTTCCGGCGAGGAGACGACACTGCCGGTCGCCGGGACGGTTGTCGTCACGGTGACAAATGCCTCTTTCGTGCCGACGAGAATCTTGGCTTCCTGGTTATTGGAGACCATGATCCGCGGGTTGGCCAGCGTCTCGGTCTTGCCGATCTTCTTGAGCGCTTCGAGGATCACGTCCGTGCGCCCCTGGGACTCCGCAAATTTCAGCGCCGACCCCGTCGCCGTCCCGCCCACAATGTCGCTCAGGACTCGATAGTTTGACCGCACGGTCAGATCCACCCCATTGAAGACCTGCTTCCAGTCGATGCCAAAGTTGAACTCATCGCTCAAGTCGACCTTGATGATTTTTGCGTCGATCAGCACCTCGCCGTCCGGCACGTCGAAGGCCTGGACCACGCGGTCCACCTTCTGCACGATCTCCGGCATGTCCGTGACGACCACCTTGTTCGTCCGCGTATCGAACGTGAAGGTGCCAACGGGGCTGAGCAGCTCCTGCACTTTTTCCTTCAGCGGCTCGGCCTCGGCATAACTGAGCGGATACACGCGCGTCTCGCTCGGACGGTCGAGCTCCGTGAGCAGGGCTTGCATCTGCTCCAGCCGAACCGGGACATCCTGGACGATGAGGGTGTTCGAGCTCTCATCCGCGACCACTCGGCCGACGGAGGACTTGATCTGATTCAAGATGGTGGCGACCTGCACGACCTTCGCGTGCTTCAGCGGGATGACCACGTGCTCGCCGCGCTGCTGGAACTTTTCCCCATAGATCAGCTCGTAGTCCCGCGCCATCATGACGGTCACGAGGTCCCCGCGCTGCTCGTAGGCCAGATCGTTGGCGTCCACGATCAGCTCAAACGCCTCCCACACGTCCACGTCATTCGCAAAGATCGTCACCTTGCCGGCAACGTTGCGCCCGGCGACGAAATTGATGCCGCTCTTTTGGGAGAGGAGTTTCAGGACATCGAGGATGTCGACGCCCTTCAGGTCGAGCGAAATGCGCTGACTTGTTGCCGACGCCGGCGGGGCGGTGGCCGGCTGCTGCGCCCAGCCCCCGGCCGGC
>SBAZ01000001.1 GCA_005239935.1 Planctomycetales bacterium | reverse complement strand
CCTGCCGCGCCGGCAGCGGGATTCCGCGGCACCCAGGCCGCTGCCGCCAGCAGGTGGTGGGATCATGCGCCCATGAGCTGCCGGAACAGGAGCGAGAGGCACATGAGCAGCGTGTTGTGCACAATGTGGACGGCAATGGGGCTCATGAGCGAGCCGGTCCGTTCGTACAGATAGGCCAGCAGGCCGCCGAGCGCCGTGACCGGCAGGAAGCCGATGACATTGGTGTGGACCAGTGAGAAGAGCGCACCCGTCAGCAGCATCGCCGGCAGGCGCGCCAGCCGCCGGCGCATGGCCGCATACAGCACCCCGCGAAAGAAAAACTCCTCCGCCACCGGGCCGAGCAGGCAGGCCAGCAGAATCGTCAGGCCGAGTACCAGCGGGCGCTCCTCCTGGAAGAGGAGCTGCTGGATCGGTTCAACCGGCGGCTTCATGCCCAGGGTCCGCGAGAGCTCCACCATGAGGAAGAGGAGGAAGAACAGCCAGGGAAACAGCGCCAGGTAGCCGCGGAAGCCGATCGTCACAGCTTCCCCCATCTTCGAGACGGTAAACCCGAAGTGGCGCCGCACCGGACCGCCCTTGCCCGACGCAAAGACCAGGACCGCCAGCACCGCGACGAAATCGAGCACGAGCATCGAGATCGTCATCCAGAGGTGCAAGTCCAGGACCAGCGTCGGCCAGATCGCCAGGAGGCCCAGCCGCACAAAGGGGAGCAGGCTGGAGAGGACGAACGCCAGCACCAGCAGGCGCGTGAACTCACCGAAAGACCACCCGGGCGGCGGGTGTGCGCCGAATTCCCAGACCCGGCGGATCTGCCCGGTCCACAGCCCCCAGAGGGTGAAGACGACTCCACCGATGCCGAGAAACAGCAGGAAAAACGTGAAGGTCACGAAGAACAGGCCAAAGGCCGGCTCGCGCGCCATGTACTCGCCGAGCGACTGGGCATCGTGCGCGCCGGGCCACCAGTTATAGGTCTGCACGCCCTGAGGCATCTCGACCGGGGCGACCGCCTCGACGCCGGGGTCGATCACCGGGTACTGGCTGATGCGGTAGTACAGGAACGTAGAGAGCAGCGCGAGGAGCAGGTAGAACATCCGGCCGCGCAACAGTCGAGGCATCATGCGGGAATTCCCTCCGCCCGTGGGAAGAGCACCGGATGCTCCGTAGCAATCGGCTGGCCCGTCTCCAGTCCGGGCCAGCTGGGTGCCGGGGTGAGCGTCAGGCGGTCAAGCCCGCCGAGCTGCTGGCCGATGGCTGCGGCCACCGTGGGCATGCACGGCGTGAGGGCCAGCGCCACGATCCGCACCACTTCCGCGCAGACCCGGAGCACCGTCTCCAGCCGCGGCCGCATCTCGGGCTGCTTCGCGAGCTGCCAGGGCGCTTGCGCTTCGATGTACTGGTTCGCCAGGCTGACCACTTCCATGATCCCGGCCAACGCCGCGGAGAACTGCACGTCGGCCAGGGCCGCCGCCAGCGTGTCCGGCAGCCGGACGGCCGCCGCCCGCAAGGGCTCATCCTCGACGGCGCAGCCCACCGGCGCCATCGCCGGGATCCGACCTGCGCAATAGCGGCCAATCATGGACAGCGTCCGATTGACCAAGTTGCCCAGATCGTTCGCGAGATCGTTGTTCAGGCGCTTCAGGATCGCCTCTTCCGAAAAGCTGCCGTCCTGCCCGAAGGGAATCTCGCGCAGCAGGAAGTAGCGGTACACGTCGGCCGCGTACGGCTGGCCGTTGAGCAGCCCGCCCACGATGGCGTGTGGATCCACGATGTTGCCCAGGGATTTGGACATCTTCTGCTCGCCGATGCGCCACCAGCCGTGCGCGAAGATCTTCGGCATGTCGCGGTCCGGCAGCCCCAACTCGTGCAGCATGATCGGCCAATAGAGCGCGTGGTGGCGCAGGATGTCCTTCCCGATGAAGTGCACGTCGGCCGGCCACAGGCGCGCGAATCGCGCCGAGTCGTCCACGTAGCCCGGCACCGTGATGTAGTTTAGCAGCGCGTCGAACCAGACGTACACGACATGGTCTGGGGCGAACGGCACCTGGATCCCCCAGCTCACGCGGCTCTTCGGCCGCGTGATGCACAGGTACTCGGGCAAGGGTTGCTCCAGCAGCCGCCGCAGTTCATTGTAGCGGGTCTCAGGGCGGACGAAATCCGGCGTCTTGGCGATGAACGCGTTCAGCCAGTCCTGATTCGCCCGCAGCCGCAGATACCACCCCTCCTCCCTGGCCGGCTCGAGCGGTCGCTGGCACGTCGGGCAGCTCGGGGCGGCGCCGAGGAGGCCGGCGGCGCTCAGCTCCGCCTCGGTCCAGAACGTCTCATCCGGCGTGCAGTACCAGCCCTGGTATTCGGCCTCGACCAGTTTGCGGTCGTCCTTCAGCCTGACCAAGATCTGCTGCACGGCCCGCACATGGCGCGGCTCGGTGGTGCGGACGAAGTCGTCGTGGGAGATGTGCAGCGTCTTCCACAGCGCTTGGAACCGCGTGACGACCTCATCGACGAAGGCCTGCGGCGGCTTGCCAGCATCGGCGGCCGCCTGCGCGATCTTCTGCCCATGCTCGTCGGTGCCGGTCAGCAGGAACACCTCACGGCCCGCCAGGCGGTGGTAGCGCGCCAGCGTATCGGCGGCGACTTCGGTGTAGGAATGCCCGATGTGAGGCGACGCGTTGACGTAATACAGCGGCGTCGTGAGAAAGATCGTCTTAGCCGGCATGCAGCGAGAGCCAGCGCTCGCGCGCCAGCGACGCGATGAGGCGCGGACTGACGAACTGCTCCAACGACTCGCGCAGCGGCAGGAGCGACAGCGCCGCGTCCGCGCACCGCGCCGGATCCGTGCGGTGCGCCTGCGCGCGCACGGCCGGGGCTTCGGCTGCGTGCACGAGGGCCTCGACAGGCGCGTACCGCGCGATGGCCACATCGCGCAACCACACGATCAGGTCGTCCAGCCAGTCGCCGACGTCCTGGCGCGTGTCCGGGGCCGGCGCCTCCTGCCAGCTTCGTGTATCCGCCACCGCCAGACGCCGCACCGTCTCCTGGAGGAGCGGCCAGCGTTGCGCGAGCGCCCTCGCGCGCGACAGGCTGCCGCCGCAGCGCCGGGCGATCGTGCGCGCCGCGGCCGGATCCCCAGGCAGGTCCTGGCCTGCCAGGGCCTCGATGACCTCCGGGGAGAGCGCCCGGCATCGGATCACCTGGCAGCGCGAGATGATCGTGGGTAGACAGCACGCGAGCCGCGAGGTCGTGAGGAGGAACCGGCTGGTCGCAGGCGGCTCCTCCAACACTTTCAGCAGCGCATTGGCGGCTTCTTCCGTGATGCGGTCCGCGCCATCGAGGAGAGCCACCTGCATCCGGGCGCTGTAGGGCCGCAGTGCCAGCCGCCCCAGCACGTGCCGGACGTCGTCGAGCCTGATCTGCTGGGCCGCGCCCGCACCTTCCACCACGTGCACATCCGGGTGGGTGCCCCGCTCAATCTGCCGACAGGGCGCGCAGGCCTCGCAGGGACGTTCCCCCTCCGCCGCACAGTTGAGCGCCTTGGCCATCTCCAGCGCGAGACGCCGCTTCCCCACCCCGTCTGGCCCGGCGAGGAGATACGCATTGGGCACGCACCCCCCCTTGAGGTGGGCGCGGAAGAGACGGACGGCGAACTCCTGGCCCTTGATGTTATTCCAGCTCATCGCCGTTCCCTCAACAGACGCGCCGCCACCTTGGCGCGCAGCCGGCGCTGCACCTGGTCCGCCGGCCGGGTGGCATCGACGACTACAATGCGGCCCGGATCCCGCCGCGCGATCGCCAGATAGCCTGCGCGCACCCGACGATGGAACGCGAGCCGCTTGCGCTCCATGCGGTCCCGCGCGCGGCGCAGTCGGGCAAACCCTTGCCTCGTGGGGATGTCCAGCAGCAGCGTGAAGGCCGGCATGACGCCGCCGATCGCCTCCCGTCCCCACCGGTCCAGCCACGGCACGTCGAGCCCGCCGGCATACCCCTGATACGCCACGGTCGCGTCATGGTACCGGTCGCAGACGACCACGCGGCCGCGCCGGAGTGCGGGTACGATGCGCTCCTCCACGAGCCGCACCCGGCCGCCGATGAACAACGCGGCTTCCGTGAGCGGGTCCAGTGGCTCGCGCGAGGCCAAGAGTACCCGGCGCAGCGCCCGGCCCAGCGCCGTCGAGCCGGGATCGCGGACGAACTCCGCCGATACGCCGTGCCGCCGCAACCACCCGACCAGCCGTCTCGCCTGCGTGGACTTGCCCGACCCTTCCGGGCCGTCTAGTGTCAGGAAGAGGCCGCGCCTCATCGCTTCGGCAAGACCACCCAACCTTCTGGCGTGTCCTCAATCAGCAGGCCCTGGGCGGCAAAATCGGTTCGGATCTTGTCCGCCTCTGCGAAATTCCGACGCTGCCTAGCCTCCTCACGCTTGCGCAATAATTGCTGTTGCTCAGGACTGAGTCGCCATCCCTTGAGCCCCGTAAACAACCCGAGCGTCTCGCCAAGCGTCCGCATGGACCTCGAGGCAATGAATCGGTGCACGGAGTCTGATGAGGCATAGCCCGCCGTGACGAGGCCGTCCAATGCGGCCAGCGCTTTTGGCGTGTTGAGATCATCATCCATGGCACTGAGAAAGCGATCCTGCTGATCAAGGATATCGGCTGGCGTCACTGCTTCACCGGACTCGGTTGGAAGCTCCGTATTCATGACCCGATGGAAAAAATGGACCATGCGGCGGTAGCGACCTGACGCGGCTTGCAGATTCGTTGCGCTGTAATCAATCGGGCTGCGGTAGTGTGTACCGAGGAAAAATACCTTCAGCACATCTGGCTCTCCCCCGCAGGCCGCAAGGGCCTCCTCAACGGTGACGAAGTTGCCAAGCGACTTGGACATCTTCTCGCCGTTCACAGTCAGCAGGCCGTTGTGGACCCAGTACGTCGCGAACGGCTTGCCCGCGCCGCGGGCCTGGGCGATTTCGTTCTCATGGTGTGGGAAGACCAGGTCGACACCGCCCCCGTGGATGTCGAAGGCGTCTCCAAGTTCCTTGGTGCTCATGACGGTGCATTCAATGTGCCAGCCGGGCCGGCCCAATCCCCACGGGCTCTTCCAGGACGGCTCCTCGGGCTTGGCGGCCTTCCAGAGGGCGAAGTCGAGCGGGTCCTGCTTGTGCTCGCCAGGCTCGACGCGCGCCCCGGCCTGCAAGTCGTCGAGCGTGCGGTTCGAGAGCCGCCCGTAGCCCTCGCTTTTGCGGACCGCGAAGTACACGTCGCCGCCGGCCTCATACGCCGCGCCCTGCATGAGCAGTTTGGAAATGAAGTCGGTCATGTCCGGCACGACGCGCTCGGTGGCTTTGGGCTCGACATCGGGCTGCTGGATGCCGAGTCGGTCCAACGCTTCGTGATAGGCCTTGAGGGACCGCTCGGTGACCGCTCGGCAGGCGGCCTTGAGATCCGTGCCGCCCTCCTGGCGGGCTTTGTCGATGATCTTGTCGTCCACGTCGGTCACGTTGCGGACGAATGTCACGGTGAAGCCTTTGAAGGCTAAGTATCGGCGCAGCACGTCGAAGATGTAGGCGCTGCGGGCATGGCCGATGTGCGGGACGTCGTACACCGTCGGACCACAGACATAGATGCCGACGCGCTTGCCGCCCGGGTCGAGGGGACGAAACTCGTCAAGACGGCGGGTGAGCGTGTTGTGCAGGCGGAGAGTCACGGCGAGGGACTTTGGGACTTGCGGTGCTCTTTAAGGTGCGATTCGATCGCGTCGATCTCGTGCTGGAGCCGCTCGAGGCGCTCGGTGAGCGGGTCCGGCAGATGGGTATGGTCCAGGTTGATGCCCTGGAAGTGCTTGTCCTTGATCTTGGCGATGCGGCCCGGGACGCCCACGACGGTCGAGTGCGGCGGCACGTCCCGTACCACCACGGCATTGGCGCCGATGATGGAGTTCTCCCCGATGGTGATGCTGCCGAGCACTTTCGCCCCTGCACCGACGACCACATTGCGTTCCAGTGTGGGATGGCGCTTGCCGCGCTCCTTCCCGGTGCCCCCGAGCGTGACCCCCTGGAAGAGCGTGACATTGTCACCCAGCACTGCGGTCTCGCCGATGACGAGTCCCGTGCCGTGGTCGATGAAGACGCCGCGGCCGATGCGCGCGCCCGGATGGATTTCAATGCCCGTCAGGACACGGGCCACGTGCATGACCAGCCGCGGGAGGATCGGAATCCCGATCAGCTGGAGCGGATGCGCCAGGCGATGGAACACGAGCGCGTGCAGCCCTGGATAGGTGAGCAGCACTTCGACGGTGTTGCGCGCGGCCGGGTCGCGTTCGAAGCAGGCCCTGACCTCGGCCTCGAACCCGATGCGCACCGCCATGCCCAGCACGAGAAGGGCGGCCGCGATCCAGCCGATCGTGACCCCCACCTCGCTCACCGCGTGCGTCCCCGAGGGACGAGCAGCACCACGGCTTGCGCGGCCATGCCGGCCTTGCCCGGGGCAAACCCTTCGGTCGTCTTGGCCTTGACCGACACGCACCCGGTAGCCACCCCCAGCAGCCGGCTGATGCTCGCCACGATGCGCCGCTTCTGTCCGGTCAGCCGGGGCGCATCCGCAATGACGGTCGCGTCCACATTCCCGACCGTCCAGCCGCCTCGACGCACCCGCCGCATGGCCGCTTCGATGAAACGGCGACTGTCCGCGTTGCGCCACCGCGCTTGGGAGGAAGGAAACTGTTCGCCCAGATCGGGAGCCCCGACCGCGCCGAAGAGCGCGTCGGCCAGCGCATGCAGGAGGACATCGGCATCGGAATGGCCCGCCAGACCGCGCGCCGAAGGGATGCGGATGCCGCCGACCTTCAGCGGCCGCCTGCCGTCGAATCGATGGATGTCGTAGCCGATCCCGATTCTCATCGCCGCCCATGCCCGTTGCGCCGCGTGAGGACCGCGGCCGCCATGACCACATCCTCCGGCGTCGTGACTTTGATGTTCACGGGGTCGCCGGCGACCAACCGCACCGGCCGGCCCGCGGCCTCGACGACGGCGGCATCATCCGGGAACGCCGCCAGGCGGCCCTGCCCGCGCCGCAAGGCCTGCTCGAACCACGCGCGCCGGAAGACCTGCGGTGTTTGGAGAAACCAGAGCCGGCTGCGATCCAGCGTCTTGAGGACCCGGCCGGCCCGGCTGGCGGTCTTGACTGTCACCGAGGCCGGCAGCGCGCACGCGACCGCCCCCTCGCGGCGCGCCGCGCGGATGGTCGCTTCCACGAGCCGCGGCGTGGCGCAGGGGCGCGCCCCGTCATGCACCAGGACGAATCGCGCGCCGCGGGGCGCGGCGGCCACGCCGCGCGCCACGGAAGCCTCGCGCGAGGGCCCGCCGGCGCAGGGCGGCAGCGCCTTCGTGATGTGGTAGCGCTGCAGCAGCGCGCGCACGCGCCCGAGATCCTCGGGGCGCACCACCGGCACGATCCAGCGCACCGAAGGGCTCTCCTGCAGAACCCGCAGTGTGTGGGCAAGGAGCGGCTTGCCCTGCAGGCGCACGAACGCCTTGGGCGTCCCCCGCCCGAAGCGTCTCCCGGCCCCGGCGGCCGGCACGATGGCGACAACGCTCATCTACTTCTTGGCCGCCACCCCTTCGGGCCGCAGGAACACCATGCGGCCCGCCGACGTCTGCAGCACACTGGTCACCAGCCCGCGCACCGTCTGACCGATCAGGGACCGGCCGCTCTCCACCACGACCATCGTGCCATCATCGAGATAGGCCACGGCCTGGTTATACTCCTTGCCTTCCTTGATGGGCTTCACCTCGAGCGACTCGCCCGGCAGCACGACGGGGCGCAGCGCCTGCGCGAGTTCATTGACGTTGAGGACCGGCACGTCCTGCAGCTCGGCCACCTTGTTCAAGTTGTAGTCGTTCGTGATGACGCGTGTGCCCAGGAGCTGCGCGAGCTTCACGAGCTTGGCATCGGCTTCCGCGATGCCGGGTAGCTCTTCCTCGTGCACGCGCACGTCCACCGTCGGCATCTGGCGCAGTTGACTCAGCACCTCAAGGCCCCGGCGGCCGCGGCTCCGCTTGATCGGATCCGTGCTGTCGGCCACCGCCTGGAGCTCCCTGAGCACGAACCGTGGCACAATGAGCCGTCCTTCGATGAACCGCGCCTTGCACAGATCAAGGATCCGTCCGTCAATAATCGAGCTCGTGTCCACGACACATAATTCTTCCCCGCGATCGCGCCGCGACAGGCGCACATAGGGAATGATCACGCTGAACTCGTCGCGGCCGCGCAGGGCCATCGCCATCCCCAGGTAGCAGAACGCCCAGGTCATCACCACTCGGAGGATCGCCTGGGTGCCGATATCGAACGGAATCAGGCCGATGGCGTCCGAGACCAGCTTCGCCATGATCAGCCCGAAGAGCAACCCGAAGACCGCCGCCGAGAACCCGCGCACCGAGACCCGTCCGACGCGGTGCAAGACCGCCTCGACCAACACGAGCACGGTCCCCGCCCCCGCGCCGACGAGCGACCGCGCCCACCAGGCCAGGCCGCTGGCCTGCCCGATGAGCTGAGAACCCAGGAGCGCGCTGATGATCACGAACCCCACCCGCACGTATCGCAAGTCCATCCCGCACCTCGATGAGCGTTGACGCCCGATGATGGATGATGGCACGCCTCTCCCGTTACCCGATGGCCCGCTGCACCGCCTCCCGCAGGTGCCGCACGGCGATGATGTCCAACCCCTCCACCGCAAGTGGTGCCCGCTGCGCCGCGACGAAGCACCGCTCGAATCCCAGCCGCCGTGCTTCATGGAGGCGCTGCAACAGATTGCCGACCGGCCGCACCTCGCCGGTCAAGCCGACTTCGCCGACGGCCGCGTCGCGCCGCTGGGTGGGCCGCTCCTTGACGCTGGACGCGATCGCCAGCGCGACCCCCAGGTCGGCGCCCGGCTCGAGGAGCTGCACGCCCCCGAGCGACGACACGAAGACGTCCTGCTGGGCTAACGCCTGCAGCCCCACACGCCGCTCCAGCACCGCCAGGAGCATGGAGAGCCGGTTGAAGTCCACCCCGGTCGTGCGGCGGCGCGGCAGCCCGATCCCGGCAGGGCTCGTGAGCGCTTGCACCTCCACGAGCAGCGGGCGGCTGCCCTCGAGCGTCACGGTGACCATCGTCCCTGGCTGGGGATCGGTGCGGTCGCTCAAGAACAACTCTGAGGGATTGGACACCTCCACCAACCCCTCGGCGGTCATGTGAAAGACGCCCAGCTCGTGCGTCGCCCCGAACCGGTTCTTGGTCGAGCGCAGCAGCCGGAACCCGCTGGCCGGTTCCCCATCGAAATGCAGCACCGTGTCCACAAGGTGCTCCAGCACCTTCGGACCCGCCAGGTAACCCTCTTTGGTCACGTGGCCGACGAGAAACAGGGCGCCGTGCGTCTCCTTCGTGAGCCGCGTGAGCGCATGGGCGCAGGCGCGCACCTGGGC
Source organism: Planctomycetales bacterium (assembly GCA_005239935.1). Classification (GTDB taxonomy): domain Bacteria; phylum Omnitrophota; class Gorgyraeia; order Aquiviventales; family Aquiviventaceae; genus SBAZ01. Next base: position 10,443 of record SBAZ01000001.1, on the reverse strand, counting down.
GACCGAGCCCGGGGCGGACGTCAAGTCTGCGGTCTCGATCACCTGCACGGAGTCGACAATCACCGCATCGGGACGCGCCTGCCGAATCGCCTCGACGATGGCCTCGAGCCCGGTGTGCGCCAGCAGGGACACGCGGGAGCCGCTGAGCCCGAGGCGCGTCGCCCGCAGTTTCGTCTGGCGCAGCGACTCCTCACCTGTGACATACAGCACCGTGCGGCCGGACTCCGCGAGCCGCCCCGCCGCGCTCAAGAGAAGTGTGGACTTCCCGATGCCCGGCTCCCCACCGACGAGCGTCACCGAGCCTGGCACCAGGCCGCCGCCCAGCACGCGATCGAGCTCGCCGAGCCCGGTCGGCGTGCGTGGCGTGTCCTCCAGTGCCACCTCCGAGAGCGGCGTCGGCGCGATGTGCTCCGCCGCGCGCTCCACGGAGGAGTTGAACGGCTCGACCACCTCCTCCACGAGGGTGTTCCAGGCTTCGCAGCCGGGGCAGCGTCCCAGCCACTTCACGGACTGCTGGCCGCATTCCTGGCAGACGAAGAGGGTCTTGGAGGTTTTGCCCTTGAGCTTAGGCATGCTGAGTCCGCGGACTCAGTGGTCGGTGGTCAGTGCCCGGTGGTCAGTGCCCGGGTTGATCTCGGGCTGCCACGTGAGTGCTGCGGCACGTCACTGGCCATTGTTCACTGGCCACTGACCACTGGCTACTGCACGTCGGTCTTCGGCTTCTTCGACTTCGGCCGGACGATGAGCTTCCAGGGGTGTTCGCGCAGATCCTCGACGAAGAGCTCCATGCGCTGGTACAGGTCATCGTCATACAGCAGTTTGCCGAGGTTGCCCTCGCCGGACTCCGCATAGAGCATCGCCATGTTCAACCGCTCCCCGAGCACCCGCCACTGCCGCGTGGCGTCGCGCCCCTCCTGGAGCGTCTCCTGCAGGAACACGCGCGCCTCGGGACTGCCGACCAGGTTGTTGATGCCTTGGAGGGTCTGCTTGAGCTCATGGAGCACATCCGACGAGCGCTCGATCACATCTTCCGTGGAGACCGGGGGCTTGCCGCTCAGTCGGCCGTCCGGCGACAGCGGCTCGCCCTGGCCCGGGCCCGGGCTGATTTCCAGATACTTCTCTCCCAGGAGGCCGAACGTGCTGATCGCGGCCTCGTCGTCGCTGCGCACCTGGATATCCGAGGGAATCTTCACCCGCAGTTCGACCTGCGGCACCGAGCTGCCGTCAGGGTAGACGACCGCGACGCCCTGCACCTTGCCCACCTCCACCCCGGCATACTGCACGGGCGAGCCCTCGGTGATCCCGTTGGCGGTGGGGAAGAGCACGCGCAGCTGGTATCCGGGGCGGAAGAGCGTCGAGAAGTCCCCGATCATGAACATGAAGAGCACGAACAGGGTCAGCCCGGCGACAATGAAAGCGCCGACCTTGACCTCCAGCGTCCAGCGTTGTGCCATGGTGTTCCTACCGCGGCTTCCCGCGAGCGGCCGATACCCCTAATGCCAAGCGGGAGAAGGCGTTGGGGTCAGGGAGCCCTTCCTGGATGGGCCCCTCGGCCTCCCCGCGGATGAACTGCTGCACCGCGGGGTTCGCCGACCGCCGGATCTCCTCGGGAGTCCCCACCTGAAGAATGCTCCCATTGTAGAGCATGGCCATCCGGTCCGCTACCTTGTAGGCGCTGGACATGTCGTGGGTGACGACCACCGACGTGACCTTCAACTGGTCCCGCAGCGCGACGATGAGGCGGTTGATCACGTCCGCCATGACCGGGTCAATGCCGGTGGTCGGCTCGTCATAGAGGATGATCTCGGGGTGCATGGCAAGCGCGCGGGCCAGCCCGACCCGCTTGCGCATGCCGCCGGAAAGCTCAGACGGCGCGAGCGCTTCGATGCCCTTCAGGCCGACCATTTCCAAGCATTCCTGCACGCGCTTGCGGATCGCCCCCGGGGACATCGTCGTGTGCTCACGCAGCGCGAAGCCGACATTCTCGCCCACGCTCATCGAGTCGAACAGCGCCGCACTCTGGAAGAGCATGCCGAACTTCATGCGCAGTTTGTCCAACGAGCGCCCGGAGAGCTGTGTAATGTCGATGCCGTCCACGTGCACGGAACCGGCATCGGGCTTCAGCAGGCCGATCAGATGCTTCAGGAGCACGGACTTGCCGCACCCCGAGCGTCCCATCACGACCATGGTCTCGCCCGCCTTGATCGCCAGCGTCACATGCCGGAGGACGGGTGTCCCATTGAACGCCTTCGACAGGTCGCGGATCTGGATCATGCGTCAGCGCCAGATGAAATAGAACAGCGCCGTGAAGATCAGGTCCGCGCCGATGATGAGGATGAACGACCCCACGACCGCCACCGTGGTCGCCCGGCCGACCCCCTCGGCGCCGCCGGCGGCGCGCAGCCCCTCAAAACAGCTGACCACGCAGATGATCATGCCGAAGACGAAGGCCTTGATCAGGCCTGAGGAGAGGTCCTTGTAGACCAGCGGCAGGTAGGTCATCTTCCAGTAGAGACTCGGCAGGATGCCGAGCTTGAGCGTGCCGATGAGAAACCCGCCGAAGATGCCCATGGCGTCGGCCAACAGCGTCAGTATCGGCAGGGCGACGATCATCGCCACGAACCGCGGCACCACGAGGTGTCGCACCGGATCCGCCGCGAGCGTCTGCAGCGCGTCAATCTGCTCCGTGACCTTCATCGTGCCCAGCTCAGCCGCGATCGCCGACCCCGAGCGGCCCGCCACAATCAGGGCCGTAATCACGGGCCCGATCTCGCGGACAATGGAGAGCGACACGAGGCCCGCGATGTACATCTCCGCGGCCAGGCGCTGCATCTGGTAGGCGCTCTGGAAGGCCAACACCATGCCGATGAAGAGCGAGGTGACCGTGATGATGAACCAGGACTGCACGCCGATCTTCCACAGCTCGTAGATCACGCTCGGGAGGCGCAGTGGCCGCATGAAGCCCTTGCCGACGCTCTGGACAAATAACAGCCCGAGCCCGCCGGCGTACTCGAAGAGGTCCACGGCCCAGCGGCCGGCCGCCGCCGCGGTCTCCATGAGGGGGGGCTTGAGCGAGGCGATCATCCCATCACCTGCCAGTCGCAGCGGCGAAGCGGAGGAACTGTGGTCGCAGGCCGGCGCTTCAAGACGATGAGGGGTCCACGGACGCCGGCTGCGTGGCGGCTTCCTCAAACGCCAGCGCATCGCCCTTCCGGATGACGCGCAGCGTCACCCCGGGCTTGATCCGCTTCGCGATCACTTCCTCCGCCAGAGGGTCTTCCACGAAACGCTGGATCACCCGCCGCAACGGCCGCGCGCCGTACACGGGATCGAAGCCCTTCTCGAGGAGGAACTCCTTGGCGCTCGCATCGAGGGTGATGAGCAGCTCCTGCTCGCGCAGTCGCTCCTGCACCTGATGCAGCTCCATGTCCACAATGGAGATCAGGTTCTCCTTCGAGAGCGGGTGGAAGACCACCACCTCGTCGATGCGGTTGAGGAACTCCGGCTTGAAGGTCCGCTTGACCTCGTCCAGCAGCTGCTCCCGCATTTTCTCGAACGTGATCGCCTCGCTCGTCTTCACGAACCCCAGGCTGCCCTGCTTCTTGATCGTCTCGGCCCCCAGGTTCGAGGTCATGATGAGAATGGTGTTCCGGAAGTCCACCTTGCGGCCGAAACTGTCGGTAAGCCGCCCATCTTCCAGCACCTGCAGGAGAATGTTGAACACGTCCGGGTGCGCCTTCTCAATCTCATCGAGCAGGATGACCGAGTAGGGCCGGCGGCGCACGCGCTCGGTCAGCTGGCCGCCTTCCTCATAGCCGACGTAGCCGGGGGGCGCCCCGACGAGCCGCGAGACGTTGAACTTCTCCATGTATTCGGACATGTCCACCTGGATGAGGGCTTCCTCATCCCCGAACATGAACTCGGCCAGTGCGCGCGCGAGCAGCGTCTTTCCCACACCGGTGGGCCCAAGGAAGACGAACGACCCGATGGGCCGGCGCGGGTCCTTGAGGCCGGAGCGCGACCGGCGGACGGCGCGCGCGATGGCACTGATGGCTTCCTCCTGCCCGACAATGCGCTTGTGCAGCTCCCCCTCCATCTTCAGGAGCCGCTCGGTCTCCTTTTCCTCGAGCCGCACGAGCGGAATACCCGTCCACTTCGAGACGATGAGGGCGATGTCCTCCGCCGTGATGATGGGCATGGCCTCGCCCTTGGTCCTCTTCCACTCGCCCTTGACTTTCTCCAGCGCTTCCTTGGCCTCGCGCTCCTGGTCGCGCAAGGACGCCGCCAGCTCGAAGTCCTGGCCCTTGATCGAGGATTCTTTCTCCTTGCGGATCTTCTCGATTTTCTCCTCGAGGTCCTTGATTTCTGGTGGGACGGTCAGCACGGAGAGCCGCGCGCGCGAGCCCACCTCGTCAATCAGGTCGACCGCCTTGTCTGGCAGGAACCGGCCGGCGATGTAGCGTTCGGCGAGCTTGGCCGCCGCCTCGAGCGCCTCATCGAGGTACTTCACGCGGTGGTGCGCCTCATACTTGTCGCGCAGCCCTTTGAGGATCTCCACCGTCTCCTGGATCGAGGGCGGCTCGACGAGGATGGTCTGGAAGCGCCGCTCGAGGGCCGCGTCCTTCTCGATATACTTGCGGTACTCATCCAGGGTCGTCGCGCCGATGCACTGGATCTCGCCGCGCGAGAGGGCAGGTTTGAGGATGTTCGAGGCGTCAATGGCGCCCTCGGCCGAGCCCGCCCCCACGAGGGTGTGGAGCTCGTCAATGAAGAGGATGACGTTTTCCGAGCGGCGGATCTCGTCCATGACCGCCTTGATGCGCTCCTCGAACTGGCCGCGGTACTTGGTCCCGGCGACCATGAGGGCGAGGTCGAGGATGATGACCCGCTTGTCGCGCAGGATCTCCGGCACGTCGTTCTTGACGACCTTCTGCGCCAGACCCTCGACGATGGCGGTCTTGCCCACGCCGGCCTCCCCGAGCAGCACCGGGTTGTTCTTCGTGCGCCGCGCGAGGATCTGGATGACGCGCTCGATCTCATCCGCGCGCCCGATGACCGGGTCCAGCTTCCCTTCCCGCGCCAGCTGCGTCAGGTCGCGGCCGAACGCATCCAGGGCCGGTGTCTTCGTCCGTCCGCCGGCCGCGGGGGTCCCGGTCGGCGCCGGGCTCGAGGAGCCCAGGAGCGTGATCACCTCGTTGCGGACGCGGTTGAGGTCCAGTCCGAGGTTCATGAGGACCTGCGAGGCCACCCCCTCGCCCTCGCGGATCAGGCCCAGGAGCAAGTGCTCGGTGCCGATGTAGTTGTGCCCAAGGCTGCGGGCCTCCTCCATCGCGAGCTCGATGACCTTCTTCGCCTTCGGCGTGAAGGGGATGTCGCCCGACACCATCGTGCTCGGCCCGCTCTGCACGAGCTTCTCGACCTCCAGCCGAATCTTCTCCGGCGAGAGGCCGAGCTTCTGCAGCACGGCGGCTGCCACGCCCTCGCCTTCACGGATCAGGCCCAGCAGAATATGCTCGGTCCCGATGTAGTCGTGGTTGAAGCGCTTGGCCTCCTCCTTGGCGAGGAGAATCACCTTGCGCGCGCGCTCCGTAAACTTGTTGAACATCGCTGTGGTCCTCCCTAGTGCTTGCCAGGTGCCCGGCCGAGCCGCTCGCGGATGAGCTCGGCGCGCTTTGCGTCCCGCTCCCTGGCCGAGAGGACCTTCCCCTCGGCCTTCTGCAGGTGGGCGGGTTGCGAGAAGAGAAAGAGTTCGTTGATCGCCACGCGGTCCAGACCGTTCATGAGGCCCAGGTCCGCTCCCAGGCGCGCCATGGAGAGCAGGTCATTCGCCTCGCTCGAGCTCATCGTCCGCGCGTGCTCCAGGATCCCGAACGCGCGCCACACGCGGTCTTCCAGCTGGGTGCGGCTGTTCGACATGAGGGTCCCACGCGCCGCCTGCTCGTGCTCGATGACCTGCTTGAGGATCCGCTCGATGTTCTCGATGAGCTCGTCCTCGGTGCGGCCGAGCGCCACCTGGTTCGAAATCTGGAAGAAGTTTCCTGAGGCCTCGGTCCCCTCGCCATAGAGCCCGCGCGAGGTCAACCCGAGTTTCGTGATCGTGTGCAGCACCTTGTTGATCTGCTTGGTGATGACGAGGGCGGGCAGGTGCGCCATGACCGAGGCGCGCATGCCGGTGCCCGTGTTCGTCGGGCAACACGTCAGGTATCCCCAATCCGTGGAGTAGGCGAAGGGGATCGTTTCCGACAACTCGTCGTCCAGATCGTCGATCAGCGCCCAGCCGTCGCGCAGGTTGAAGCCGGACTGCATCACCTGGATGCGCAGGTGGTCCTCCTCATTGACCATGACGCTGACGACCTCGCCCGGGCCGATGGCCACCGCCTTGTGGTCGGCCTGCACCACGTGCTCGCGGCTGACCAGGTGGCGCTCGACGAGGAACTGGCGGTCCACCTCGTTGAGATCACCGATCTCAACGAAGAGCGGCTTCTTCAGCGTCCGGGTCTTCTCGAGGGCCGGGCGCACAATCTCCAGGACCTTGCCCTGCGACTCTTCGGTCGCCCGGGTGCTGAAGGGCGCGGCGTCGAGGTTGCGCGCCAGCCGGATGCGACTCGACACGACGATCTCCGCATGCGGGCCGACGCCGCGCAGCCATTCGCTGGGTTGTCGCAACAGTCCGTCAAGTTCCTTGGCCATTACGGTGCCTTCTTCTTGCCGGCCTGCTCGTGCTGTTCCATCCGGCGGATCTGGTCGCGCAGCTGCGCGGCCTGCTCGAATTCCTCCTCGTCAATCGCCTTCTCCAATTTCCGCTTCAGCTCCTGGAGCTCCGACTTGCTCTTCGGGGTGGACTTCACCAGTCGGGCTGGCGACTTGCCCAGGTGGATCGGCGAGCCATGGATGCGCTTGAGCAAGTTCGTCAGGCTCCGCTTGAAGGCGCCGTAGCACTGGGCGCAACCCAGGCGCCCGACCTTGCGGAAGTCGTCGTAGGTCATCCCGCAGTTCAGACAGGCCTTGCCGCCCACCTCCTCCGACTCCGGGGTCTTGCCGAAATCCGCCAGGCCTGAGAGCAAGTCGGACAGGCCGAAGTGGCTCTCCACCTGGGAGCCCTTCTGGTTGGCGCAGGTCTCGCACAGATGCAGCTCGCTCATCTGCTCGTTGACGATTTCCGTCAAGTGGACCGTCGCCTGGGATTGTTTGCATAGCTCACACAGCATCGCTCGTCACCCGTCTACCAGTCTACCAGGTCTGTCAATTCCCTGCCAGCCGCCCCCGGAAGGCATGCCGCTCGCAACCTCTTCCGTGCATTGGAGTTGAGTGCATCCTCACGCGTGCTCGATACGCCTGGCGGTCAGTACTTGACGCCGTGCTTGGAGTCCCTGGTGAGCTTCCGAAACGCCTGCTGGAGGCGTTTGGTCACTGGCCCAGGTCTGCCGCTGCCGATCACCCGGCCGTCGATTTCGACCACCGGCACGATCTCCGCGGCCGTCCCGGTCAAGAAGACCTCCTCCGCGTTGAAGAGATCATGGCGCGTCAGCAGATCCTCGCGCACCTCGAGCCGCTGGCTGTTCCCCAGGTCCATCACGGCCTGCCGGGTGATGCCGCGCAGCACCCCGATGTAGGGCGGCGGGGTCAGCAGCCGGCGGCCCCGCACGAGGAAGAGGTTTTCACCGGTGCACTCCGTAACGTAGCCGGAGTGCGAGAGCATGATGGCTTCCTCGAACCCAGCGTTGACGGCCTCGATCTTGGCCAGGATGTTGTTCAGGTAGTTCAGGGATTTGATCTGGGGATTCAGCGCTTCCGGCACGTTGCGCTGCGTCGCCACCGTGATCAATTTCAGCCCGCGCTCGTAGAGCTGCTTCGGGTAGAGTTCGATGCGGTCCGCGATGATGAACACGGTCGGCTGCACGCACTTACGCGGATCCAGCCCCAGGTCGCCTTCGCCCCGCGTCACGACGAGCCGGATGTAGGCGTCCGTGAGCCGATTCACCCGCAGGCTCTGCTTCACCGCCTCGATGAGCTGCAGTTTGCTGAGCGGGATCTTCAACATGATCGTGTGGGCGGACTCGAAGAGCCGGTCCACGTGCTCGCGGAGCTTGAACACGAGGCCGTCGTATGAGCGAATGCCCTCGAAGACCCCGTCGCCGTAGAGGAGCCCGTGGTCGAACACGGACACGGTCGCGTGCGACCGCTCCACGAATGTGCCGTTCAGGTAGACTTTCACCTCACGCCCTCCCGTTGGGCCTCGCGTCCTCGCGTCGTCCGGGACGCGCCGTCCTCGACAATGCGTCCGTCACGCAACAGAATCGTCCGCTCCGCCTGCCGCGCCAGGTCGGCTTCATGGGTCACGAGCACCAGACTCACGCGGCGCTGCCGCTGCAAGGCGAAGAGCAGCTCCGTCACCGCGGCACCGGTCGCGGAGTCCAGGTTCCCGGTCGGCTCATCGCACAGGAGCACCTGCGGGTCGTTGAACACGGCGCGCGCGATGGCCACCCGCTGCTGTTCGCCGCCGGAGAGCTGGCTCGGCTTATGTCCCCCGCGCCGGCTCAGACCCACCTGATCCAGGCACGCGCGGGCCCGTTCATGGAGGCGTCGTCCGCCTCCCTGCCCGCCGACCCGAGCCGGAAGCAGGACATTCTCCTCCGCCGTGAGCTCCGGGAGCAAGTGATAAAACTGGAACACGATGCCCACCGTCCTGTTGCGAAACGCGCACCGCTGCCGCTCGCCCATCCGGCCCAGCGAGACGCCGTCCCAGGCGACCTCGCCCGAGGTCGGCAAATCCAACCCTCCCAGCAGGTGCAGTAGCGTGGACTTGCCTGCCCCGGACGGGCCGGTGATCGCCACCGAGGCGCCCGGCTCCACGCGCAGACTCACGCGGTCCAGCACCGTCAGGCATCCGGCGCCGGTGCGGTAGACCTTCGTGACCTGCTTCGCCTCCAGCATCGCGCGGCGGCCTACTCGTAGCGCAGCGCGTCGACCGGCGCGAGGCGCGCGGCGCGCACCGCGGCGTAGGTGCCGGCCAGCAGCGTCAAGACCAGGGCCGCGCCCCCCACGGCGGCCACGTCCGGGCCCTGCACCTGCGCAGGGATCCGGTCCAGGTAATAGACCGTCGGCGGGAACACCGAGATCCCGAATTCGCGTTCGAGCCACCCGGCAAACGGATTCAGGTTCGCCGCCAGCGCCAGCCCGCCGGCCAGCCCCAGCCCGATGCCGATGACGCCGACCGTGAAGCCCTGCAGGAGGAACAGCCGTGCCACACCGCCTGGCGTCGCGCCCAGCGCGCGCAAGATCCCGATGTCCTTGGTCTTCTCCATCACGATCATGATGAGCATGGCGACGATGTTCAGCGCCGCCACGACCACGATCAGCGAGAGGATCACGAACATCACGACTTTCTCGACGTGCAGCGCGGCGAAGAGCGCCGGGTTGAGATCGATCCAGGTCTTCACGGTCAGCATCGGCCCGAGCCGCGCCTCGAGCGCGTCGCGCACGGCCGGCACGTGCCCCATCTCGTCCACGCGCACCGCCAGGCCCGTCACGACGTCCGTCAACCGGTACAGCTGCTGGGCGCGTGCGAGCGGCACGGCGACCAGGTTGACATCGTACTCGTACATGCCAGACCGGAACAGTCCGCTGATCCTCAGCTCGTGCTCCTTGCCGTCCGCCGGGCTCAGCAGCGTGAGCTCATCGCCCACCTTCGCGCCCAGCGACAGGCTCATCTCGGTGCCGATCAGGCACTCGTCCTCGTCTTGGGGCATGCGTCCGAGCACCACGGACTCGGTCAGCCGACTCGCGCGCCGGTCCCGCTCGAGATCCACGCCCCGCACGAGCACCCCGAAGGCCTTCTCCGTCGTGCGCAGGATCGCCTGGCCGGCGACAAACGGGGTCACCCCGACGACGTGGTCCGCGGCGCTGATGTCGCGCAGGATCGTGTCGCTCGGCACGACGCCTTGCGGGCCCTCCACGACGAGGTGCGCGTTGACGCTCACCAGTTTTTCCGTGAGGTCGTGGTCAAAACCGGTCATCACCGCCAGGACCACGATCAGGGCGGCCACCCCCAGCGCCACGCCGCCCACGGCGAGTGCGGCGACCAGCGAGATGAACCGCTCCCGCCGCTTGGCGAAGAGAAACCGCAGCGCGAGCCAGAGTTCGTAGCGCATCAGCGCCCGGCGTCCGGCTTGAGCAGCGGGAACAGGATCACGTCCTTGATAGACGGCTGGTCCATCAACACCATGAGCAGCCGGTCGACACCGACCCCCAGCCCGCCGGCCGGCGGCATGCCGTACTCCAGCGCGTCCACGAACGAGTCATCGACACGCTTCGCGGTCTTGCCCTTCACCTGCGCCTCGAAGCGGCGGCGCTGCTCGACGGGGTCGTTGAGCTCGGAGTAGGCATTGGCCACTTCCATGCCGCCCAGAAATAGCTCAAAGCGCTCGGCGATGTCAGGGCGGT
>SBAZ01000064.1 GCA_005239935.1 Planctomycetales bacterium | reverse complement strand
TCGACGCAAGGAGCCGTCGCCCAAGCGTGCTCCCGTGACGGAGGTCGAGCGTGTCTTGCGCATGTATCGGGAACGCTATGAGGGCTTTAACTCTCATAGCGGGTTGCGAGCGTCGCGAAGCGCATGCCCGCAACTTGCCCGTTGAACGAAACCCGCGGGCACGGCTTCGGTCTATGGGGATTTCAGTCGGTCTGATGAGGTCCCGAGGGGGTCCACAAGCCGAGGCGCGAGCGATGGGATAGACCTCGAGGTGTGGCCGTGGTCGCCGAGCAGGTTCAGTTCGGCGAGCTCAGGGAAGCGCTCGGAAGACAAGATCGGGACTGCGCGCAGACGGGTGCCAGCCGAAGCACAGTCGGATCGTCGCAGGCGTTGGTTCGATCGACTCGATCGGATCATGACGTGTCTATCCCCGCGGCGGCGATGCCCTCGACGACCATGTGGATCTCCAGGGCCGAGAGCGACCGCAGCCGCTGCATGCGCCCCGTCTTGCAGCAGGGACAGGCCATCACATCGACGCCGGTCTGCTCGAGAAAGCGCTCCCACCACGGTTTCGGTTCGGCGTTCGTGGCCTCGGGCGCTGGCGGCGTGATGTCGGGCTCGAGTAGCCGACGCGCGGCGACGAGCTTGGTGTTCACGTTGCTCGACGCGCATAGGCCGTAGTGGCGGATGCGGACGAAGCCGTGGGGAAGGACGTGCAGGAGGAAGCGCCGGAGAAACTCGACGGCGTCGAGGGTCATGAGCTTCTTCTGGCAGCCGTCGGCGTAGTCTTTCCACGAGAAGGTCACCTTCCCGTCGGCGAAGTTGACGATCCTGTGATTCGAGATCGCGATGCGATGGGTGTAGCGGCCGAGGTAGTTGAAGACCTGCTCGGCCCCGCCGAAGGGCGGCTTGGCGTAGACGACCCAGTCTTTCTTGTAGAGGCCGTCCTTGAAGCGGCGCCACGTTTCGGGATCGACCAGCTCGGCGGTGCTGCCAGCGAGGTCGAGTTCGCCGTCTTGGTGGGCGCGGTCGAGTGCAGCGAGAAACATTCCGCGGAAGAGCTTGGCGAGGACCTTCACCGGCAGGAGGTACTTCTCGGGTGCTGCGATCCATCGCGTCCCGTCGGAGGAGAGCCCTCCGCCTGTCACGACGCAGTGGACGTGCGGGTGGAAGAGCAAGTTCTGGCCCCAGGTGTGGAGGACCATGGTGAAGCCGACCTGCGCGCCGAGGTGCTTCTCGTCCCGGGCGATGGTGAGCAGGGTCTGCGACGCGGCGCCGAAGAGGATGTCAAAGACGGCCTTCTTGTTTCGGAGGGCGAGCGGGTTGAGCTCGTCGGGTATGGTGAAGACGACGTGGAAATACGGGATGGGCAGAAGGCGCGCGAGTCGCTCGGTGATCCACTCGGCCCGCGCCGCGTTCTGGCACTTGGGGCAGTGTCGATCGCGGCACGAGTTGTACGAGATGCGCTGGTGCCCGCAGGAGTCACACTCCTCCACATGACCGCCCAGAGCGGCCGTGCGACATTCCGCGATGTGTTTCAGCACCGCCTCCTGACCCGCTGACGGATGGTGGGCACGCCGGTAGTCGTCCGCGTGCGCACGCACCACATCGGCGACCTCGAAGCGAGGCCGGCCTTCGGTGGCCACGATGTCCGCCCGCGATCAGCCGAGCGGTTTCGCGGCCGGTGTTCCCAGGAGGTCGAGCGGGCTCTTGACCCGACCGATGTGCTCTACGCTGATGTGCGTGTAGACCTCGGTGGCGCGAATCGACCCATGACCGAGCAACGCCTGGATGACCGCGATGTCGACGCCGCTCTCGAGGAGGTGCGTCGCGAAGCAGTGCCTCAGCACGTGCGGCGTGATTTTCTTCGAGATGCCAGCCGTCGCGATCGCGGCGTGAAAGACGCGCCGCGAGGTCTCCGGCGAGGCATGGCCTTCCGCGGTCTTGCCGGGGAAGAGCCAGCCGTCGGGCCGGTGCTTCCGGTAGTAGTCGCGCAGGTACGCGAGGAAGCGCTCCGAGAGCACCGTGTACCGATCCTTGCCGCCCTTGCCCGCGCGGACGTGGATCACCATTCGCTTGGAGTCGATGTCCTCGGGCCGGAGCCGGCAGGCCTCGGAGATGCGAAGCCCGCCCGCGTACTGAGCCATCACGATCGCGCGGTACTTAGGGCTGCGAACGGCGTCGAGCACGCACTGCACCTCGGTGCCGCTCAAGACCACCGGGAGCTTCAGCTTCTTGCGCCGGACCGGCAGGTGGTCGACTTCGGTCTCGCGCTTGAGCGTGATGGTGTAGAGGAAGATGAGCGCCGCGCGGATCTGCCGGTAGGTTTCGCGCGAGATCTTCTTCTCTTCGACCATGTGCAGCAGGTACTGCCGGATCTCGTCCTCGCCCATCTCGGCAGGCGAGCGCATGTGGTGCTTGGCGAAAAGTCTCGCGTAGCCGAGGTAGATCTTCCGGGTCGACGGGCTGTACCCTGCAAGCCGCAAATCTGCTTCCATTCGGTCTCGAAGCTGTCCCATGGCGTCCTCCTTGGTTTGGTCGTTGCCTGGACAGCACGACCGTCCGAGGAGGACGCCGTACTTTTCAAGAGGAGTGCGACGTGACGCGAGAGGACCGACCCTTGAAGTGGCGTCCGATCCTGATCACCGTCTTGGTGATCGTGAGCTTCGGCGTCGGAATGTGGGTCGGTGAAGAGGGCAGATGGAGCGTCTGGGCCCTGGGCGCCGCTCTGTCATGCGGCGCAGCGGGCGCCTTCGTTGCTGCAGGTCCATCGTCGCGCCGCCTCCGCGTGGCCCTCCTCACGACGTTCTTCTGCGTCACTGGCATCTACATCGGGACACAAAGCTTCGCGCACGCTTTCAACGAATGCGTCCAACGAGGCGAGGAGCTCCGGGTATCGCTCGCGCAGCACTACGCGCGGACTGCTCAATATCCACGGAGCCTCCACGACCTTCCTCAATCGAGCACGCGGTGCGAGAGGTGGCTGAGAGGGTCCATCCTTCGATACGAATCGACTCAGGCGGGCTATCCGCTCTCATTCTCGGACTGGCTCGTAAGCCACGAGGCGACCGACGCAGAGCCCTTCATGGCTCACAAGTAGTCGGTGGGCGAATCAGCTACCGCGCGGAGCGCGGTTTCGTTCAACATGGGGTTTCCACCATGCTATGCACAGATTAGGATCGTGGCGAACATGATTAGAGGCGGGATTTGTCAAAACGCCAACCACGGCCGTATCATCCCTCCGGGTCGAGGCTGCCCAAGCTGCGGCAAGGTGGTCAACTCCGCGATTCCAGTCACACGTTGTGGCGAGGAAACGCACGCAAAGATGAGAAAAGACC
>SBAZ01000052.1 GCA_005239935.1 Planctomycetales bacterium | reverse complement strand
CCGCGGCCAGGACTGATGCGCGGCCGAGCCGGCAGGGTCTAGCGGTAGTTCTCAAACTGCACCGGTTGTCCAAAGTCCCTGCCTTTCAGCGCCTGGATCACGGCCTGCAGGTCATCCAGCTGCCGGCCGCTCACCCGGACCATGTCGCCTTCGATCCGTGCCTGCACCTTGAGTCCGAGTGCCTTCACCGCCGCGACAATCGCCTTCACGCGCTCGCCGGAGAGCCCCTGCTGCAGCGTCGCCTGCTGCTTCATCCCACCACTGGGCAGCCGCTCGGGGCTCGTCCAGGCGAACACCCGGGGCGGGACGCTCCGCTTGGCCAGCCGCGTCTCGAACACGTCGATCACGCTGCGCAACTGCGCGTCATGGTCGCCGGAAACCTTCGCGGTGCCGGTCCCCTCCTCAAAGGTCAGGCTGGCGCTGCTGCCGCGGAAGTCGAAGCGGGTGGCGATTTCCTTCTGGGCCTGCTGGACGGCGTTGCGCACCTCCTGCAGGTCGGCCTTGGAGACAATGTCGAACGTATGGTCCTGCGCCATCGCTACCGGCGCCGCAGGGCCCGACCGAGCGTGTAACGGCCGCCACCCAGGAAGAGCACCGCCCCGGAGATCGTCCAGTAGAGGTAGGCCATCTCCTTGGTGCTGAACGGGTCCTTGGCATGCGCCACGAACAACGCCACGCTCATGGTGCAGACGACGAACCCCGCCGCGATCCGCGTGCCGAGCCCGACCGCCATGCAGATCGCCCCGGCGAACTCGGACAGCGCCGCGGCCCAGGCGAAGAGCGCGGGAACCGGAAACCCCATCTGCCCCACGCCCTGCTCAAACTGGGCCATCCCGCCCCCAAAGATCTTTGCGAAGCCGTGCGTGGCCATGCCCAGTCCGGCCAGCGCGCGCAGCCACAACAGCCCGAACGACTGCCAGTCCCCCATCATGCGCCGCGCCCCCTGTGGATAACTCCCCAAAAAGGTGCCTGGCACCTTTTGCCGAAAAGGGGTCAGGCACCTTTAGACGTTGAAGCGGAAACTGAGGATGTCGCCGTCCTCGACCACATAGTCCTTGCCCTTGAGGTTCGCCTTGCCGGCCGAGGCCACGGCTGCCTCGCTGCCGAGCGCGACCAGGTCTTCGTACCGCATCTGCTCCGCCCGGATGAAGCCGCGCTCGATGTCGGAATGGATGACCCCGCCGGCCTCCGGCGCGGCCGCACCCCGGCGGACCGTCCAGGCCCGGACCTCGTCTTCCCCGACCGTGAAATAGGAAATGAGCCCGAGCGCTGCGTAGGCGACCCGGCTGAGCCGGTCAATGGCCGATTCGCCCAGGCCGAGCGAGGCCAGGAACGCGTCTCGTTCGGACGGCTGGTCCAGCTGGGCCAACTCCTCTTCAATTTTCGCCGACACCGAGACCGCGTGGACGTGCTGGGCACCCCACCGTGCCGCGACGGCCTGCATCGCGGCCGGGCTGGCGACGTCGTCCTCCCCGACGTTCAGGATGATGAGGAGGGGTTTGGGGGTCAGGAGGGCGGCTCCGCTCAGCAGCCTACGCTCGTCGGCGTCGAGGGCCAGGGTGCGCAGCGGGTGCTCCGCCTCGAGATGGGCCTGGAGCTTCGTCATCAGGGCCTGGTCCCTGACGCGGTCGGTCCTGCCGAACTTCCGGCTCTCCTGGGCGATGCGCTCGAGCCGCTTCTCAACAAAGAGGAGATCGCTGAGCACGAGTTCGGCCTGGGCCGCGGCCGCGTCGCGCAGAGGGTCCACCGAGCCGTGCAGGTGGAACACGCGGTCGTCCGCAAACGCGCGCACGACCAAGGCCACCACGTCCACCAGCTGCAGCGCCTTGAAGAGCTCCTGGTTCTTGGCCGAGTCCTTGGTCAGATCCGGCAAGAGGAGAAACTCAATCCGCGCCGGCGTCACCTGTTTCGGGTGGTAGAGCGCGACCAGCCGGTCCATGCGGGGATCGCGCACCGGGCACGTACCTGGCACGGACCCGTTCACCGGCGGCGTGGACGAGGCGTCCACCCCCGTGAGCAGCCGGAGCAGCGTCTTCTTCCCGGCCTGCGGGAGTCCGAGCAGACCGACTTTCATGCCGGCGCGTGGCCGTGTCCGCCGTGGTGTCCGTGCGGAGCGTGCCCCTGTCCGCTACCCCCGCCTCGCCGGCGGCGCCGGCGCCGCCGGCCGCCGCCCGGACCTCCCTGCGGATGGCCGGGGCCGTGCTGGGGATGGCCGCCGTGCCGCGGCGGGGCGTGATGCCCGTGGCCGCCGTGGGGCCCGTGCCGTGGATGACCGCCCGGGTGACGCCCAGCATGCCGCGCCGCGCCGGCGTGGTCCGCCGGGCCGTAGTCGAAGTCCGGCAGGGTGACTCGGGGCACCTGCCGCCCAAGGGCGCGTTCAATGTCCGTCACGAACGGCTCCTCGCTGGCATCCACCAAGGTCACGGCGTCGCCGGTGGCCTCGGCGCGCGCGGTGCGGCCGATGCGGTGTACGTAGTTCTCCGGGGTGTGCGGCACGTCGTAGTTGACGACATGGCTGATGTCTTCGATGTCGATGCCCCGCGCGGCGATGTCTGTCGCCACCATGATGGAGTTGCGGCCGCGTCGGAACTGGTCGAGGGCGCGCAGGCGCTGGCTCTGGCTGCGGTCGCCGTGCATCACGGAGACTCGGAAGCCTCGCTCGGTCAGCGAGCGCGTGAGCCGGTCGGCGAAGATCTTGGTCCGCGTGAAGATGAGCACCGAGTCCATGCCGTCCTGTCTCAGCAGGCGCGTGAGGAGGTCGAGCTTGCGCGGCCGGGGCACCGGGTAGAGGGTCTGCCGCACCCCGGTGGCGGGCGCCGAGCGCTGGCCCACCTGGATCATCAGCGGATCGCGGAGCATCCCCCTGATCAGGTCGAGGATCGGCTGCGGCATCGTGGCGGAGTAGAGCAGGTTCTGCCGTTTGGGCGGCAGGAGGCTGATGATCCGGGTGATGTCCGGGAAGAAGCCCATGTCCAGCATGCGGTCGGCCTCGTCCAGGACCAGCACCTGGAGGTCTCCGAAATCGATGCGGCCGGAGTACACGTGGTCCAGCAGCCGCCCGGGTGTGGCGGAGATGACGTCGACCCCTTGCGCCAGCGCGCGGATTTGCGGGTCCATCGGCACGCCGCCGAAAATGGCCGCGCCCTTGAGCGGCACGTACTTGCCGAGGGCGCGGAGCTCTTCAATGGACTGCAAGGCCAGCTCGCGCGTCGGCTCAACGACGAGCGCGCGCACCCGGCCGCGCGACACGCCCTGGAGCAATCGATGGAGGATGGGCAGGACAAACGCCGCGGTCTTGCCGGTGCCGGTTTGCGCGCAGCCGATCACATCCCGTCCTGCCATGACTGGCGGGATCCCCTGCGCCTGGATCGGCGTCGGGCGCTCGAAGCCCATGTCCTGCACTGCGCGCAGCAAGTCCGGGTGGAGCCCGAGGTCGGTGAACTTTGGGCTCTCGGGAGGCGGCGGGGGTGCTGCGGCGTCGTTCATGCGCGCGCCTTTCGCTCCCGTCGGGCGATGAGCCACTCGCGCAGGATGGGGATGAACGAGACCACAATGACCACCAGGATCACCCAATGGAGGTGCCGCTCGATGTCCGGCACCATGCGCCCGAGGTAATAGCCGGCCAGCGTCATGCTGGCGACCCAGCCGACGCCGCCCAGAATGTTGAACGTCAGGAATGTGCGGTAGCGCATCCGCCCGACGCCGGCCACGGTCGGCGCGAAGGTCCGGACGATGGGCACGAACCGCGCGAGGACGATCGTCTTGACTCCGTACTTCTCGTAGAAGCGTTGCGTGCGGAGGAGGTGATCTTTATGGAAGAGCCACGAGTCCTCGCGCGTGAAGATCTTCGGGCCGAACTGGCGGCCGAGGGCGTAGCCGACGCTGTCCCCGACGATGGCCGCCGCACTCAACACCCCGTTGAGCACCCAGATATCCAGAATCCCATCGGCTGCGGCCAGCAGCCCGGCGGTCACCAGCAGCGAATCGCCCGGGAGGAAGAACCCGACCAGGAGCCCGGTTTCGGCGAAGACGATCCCCGCCAAGAGCGTGTACCCGCCCCAGCGGATGATCTCGCTGAGCTCGGCCCCGAAGAGCAGCGCCCAGGAGGCGTCAGGAGCCGGCATGCACCAGGAAGATGTTCCGACGGCTGCGCGCGCCGTCCGTTCGACTTCGCTCAGGACGGCGTCCCGAGCGGAGTCGAGGGACGCCGCCTACGAGCCGCAGCCGGCTCGGCACAATACCCAGCGCGTGAGCCAGCTGGGCGCGCACCGCATCCGTGGCGCGGCCCTCGACCGGCTTGGCGCGCACCCAGATCTCGAAGCGTCCGCCCCCCCGGGCGACGCAGGCATCGCGGGACGCGCTGGGATGGACCTGGACCGTCAATCGATTCACTGTCATGGGACTATCCGGAGGGCGAACCCACGCAGTCTCCTATTGTGCCACAGGGCGCCGCGTGGGTCTACCTAAGGAGCGATGCGCAGCTCGAGGACCTGCTGGCCGTCGGTGAGCGAGACGTGATCTTCCGTGATCGTCGTCAGGCGGAATCCCCCCACCTCTTCGCCGACCTGCAGCATGTGGCCGTTGATGATCGCCAGCGGCTGCGCAGCATCCCAGAGGATGCCCGACAGGTTGAGCGCCTCCGTCATGCCGCCGCCTGGCCCGCGCACGAAGGGATCCCTCACCCAGTCGAGCGTGATCGTCCGCTCGCGCTGGCCGTCCCGCTCCGGGGAGACGGGCCGCTCGCCCAGCAGCGGCTCGGCCTTCGGCAGGACCGGTGTCTCCGCCTCGGTTGCCCCGCTCGGCGACTGCGGGGCGCGGCCCAGACGCCACGCCCGGGCATACACGGCGATGATCACGATGCCAAGAACACCCAGGACAGCCACTTGCTGTCGCTTCGTCATCAGCCCACTGGACTCTCCTGGAGATAGATGAGGAGATCCACCTCGGCGTTCAGGACCGCCCCGCCCTCTTCACTGCGGGCCAGCGCGATGCGCCGCACGGCGGCCAGGAAGCGCCCGCCGCGCAGCGTGCCAAGAAATTCTCCAATCTGACGGTACCGGCCGGTCAGGCGCAGGTGCACCGGCATCTCCCGGACGGTCAAGCCCCCGCTGACCGAGAGCACACGGGGGGCCTCCTCCGCCTTCGGCTGCACCGCGACGAGTTCAAGATGCCGCTGGCCGGCGCGCTGGGTCAGCTCTTCCAGCACTCGGGCCACAGACTGGTCTGTGCCCACGCGCGCCTTCCAGGGGTCGAAGCCGGCGCGAGCCCGCTCCAGGGCTTCGACATGTGCAGCGCGCGACTCGACCATCGCGTGCCCGGCGGCGATCCGACCGCGAAGTTCCCCCAAGGCGGCGCGGCGCCTGGCCAGACGCCCGCTGGCCGGCATGAGCAACCCCAGGATGAGGGTGAGCAGGCCCACCACGCTCGCCGCGAGCAGCAGCCCTTCGCGCAGCTCCGGTGTCAGCTGGATCGTCTGCCGCGCGGGCCTCGTCACTCCAGCCTCCCGAGCATTTCAAATGTCGTGCCGGAGCCGGACCCGGTGCGCATCTCGGAGCTCACGAGTTCCACGCGCTGCAGAAATGGGGAGTCGCTGAGTGCATCCAGGAACTCCGAAATCCCGCTCTCCTCGGCGCCTGCCTGCCCCTGCAGCCGCAGGACGAGCGGCGCGTACCCGTCGTCGCCCCCAGGCTCAACGACCAATGACGTCAGCTCGATCGCCTCCGGCGTCAAGGCCGCGATCTCCTTCCACAATCCTTCCCACAGCGGCTGCGCGTCCACAAACCGGCTCAATCGCTGGGTGCACCCCTCGAGCCGCGTACACTCAGCCACCACATCTGCGGTCGCCTGGAAGGACGGCGCGAGCGCGTCCCACGCGCGCGCCGCGCGGCGTGTCTGCCACCCGGCCCACAGCGCCGAGGCCTCGAGCGCGAGCCACGCCGCGAACAGAAGCCCGGCCAGCGCGAGCGCTGCCGGCCGCCAGGGCACGACCGCAAGGCCCTCGTGCGCCGCGGGAACGGCCAGGAAGTTGAGCCCCTGCCCGTGCTCGAGTGCCAGCCCGGCCGCCACGGCCAGCCGCGGGCCTGGCGCCGCGTCCACGCCGGCCGATGCCGCCGGGGCCAAACGCGCCAGCGGGTTGAACAGCTCCACGGTGACCCCGAGACCCTCACTGAAATACGATGCAAGCCCCGGCACGGTGGCACCGGCGCCACAGAGGTAGACCTTCGTGATCCCGGCATCAGCCGCCTGCATCTGGTAGAAATCACGCACCCGGCTCACCTCGGTGAGCAGCCGTTCGAGCACCGGCCGCATGAGCGCCGCCACCTGGCTCAGCGGCATGCCGTCCTCGGTCTTGCCCTCGGCGCTCTCCGCCACGATGCCATACTGCCGCGTGATGGCCTCCGCGCGCCCGTGGTCAATCGTGATGTCCCCGCGCTCGGAGGAGACCACGCCGACCAGCGCCTCCGTCACCGCGGCACTCCCGAGCGGCAGCGTGCGCGCCAAGTGGACCGTGCCGGCCTGTGCCACGACCATGACCGTCCGCGCCGCCCCGAGATCTACGACGGCCACCGAGCCCTGCCTGGCCTCCGGCACCGTGGCCGCCACCGCCGCCCACAGCGCCGTGGCATCCGGCGCGACCCCGCCGACGCGCACGCCAGACCGCTCGGCCGCGCTCACGGCCGCCTGCACCGTCGTGCGCGGTGCGGCCGCCACCAGGACATCGTGCTTCTTCACGTCCCGGTCCCAGACCGTCCCGACGATCTGCAGCGCCAAATCCGCCTGCTCGATGGGCACGGAGAGATGATCCTTCATCTCCCATTTCACGGCTTCGTGCAGCTCCCGACGCGGCATCGGCGGCATCAGCACCCGCCGGACCACCACCTCAGGCCCCCCGACCGCGAGATAGACCGTCGGGGCCTGGAGTTCCTGCAACGCGGACTGGAGCCATCCCACCCGGTCCACGTGCTCTGCCGGCCCCGCGGGCAGCTCTTGGATGAGGTGCTGGACGCGGCGCGTCCCGGTCTGGGTGTCCAGGGCCATGATCTTCAGGGAGCGGCTCCCGAGGTCGATGCCGGCCCACCGTGCTCCCGACGGCGCACGGCGCCCACTAAGATGCCCCAGGTAGTCGAGCAGAGGGATCTTTCGTGTCATGGGCGCTACCACGCGGTCGAGTAGGTGCCGTTGCCGGTCAGCGAGACGCTGCCGGCGCTGGTGTCATAGACTTCGAGTTCCTTGACACTGACCCGTTTGTTGCTGCCGCTCGCGGTGTAGACGCCGCGGTAGTAGCGCGCGCTGGTCGAGGTGAAGTTGCAGGTCCAGGTCTTCGAGGGCGACTCGGTCACGCTCAGGCCGGAGACGGTCGTCCAGGACGAGCCATCGGCCGAGGACTGAATGTTCACCCCGTCGATATGGTTGTTCTCGTAGACAATGATCCGGTTGGCGGTCGTGGCGCTCCCATGGT
>SBAZ01000076.1 GCA_005239935.1 Planctomycetales bacterium | reverse complement strand
CGCTCAGATACTCAGTCGAGACGTACGTCCCCCGCTTCTTGATGGTCAGGTCCATCAGGGCCCCCACCGCGTCGGCCGGCGCGAGGAGGACCGCACGCACGTAGGGCTCGGCGATGGCCTTGATGCTGGAGGGGGTGGGCAGGTCATGCGGCCGGTGGACCTCGAGCCGCTTGCCGCCGTGCAGCGTCACCTGAAAGACCACGCTCGGCGTCGTGAGGACCAGGTCCACGCCATGCTCGCGCTCCAGCCGCTCCTGGACGATCTCCATGTGGAGCAGGCCGAGGAATCCGCACCGGAAGCCCTGGCCGAGCGCGTCCGACTGCTCGGGCTCGAACTCGAAGGCGGCGTCGGTCAGCGCGAACTTCTCCATGGCGGCGCGCAGCGCCGTCAGCTCCTGCGCCGAGGCCGGATAGATGCCAGCGAACACCATGGATTTGAGCCGCGTGAAGCCTGGCAGGGGTGCGGGCGCCGGGCGCGCGGTGTCGGTGACGGTGTCCCCGGCGACGACGTGGTGGGGATCGCGGATGTTGGCCGCGAGGTAGCCGACTTCCCCGGCCTCGAGCCGGTCCACCGGCACCGGCCTGGGCGAGAAAATCCCCAGCTCCTGCACATCGAAGCGCAGCCCGTTGGCCATGAAGGTCACGGACATCCCGCGCTGGAGCGTGCCGTGCACGATTCGGACGAACGCGAGCACGCCCTTGTACGCATCATAGACCGAATCGAACACCAGGCAGGCCAGGGGCGCGGCCGGGTCGCCGGCGGGCGGGGGCACTTCCCGCACCACGCGCTCGAGGAGCTCCGGCACCCCCCGGCCCTCCTTGGCGCTGACGCGCGTGATGCGCGCCGACGGCGCGCCCAACAGGTGCCGCACCTCGGCCTCGACCCGCTCGGTCTGCGCGTTGCTCAAGTCAATCTTGTTGACCACCGGCAGGATGGTCAGCCCGCGGTCTCTCGCCAGATGGTAGTTGGCGACGGTCTGCGCCTCGACCCCCTGGCTCACGTCCACCAGCAGGACTGTGCCTTCGCAGGCCTGGAGGCTCTTGGTCACTTCGAAGGAAAAATCCACGTGGCCCGGCGTATCGATCAGGTTCAACACGTAGTCCTGCCCGTCCTGCGCGCGGTACGGGATGCGGACCGCCGAGGCCTTGATGGTGATGCCGCGCTCCCGCTCGAGATCCATGTCATCGAGGACCTGGTCGCGGAACTTCCGCTCGTCCACCACGTGGGTCAGCTGCAGGAGGCGGTCCGCCAGGGTGGACTTGCCGTGGTCGATGTGCGCGACGATGCAGAAGTTCCGCAGGTGCTGCTGCGGCGTCATGGGTCAGCGCGCCCTACCCTCGCTGGGCCAGGCGCACGCCGAACGCCAGGAGCCGCGGCAGGCGCGCGCGGGAGGGTGATTCGGCGTACACGCGGACGATCGGCTCGGTGCCGGAGCGGCGGAACAGCAGCCAGCTGTCGTCCCGGCCGATCAGTTTGACCCCGTCGAGGGTATTGAGCCGCGTGACCGGCACCCCGGCCATCTGCGTCGGCGGCGCCCGCTTCAGGAGCCTGAAGAGGCCGTCCACTTGGGCCATGCGCAGGTGCAGGTCGCGGCGGCCGTAGTGCCACGCGCCGTAGCGGCGCTCGAGATCGCGCAGGATGGCCGCCAGGGACCGGCGCTGCGTGGCCAGGGTCTCGAGGAGGAGCAGCCCATTGAGCACCCCATCGCGCTCCGGGAGGTAGGCCGTGATGCCAATGCCTCCGGACTCCTCCCCGCCGATGAGGATGTCCTCCTCCAGCATGAGTTTCGCGATGTGCTTGAACCCCACCGGCACCTCGATGAGCCGCAGCCCCAGCGCCTCGGTGAGCCGGTTGATCATCATGGTGTTGGAGACGGTCTTGACCACGGCCCCGCTGGCGCCGCGCGTCCCCACGAGGTGCGCGATGAGGGCGCACATCACCTGCCCTGGGTTGAGCCAGGCCCCGTCCGGTCCGACGACGCCCAGCCGGTCCGCATCGCCGTCGGTGGCCAGGCCCACCGCCGCGCGGCGTCGCACCACCTCCCGCCGCAGCTCGGTCAGATGGGACGCGATCGGCTCTGGGGCGCGCCCCCCGAAGCGCGGGTCCGGCTCGGCGTGCAGCGTCTCGACCCGGCACCGGCCGCCGCGCAGGAGGTCCTCGATGAGGTGCGCGCCGGTGCCATGCATCGAATCGACCAGCACCCGCCCGGGCCAGCGGCGGATGCGCCTCAGGTTCACGAACCGGCGCAGCCCGGCCAGGTACGCGGGCAGGAAGTCCTCATGCCGGACGAGCCCGCGGCGCTGCGCGTCCTCGAAGGTCATGCGGCGCACCACGCCGCGCTTCAGCCGCCGCTCAACGGAGGCCACCGTGTCCATCGTGGCCGAGCCGCCGTACGCCTCCTTGATCTTGAGCCCGTTGTAGATCGCCGGGTTATGGCTCGCCGTCACCATGATGCCGGCCGGCAGCCGCTTCGCCACGACGAGCCGGCTGACCGCGCAGGTCGGCACCGCGCCCTGGGAGAGGATGCTGCGGATCCGGTTGGCGGCCAGGACCTCGCAGACCGCCTGCGCGAAGCGGTCGGAGAGAAACCGGGTGTCATGGCCCACGGCCATGGTCACCGCCCGGCCTGCGGCCCGCGCGCGCACGTGCGCGGCGATCGCCTGGCTCACGCGGCGGACATTCGCAAACGTGAAGTCTTCCGAGATGACCGCCCGCCAGCCTTCGGTGCCAAAGGTGATCCCCATCGCTCACGCGCGCAGCGACTGAATCGCGTCCTGGTAGGAGCGGGCCTTGAACACATAGGTGCCGGCGACGAGGACGTTCGCGCCGGCCTCGCGCATCTCGCGTCCAGTGTCGCGATTGATGCCGCCATCGACGGCGATGTCGCCGGGGAACCACTGCCGCAGCTGCTGCACCTTGGGCACGACTTCCGGCATGAACGCCTGCCCGCCGAACCCGGGCTCCACGCTCATCACCAGGAGAAGGTCCACGGCCTGCACGAACGGCTTGAGGGCCTGCGCGCTCGTGCGCGGCCGCAGCGACAGGCCTGCCCGGGCTCCGGCCGCGCGGATGTCGGCGAGCGCCTTCAGGAGCCCGCTCTCGTTGCGCAATCCGGGCGCTTCGACGTGCACGGTCAGGTACGCAGCGCCCGCATCGATGAACGGACGCAGGTACTGCTCCGGGTGGTTCAGCATGAGGTGCACATCGAGCGGGACCCGGCTGACCTTGCGGATGGCCTCGACCACCGCCGGCCCGATCGTCAGGTTCGGCACGAAGTGGCCGTCCATGACGTCCACGTGGAGCCAGTCGGCGCCAGCGTCCTGGACCTTCTGCACTTCCTCCGCGAGGCGCCCGAAGTCGCAGGCGAGCAGGCTCGGGGCGACCAGAATCTTGGGCGCCATCACGACAGCCGGCACAGCGCGGCCAGCCGCGCGGCCTCCGGCTCGCCGACCGGCCCCACGACCGCCAGCCGCAGTTTCGTCGTCACGAACAGGTGGCGCGCGACGCGCTGGAGATCCGCTGGGGTCACCCGCCCGATGTGCTTGAGCAGCCCCTCGGGCGCGGCGATCCGTCCGACGGTGATCGCCTGCTCGCCCATCCACATCATGTGGTCCATCGTGTCCTCCAGCCCCATGGAGAGTTGCCCCGCGTAGTAGTCTTTCGCCCGGCGCAGTTCGGCGCGCGAGACCGCGGCCGTCCGCGTGCGGCGCAGTTCCCGCATGATCGTCGCGAGCGTGGCGTTCAGCTTATCCGGGTCGCACCCGGCCGAAATGACGAAGGCCCCGGTGTCCTGGAACCGCTTGATGTGGCTGCCGATCTCATAGACCAGCCCACGGCGCTCGCGCACCTCGCGGAAGAGCCGCGACGACATGTTGGCTCCGAGGATCACGTGCAGCAATTCAAGCGCGAACCGATCCGGGTGCGTGCGCGGCGTCGCATACGTGCCCAGGCACAGGTGCGCCTGCTCCGTCGGCCGCCGCCACACGCGGACGCGCCCCGCGCGCCGCGGCCGGGGTGCGCCCGTGAAGCCGAATGGCCGCCGCGGGGCCGGACCCGTGCGGAACGCCTGCCGGACCACCCGCTGCAGCGCGGGTGGATCGAAGGCGCCCGTCGCGGTGACGAGCACGGCGCGGGGATGGTACATCGAGCGCCAGTAGTCCCGCAGCTCGCCGAGCCGGATGCGCCGCACGCTGTCGATGGTGCCGGAGAGCAGCGTGCCCAGCGGGTGCCTGGGCCAGAGCAGCTCGTTGAAGAGATCGTGCACGTACTGCCCCGGCGAGTCCTCGTACATCCGGATCTCTTCCAGGATGACGTCCCGCTCCCTCTCGGTATCCGCCGGCGTCAGCGTCGGCCGGCACACCATCTCGGCGAGCGCGGTCACCGCCCGCCGCGCGAAGCGTGCCGGGACCTTGGCCATGTAGCAGGTAAACTCCTCCGCGGTGAACCCGTTGAGGCTGCCGCCGATGCCCTCGATCTGCTGCTTCAACTCCTCGCAGGAGAACCGCGCGGTGCCCTTGAAGACGAGGTGCTCCAGGAAGTGCGAGATCCCGGCCTGGGCCGGCGGCTCGTATCGGCCCCCGGCGCGCACCCACACCCCCACGGACACCGACCGGGCCGTGGGCATGTGGTGCGACACCAGATGCAGGCCCCGCGGGAGACAGACCCACTCGTACGGAGACTTCGTCTTAGCCATCGGACGTCATCGGCCGCTGCCGGTCCAGGTAGGCCTGCAGGATGAGTTGAGCGGCCATCTGATCCTTGACCGCGCGGCGCTTGCGCCGGGACACGTCAGCCGCGAGCAGCACGCGCTCGCTCTGCGCCGTCGTGAACCGCTCGTCCACCAGATGCACCGGCAACCCGAGCCGCTCCTGCAGCTGGGCCGCCGCCCGGGCCGCAGCCTGCGCCGCCGGGCCGCGCTCACCGCGTAGGCTCAGGGGGAGGCCCAGCACCACACTGCCGGCCTCATGCTCCGCGACCAGCGCCGCCACGGCCTCCAGGTCCTTCGCCTCGGCCTGGCGCTCGAGCACCGTCAGCGGCTGGGCGGTCAGGCCCAGCGGATCGCTCAGCGCGACGCCGATGCGCCGCGTACCCCAATCGAGCCCCACCACGCGCCTCATGCTCACAGGAAGGCCCGAGCGCCGTTGCGCTCCAGGCGTCGGACGATGTCCCGCACCGCCTGAGTGCGCGCCGGGTGGCACAGCAGCGTCGCGGCGCGCGTCTGCACGACCACCAGGTCCCGCACCCCAACGGCCGCAATGAGGTGCGGCTCCTGACTGACGACCGTCACATTGTGCGCGTCGAGCGCCAGGAACCGCGCGCGTCCGTGCCCCAGCCGAGCCCACGTGTCCCAGCTCCCGAGATCGGCCCAGCCGAAGCGCCCCTCGACGACATAACGCTCACGCAGGTGATCCATGACGCCGTAGTCGAACGACACGCTCGGCAGCGCCCGGTATGCCGCGGCCAGCCCGCGCCCGGAGCGCACCGCCGGCGCCAGCCGTCGCAGGTGGCCGGGCAGATGCGCCTGAAACGCGTGCAGGAAGACCTCGACCCGCGCGACGAAGATGCCCGCATTCCAGAACGCGCGCCCCCGGCGCACCAGCGCCGCGGCCCTCGAGGCCGAGGGCTTCTCAATGAATTGGGCGACCCGGAACACGCGCGGCCCCGGCCCCCGCCCGACCTGTGCCGCCGCGCGCACGTAGCCGAACCCCGGATGCGGATGCGTGGGCCGAATGCCGAGCAGGACCGGTGCGTGCACCCGTCGGGCGGTCGCGATCGCCGTGCGCAACGCGCGGCGAAACGCCGCCTCATCCCTGACCCAGTGGTCGGCGGGGAGGGCCACCAGGACGTCGTGCGGGTGACGTCGCGCGGCCAGCAGGACCGCCAACGCCAGACAGCCCGCAGTGTTTCGAATGGCCGGCTCGACCACCACGCGACGGCGCCACGCAGGCGGTACCTCGCGTCGGACCGCCCGGGCCTGATCTGGCGTCGTCACCACCAGCCAGCGCGGCCGCGGCGCCACACCGCCGAGCCGCTCGAGGGTCCCGCGCAGCAGCGAACGCCGGCCGTCTGGCGACAGACAGACCTTGGGCCGATTCCGCCGTACGAGCGGCCAGAGCCGTTCGCCTGTCCCGCCCGCCATGATGACGAAGGTGACTGCCATCAGAGCACCCGCCGCAGGCTTGAGACGAACCGCCGGGCCGCGGCCACCCGCGCCGCGCGCGTGCGCGCCGCCTCGAGCGCGCGGATGAGGGCACTCCCGACGATGACGCCGTCGGCCATGCGCCCGACAGCCCGTGCCTGGGCCGGCGTTGAAATGCCGAATCCCACGCACACAGGCTTGCGGGTGAACCGCTTGACCTGCCGCACGCCGCGGCGCAGCTCAGGCGGCAGGTGGCGCCGCGCGCCGGTCGTGCCGGTCACCGAGACATAGTAGATGAAGCCGGTCGAGGCGCGCGCGATAGCCCGCAGTCGCGCCCGGGGACTGGTGGGGGCTGCCAGGAACACCGTCGCCACGCCCGCCCGGCGCGCGGCGCGCTGTAAGGCCCGTCCTTCCTCCGTGGGCAAGTCCGGCACGACGAGGCCCGCCACGCCGCTGGCCCGTGCGGCCCGCAGGAAGGCCGCCGGACCCCGGCCACCCCCAAACTGGAGCACGGGATTCCAATAGGTCAGGATCACCACCGGCGCCCGCAGGCCCGGCGTGGTGCGCCGCAACAGGGCCAGCACCTGTTCGGGCGTTGTGCCCGCGCGCAGGGCCCGCGTGCTCGAAGCCTGGATGACCGGCCCGTCGGCCAGCGGATCCGAGAACGGGATGCCCACCTCGATCACGTCCGCGCCGGCGTCGTCCAGGGCGCGTACGAGGGCGCCAGTCGTGCCCAGGTCCGGGTCACCGCCCATGACAAACGGGATGAGCGCGCGGCCGCCGGCGCGCCGTCGTCGCTCAAACGCGGCGCGCAGTGTGGCCATCAGCTTCGAGGTGCTCGACGAGCGTGTGGACGTCTTTGTCGCCGCGGCCGGAGAGCCCCAGCAGGATGATCGCGCCGCGGCGCAGGCGCGGGGCGAGCTGCTCGAGATAGGCGATCGCATGCGCCGGCTCCAACGCGGGCAAGATGCCTTCGAGTCGTGCCAGCAGCTGGCAGCCACGCAGCGCCGCAGCGTCGGAGACGGCCACATACGACGCCCGGCCGGTGCGGCGGTACTCCGCGTGCTCCGGCCCAACGCCGGGATAGTCGAGGCCGGCCGCGATGGATTGGGTCGGCAGAACCTGCCCGGCCCGGTCCTGCAGGAGCAGGCTGCGCGCCCCGTGCAGGACGCCGGGCCGGCCGGCCACCAGGGTGGCAGCATGATGTCCGGGGCGCAGGCCGGTCCCGCCGGCCTCGACACCGATCATGCGCACCCGCCGATCACGCGCAAAGGCATGGAACAGTCCGATCGCGTTCGAGCCGCCGCCGACACACGCCACGAGGACGTCCGGGAGCCGCCCGGCCGCGGCGAGGATCTGCCGCCGCGCCTCGCGACCGATCACGGCCTGAAAATCGCGGACCAGCGTCGGATAGGGGTGCGGGCCGACCACGGAGCCGATGCAGTAGTGCGTCGTGCGCACGGTCGTCACCCAGTTGCGGATGGCCTCATTGCACGCGTCCTTGAGCGTCTTCGTGCCAGAAGTCACCGGGGTCACGGTCGCACCGAGGAGCCGCATCCGGAAGACGTTGAGCGCCTGCCGGCGCATGTCCTCCTCCCCCATAAAGACGTCGCAGGCGAGGCCCAACAGCGCCGCCGCGGTGGCCGTGGCCACCCCGTGCTGGCCCGCCCCGGTCTCGGCGATGAGCCGCGCCTTGCCCATCCGCCGGGCAAGCAGCGCCTGGCCCAGGGCGTTGTTGATCTTGTGGGCGCCTGTATGCAGCAGATCCTCGCGCTTGAGATAGACGCGCCGGCCCCCCACGTGGGCGCCGAGGCGCTTCGCGAGATAGAGGGGCGTTGGCCTGCCCGCGTACGAGTGCAGGAGGACGCGCAATTCGTGTTGAAAGCGCCGGTCCCGGCGCGCCGAGGCGTAGGCGCGCTCCAACTCGTCGAGCGCGGCCATGACGGTCTCGGGGACAAACTGCCCCCCGTACGGACCGAAGCGCCCTCGCTGAGGTGCTGTGTGTGCGTGTGTTGGCATGGGATGGCCAGTCTGGACTTTAAACCTTTATATTAGCCATCTTTGGCTGGCGTGTCAACGTGCCGATGTTGTAACTGCTTCTCAGCACGGAGGTTACGCCACCCACAGGGGCAGGAGCCGTCCGACGCCGGCGCGCTGGGCCCGCCGCAGCACCGCCATGCCCAACGACACGTCGTGGACGGCCAGTCCGGTGGAATCGAAGACGGTGATGTCGCTGCGCGTGCGGCGCCCGGGGCGCCGGCGCAGGAGGATCTCCCCGAGGGTGCCCACGACCCGCCGGGGATCATACTGTCCCTGCCGGACCGGCACATTGATCTCGCCGGCATGGCGCGCCTGCTCGTGATCGTCGACGATCACGCGGGCCGCCCGCAGCAGCGCCGGATCGAGCTCCTGCTTGCCGGGCGCATCCGCGCCGATCGCGTTGATATGCGTGCCCGGCCGCACCCAGGCGCGGCGCACG
The DNA here is from genome assembly GCA_005239935.1 of Planctomycetales bacterium. GTDB lineage: Bacteria > Omnitrophota > Gorgyraeia > Aquiviventales > Aquiviventaceae > SBAZ01. The sequence goes on along the minus strand of SBAZ01000076.1, from coordinate 21,647 downwards.
AGCGGCCGGCGCGAGGGGGTGAGCGTCACCAGGATGTCGACGGCCCCGGCCGCCTCGCGCAGGGTGGCCACCGGCGTCCAGCGCACGCGCCGGAGCTGCCGCCGCATGCGCGCGCAGAAGGCCGCGGCCTCCCCGCGGGCATACCCCCACACGCGCACCTGGCGCAGCCGCCGGACCGCCGCGAGGGCGAGGATCTGCGCGTCTGCCTGCGCCCCGCACCCGATAAGCCCGACGTCGCAGCTGTCCCGCCGCGCCAGCGCGTCCGCCGCCACTGCGGCGACCGCCGCCGTGCGGAGTTTGGTGATCCACAGCCCGTCCATGACCGCCAGGGGCACGCCGGTGGCCGGATCGTTGAGGACGATGACCGCCATGACCGTCGGCAGGCCGCGGCGCGGATTGCGGACGTGCACGTTGACCCACTTGACGCCGCACCCCGGCGGGCTGGCGACGGCCGCCGGCATCGCGCGGAAGTCATCGCCGCGCGGCAAGGTCAGGTACAACTTCGGCGGCATCTGCGCGCGCCCACGGGCCAGGTCCTTGAACGTCTGCCGCGCCGCGCGAATCGCGGTGCGCACATCCGCCAGCCGCGCCACCTCGCGCTGGGTCAGGATCCGGACTTGACCCGGCCTCATCCCACCACCTGCTGCTGTCCCGCCAGCAGGCGGGACGCGCGGCAAGCACCATCAATGTCCTGAGTCGTGTCAGCCCGCCGCGCCCGCAGCGGCCCACTATGTCGTGGAACGTTGCCGCCGCGAACGGCAGGTGGTGGGATCATGCCCCCGCCCGGATGTGGAGCACATCGCCGTCTTGCACCGCGTACTCCTTCCCCTCGAGGCGCAGCACCCCCTGGGTCCGCGCGGCCGCCTCGCTGCCGCATCGCACCAGGGTGTCCGCCGGCACGACGTCCGCGCGCACGAAGGTCCGCTCGAAATCGGTGTGGATCACTCCGGCCGCCTGCGGCGCCTTTGTCCCCTTCGGCACGGTCCAGGCCTGCAGGATCCCGGAGGCTGTCGTGAAGAACGTGATCAGCCCCAGGAGGGCATAGCCCGCGCGGATCACCTGGGGCAGCGCGGACTCGCGGACGCCCATCTCGCGCATCATGACCTCCCGGTCGGCCGGCTCCAGCTCGGCCAGCTCTGCCTCCAACTTCGCGCAGAACGTCACGAGCCCGGCACCCTCCGCGCCGGCCAGCGCGCGCAGCGTCGCCACGAGCGGCGACTCCGCCGCGAGCGACCCTTCATCGACGTTCGCCGCGAACAACACCGGCTTGCTGCCCAGGAGGTCCAGACCGAAGGCCCGCGGATGCGCTTCCGGGGCCAGGGCGAGCCGGCGCACCGGTGTGCCGTGCGAGCAGGCGTCGGCCCACCGCTCGAGCAGCGGCACCAGGTGCGTGGCCTGTTTGTCCCCGCCCTTGGCCAGTTTGCGCTCCTTCTCCAGCCGGCGCTCCAGGATCTCAAGGTCCTTGAGCAACAACTCCGTCGCCACGACTCCCGCATCGCGCACCGGGTCCACCGTCCCCATCGCGTGCGGCACCTGCTCATCCGCGAAACATCGCACGACGTGCAGAATCGCATCCACCCCGAACACGTGGCTGAGGAACTGGTTGCCCAGCCCCTCGCCCTTATGCGCGCCCTGCACCAGCCCGGCGATGTCCACAAACTCGACGTGCGTTGGGATCACCTGCGTCGGCTTCAGGCATGCGGCGAGCGCGGCCAGGCGCGGATCGTCCACACGGGCCATGCCCACGTTCCGGTCGGTCGTGGTGAACGGGTAGGGCGCGACCGCCGCGTGGCCGGCGGTCAGCGCGTTGAAGAGCGTCGACTTGCCGACGTTTGGAAGGCCGACGATACCGAGCTTGGCGCTCATGCCCTACTCATGGACGACCGGGGACATTTCTGCGCCGCGCGGGGACACGAAGCCCGGCCGAGAAACGTCCCGGCTGCTCTTGGACGACCGGGGACACTTCCGCGCGAGGCGTCAAGCGGACTTCCGCGCGGGAAGCGTCCCGGCTGCTCTAATCGTGTCTGAATTGCTGCCATAAACGGCGGAAGCGGCTGTCAAACAACAGCTGATACAGCGCCTGCTTCTCGGGAAAGGCTCGCACCACCGCGTCCCGCAGGGCGGCCTGTTTGATTTCGATGTCAATGAGGGGCACGTCTCCGGAGACGATCAGTTCGCAGATCTGATCCGCGTGGCGCTGGAGCGCGCGCACCGCCTCGTCCTCCGCGCAGAGCGCCTGCAGCCTGGCCGCCAACTCCTCTTCCACCGCGCCGCGGTTCGCTTGCGTGAGCGGGATGAGCTCCACGTCGCGGCGCCGCTTCAGGGCGTCGAGCCAGGGGTGCGGTTGCACCCCGGCCGTGGCCACGACGGACGGGCCCTGGTCGAAGGCGCGCTGGGCCGCCGACTGGAAGGCCGGCGACATCAACTCCATGCGCCCCAACTCGTCCAGGAACAGCACGAACGCATGCTGGATCGCGCGCTCCACGATGGGGACGGCCACCTGATCAAGTACGGACAGGTTCACGTGATAGGCTCCCACCCGTGGCCCCAACCCCATGCGGCGGTGCGCCAACAGCACCTGGCGCCCATCGAGGCTGCTGAGCCAGAAGCCGACGCGCTGGTCGTCCTCGCGCATTTCTTCGGTGAGGAACCCGTCGATGGTGCGGCCCTTCAGCGAGTCCGTGAGGCGCTTCATGAGGGTGGTCTTTCCGACGCGGGGGCGGCCAACGATCAGCAGGTGCTTCATGCCGAGGCGCGCGGAGCCGAGCCCCGCGTGCAGGCCACGGGCCTACTCCAAGGGCAGCGGCTTGCGCCCGGGCGTGCCAGGTTTCTGGAAGTATTCGAGCGTCGGCAGGATGGGCGCGAAGTGCTCCGGATACGGCAGGAAGAATGTCACCGTCTCATAGATCCCGACGCCGGTGCGCACGAGACCCTTAAAGAACCCGAGCCCCAGACCGGTAAAAAAGCTGCCGGCGGTGTCCTGCGCCGCGTACCGGCGGTGGACCCCCAGCGGGACTTCCAGCCAGCCGAAGAAAAAGTTCGACAAACCACGCCCGCCCTTGTCGAACGCGGCGTGGAGATTGTACCGGCCGAGCAGTTCGTCCACCGGGTCCTGCTGGCGGGCCGGCATCGAGTCGGCCGAGGCAGCCGCGCCCGCGACCAGGGCGAGCACCGCGAGCACGGTCAGGCACTTGAGGCGTCGTCCCGTCATGCCGGCTGTCTCCTTGTGCGGCGCCGAGGTGCCCCCGGCCAGAGTCCGAGCGCACGCAGGCTCACGACCCGCTCCCCCCCAAGGATGAGATGATCCAGCAGTTCGATGCCCAGCATCGCCCCGGCCTCCGCGAGTCGGCGGGTGAGCGCCACGTCGGCCTCGGAGGGCTCCGGATCCCCGGACGGATGGTTATGCGCCACGAGGAGGGCGGCGGCCGAGGCCGCGATGGCCTCCTTGAACACCTCGCGCGGATGGACCAGGCTCGCCGAGAGGGTGCCGACCGCGATGGGGCAGACCCGGATGAGGTCGTGGCGGTTCGTCAGGAGCAGGCCCACCACATGCTCCTTGGCCTTGTCGGCCAGGAGCGGGCGGACCACCGCCGCGGCGGCGGCCGTGCTGTCGATGCGCGGACGCGGTCCTAGCGGGGTTGCGACGCGCCGGGACAGTTCCGCAGAGGCCTTCAGTTGGGCGGCCTTCGCCGGCCCAATGCCCCGGACCGTGGCCAGGGCCTCGATCGAGGCCTCGGTGACCCCGCGCAACGACTTGAACCGTCCCAGCAGCCGCTGGGCGCTGACGAGGACTGAATCCCCGGTCACGCCGCGGCCCAGGACACACGCCAGCAGTTCTTGCTCGGAGAGGGCTTCCGGCCCGTGCCGCATGAGCCGTTCGCGGGGCCGGTCATTGACGGGTAACTCGCGGATGGTTGGGGCCTGCATGCGCGGCGTCATCTTACCACATCCGCCCGCGCGGCGTCAGGCGCAGGAGCGGGCTCACCAGACGCGCCATCAGCCGTCGACGCATCGCTGCGTCCGCTGCCACGGTCGCCTCGAGGTACGCGGCGGCCTCGCGCAGCCGCGCGTCATCCCCGGCGGCCGCCCGCGATCGCACGGCGTCAAGATCTGCCTGCGCGTGGCGCACGTCACGCGCGAGCGCCGTGAGCCGGGCGGCAGTCCAGCCGGCCCAGGTCGCAAGGCCGAGCGCGAGCAGCCATCCCATCCGCCGCCCGTCACTCGCCGCCGACCGCGATCACCTGGCTGTTCGCGAGGCGATCGCCCCAGTGGCGGCCGCGCGGGTCGTGGGCCAGTGCGTGCAGGCCGGTGAAGCCCACGATGATGTTGACGCCCGGCAGGAGCCAGAGGAGGTTGCGCAGGACGGACTCGAAGAAGGTGCAGCGCATCTGGTCCTGGTGGACGACCACCCTGAGCCCCAGGATCCGCTTCCCCAGGCTCTGGCCCTCGAAGAACCCGTCGCGGAAGAGCACGTAGGCCCCGCCGACCCACCAGCCCAGGCCGCGCAGGAGGAGGAGGAGGAGTCCGAAGACAATCGCGAGATCGATCAGCCAGGCGAGGACGCGCTGGCGGGCCAACTCGGTGTGATCCATGAACGAGTCTCAGTATACCTGCCGCCGCCACGGCCGGCAACGCGGCTCGGCGCGGGCTCACCACGTGCCCTGGAACAGCTCCTGGATTTTCGCCGCCGGGTCCGCCGCGCGCATCAGCGTCTCGCCGATGAGGAGCGCGCACACGCCGAGGCGCTGCATGCGCTGGACGTCCTGCGCGGTTTGGATGCCGCTCTCCGCGACGATCACTTTGCCGGCAGGGATCTGCGGCACCAGGCGCTCGGAGAGTGCCGGGTCCATCTCGAAGGTGCGCAGGTCCCGGTGGTTGATGCCGAGGAGGCCCGCCCCGTGGCGCAGCGCGACCGTCAGGTCGGCTTCCGAATGCACCTCGACCAGCGCCTGGATCCCGACGCGGTCCGCCGCCTGCAGGCACGCGCTCAACTGCTCCTCGGCGAGGATGCGCACGATCAGCAGCACCGCATCCGCTCCGTAAAACGCGGCCTCATAGACCTGGTAGGGATCGACGATGAAGTCCTTGCGCAGCACCGGGAGTTCCGTGAACTGCTGGGCGTCCCGCAGGAAGTCCAGGTGCCCGCCGAAATAGGCCTCATCGGTCAGCACGGACAGGGCCGAGGCGCCCGCACCCTCCAGCGTCTTGGCCAGCGAGACCGGATCGAACCGCTCCCGCAGCATGCCCTTCGACGGCGACTTGCGCTTCAACTCGGCGATGAGCGCGAGGCGCCCGGGCGTGCGGGTGAGGGCAGCGCGGAAATCGCGCTCCGCGAAATGGCTCGCGAGGCGCGCCTTCAGGTCCTCGAAGGGCACCTGGCTCTGCGCCAGGGCAACTTCCTGCTGTTTGGTCGCCACAATCTCGTCGAGCATCAGCGCGTCAACTCCTGCACCCGCCGCAGCACCTCGCGCGCCCGGCCCGTCTCAATGGCCTGGCCCGCCCGCGCCAGGGCGTCCGGCATGTCGGGGGCCTGCCCGCAGGCGACCAGGGCGGCCGCGGCATTCAGGAGCACGACGTCGCGCACGGGCGTGCGCGCGCCCTCCAGGAGCTCCTGGGCGATGCGCGCATTGTGGGGGGCGTCCCCGCCCTTCAGGTCGCTCACCTGCGCCCGGCCCAGGCCCCAGGTGCTCGCATCCCACCGGGTGGCTTTCAGCCCGCCACCCTGCACCTCGACCACCTCAGTCAGGCCGGTCGTCGTCGCTTCGTCGAGCCCACCCTGCCCGTGCAGCACGAACCCGTGCCGGATGCCCAGCTGGACGAGCGCCTCGCCGACCACGCGCAGCAACCGTGGCTCGGAGACCCCCACAATCTGGTAGGCGAGGGGTGCTGGATTCGCCAGCGGACCGATCAGGTTGAAGATCGTGCGGATCCCCAATGCCTTGCGCACGGGCGCGACCGTCTTCATGGCGGGATGGAAGGCTGGGGCAAAGCAGAAGCCGAAGCCCACCTCGTCGATACATCGCGCGACCTGCTCCGGCGTGGCGGCCAGGTTCACCCCGAGCGCCTCCAGGACATCAGCGCTCCCACAGCGGCTCGAGGCCGCGCGGTTGCCGTGCTTGGCGATCCGGGCGCCTGCACCGGCGGCGACGAGCGCGGCCAGCGTGGAGATGTTCACGGTGCCCTGCCCGTCCCCGCCGGTGCCGCAGGTGTCGGTGAGCCCCTCGGGTGTACGCAGCGGCAACTTCACCGCCTGCTCCCGCAACACCTGCGCGGCCACCGCGATTTCCTCAGCCGTCTCCCCGCGCCGCGCCAGGCTCTCCAGGAAAGTCTTGATGGCCTCCGGTGTGCGCTCGCCGTGCATGATGGCGGTCATTTCCTGGCGCATCGCCGTCGCACTCAGCGGCTTGTCAAACGTCGCGGTGGTCATGTCATCCTGCCCCCTGGACGACTCCGGGCGGGACGCCGCCGCGTCCCCGCTGCGATCCGCAGGAAATTGCGCAGGAGATCCTTCCCCACCGAGGTCAGGATCGACTCCGGGTGGAACTGCACGCCATAGACCGGCAGCGTCCGGTGCTGCAGCCCCATGATCTCCCGCTCGGCCGTCCAGGCGGTCGTGACCAGACTCTTGGGCAGCGTCTCCCGCTTCACGATCAACGAGTGGTATCGGGTGGCCTCGAAGGGATCCGGGAGGCCGGCGAAGAGCGGTGCCTCGGTATGGTAAATCTTCGAGGTCTTGCCGTGCATCGGCCGCCTGGCCCGCACGACGTCCCCGCCGAACACTTCCCCGATGCACTGGTGGCCCAGGCAGACCCCCAGGATGGGGATGCGCCCGGCGAAGGTTCGGATGAGGTCGTTGGACACGCCCGCATCCTCCGGACGGCCCGGCCCGGGTGAGATGACGATGGCGCGCGGCCCCAGCCGGCGAACCCCGGCGACCGTCACGGCGTCGTTGCGCTTCACCGTCAGCCGCTCGCCGAGTTCGCTGAGGTACTGGACGAGGTTGTAGGTAAACGAGTCGTAGTTGTCGATCATGAGGATCATCCCACCACCTGCTGGGCTGCGCCGCGGGCGCAGCGGCCCGCGGTCGGAACGTGGAACAGTATGCCGCGGGCCACGCCCGGCCGCGGTGAGCCAATGGCCGCTGGAGCGGCCGGTCGACCGGCAGGTGGTGGGATCATGGCAGCGTCCCCCGCTCCGCGACTTCGAGCGCGCGCAGCATGCCCTTGGCTTTGTTGAGCGTTTCCTGGTACTCCCGCGCAGGCTGGGAGTCCGCGACGATGCCGGCTCCGGCCTGGACGTACGCGCGGCCGCCCTTCATCAGCACAGTGCGAATGGTGATGCCGGTGTCGAGGTTGCCGGAGAACGAGAGGTAGCCCACCGCGCCCGCGTACGGACCGCGCGCGGTCGGCTCCAACTCCGCGATGATCTCCATTGCGCGCACCTTCGGTGCCCCCGACACCGTGCCGGCCGGGAACGTCGCCCGCAGGACGTCGTACGTGTTCGTCCCCGGTTTCAGCGCCCCGATCACGCTGCTCACCAGGTGCAGGACGTGTGAGTACTGCTCGACGGTCATGAACTCCGGGGTCCGCACGCTGCCCGGCCGGGCCACGCGCCCCAGGTCGTTGCGGCCGAGGTCCACCAGCATGAGGTGCTCGGCGCGCTCCTTGGGGCTGCGCCGCATCTGCTCGGCCAGCCGCGCGTCCTCCTCCTCGTCGCGCCCCCGCGGCCGGGTCCCGGCGATGGGCCGCGTCTCCAGGTGGCCGTCCTCGCAGCGCACCAGCATCTCCGGCGAGGAGCCGGCCAGGCTGACCCCGCCGAAGCGCAGGAAGAACATGTACGGCGAGGGATTGAGCGAGCGCAGCGCCCGATACACGTCGAAGGGCTCGGCCCGGAGCGGCCGCTCCAGCCGCTGCGAGAGCACGACCTGGATGATGTCCCCGTCGCGCAGGTAGGTCTTGGCCCGCTGCACCATCGTGGCGAACTGCGCCCGGCTCACGTTGGAGCGGACTCCGCCCGCGCGCCGCGCCGCCTGGCGCCGGGGACGCGGCGCCGGGCCGCGCAACGCGTCGGCCATGCCCTCGATGCGCCGCACCGCGTCGCGGTACACCGTCCCCGCGGCGCCGTCGCGCGTGAAGGCATTGACGACCAGGAGCACCTTGTGCTGGGCATGGTCGAAGACCACCATGCTGTCCGCCAGCATCAGCATGATGTCCGGCAATCGCAGATCGTCGGTGCGGTGCGGCGGCAGGCGCTCCAGGAACCGCACCATGTCATAGGCCCAGTAGCCCACGAGCCCGCCGCAGAAGCGCGGCAGCTCCGGCGCTGGCACCGGACGGAACGGCGCCATGAGCCGCTCCAACTCACCCAGGGGATCCGTGCGCGTCTCGAACCGGCGCACGACCAGCCGTCCGCGCCGCACGTCCGTGATCTCGACGTGGCGTCCGACGCTCGTGAAGACCAGCCGCGGGCGGCTGCCTAGGAAGGAGTAGCGCGCGACCTTTTCTTTCCCTTCGACCGACTCGAGCAGGAAGCTGAACCGGCCGTCGTCCATCTTCTGGAAGGCGGTCACCGGCGTGTCCACGTCCGCCAGCAGGTCGGCCCAGACCGGTACGACAGTGCCCCGCCGGGCCAGCCGCGCAAAGTCGGCAGCCGTCGGGTGAATCACGAGCCGGTTCATGCGCGCCGATACACCCGCTTCGGGTCGAAGACGCGCCGGCCGACAGCCTTCAGCGCGCCACGCGGCGTCAGGCGCCGAAAGTAGCAGGAGAAGCGCCCGGTGTGGCATCCGGCCACGTGCTGGCGCACGTGCAGGACGAGTGACTTCCCCTCGCAGTCCACCTCGACGCGCCGGATGACTTGGATGTGTCCGGAGGTCTCGCCCTTTTGCATGAGCCGCCCCTGCGAGCGCCGGAAGACATACACCGTCCCGGTCTCCAGGCTCTTGCGCAACGCCTGCCGCGTGAGGTAGCAAAGGGTCAGGACACGCTTCGAGCCCACGTCCTGGATGACCGCCGGCGTGAAGCCGGCGGCATCGAAGCGCAGCGCGCCCAGGAGCGCCCGGTACCCCGGAACCTTCGTCCGTCGTCTGGTCATGCCCGCACCGCCACCCCTTGCCGCCTGAGGTACTGCTTCACGTCAGAGATCGTCAACTCCCCGAAGTGGAAGAGCGACGCGGCCAGCGCCGCGTCCGCCTCGCCCTCAGTCAGCGCCTCCCGGAAATGCTCCAGCGTTCCGGCACCGCCCGAGGCGATGACCGGGATCCCCACGGCCCTGCTCACCGCCCGGGTGCACTCCAGGTCATAGCCCCGTTTGGTCCCATCCCGGTCCATGCTCGTCAGCAAAATCTCTCCCGCACCCCGCCGCTCCGCCTCTTTCGCCCAGGCCACGGCGTCCTTGCCGGTGGGGGTGCGCCCGCCGTGTGTGAACACTTCCCAGCCTTGATCGCGGCGCTTCGCGTCGATTGCCACGACGATGCACTGGGCGCCGAAGTGCGTGCCGGCCTCGTCCAGCAGTCCCGGCCGCTCGACGGCCGCCGTGTTGATGGCGGCCTTGTCCGCGCCCGCATTGAGCAGGGCGCGCACATCGTCCGGGCTGCGCACCCCGCCGCCGACCGTGACCGGCATGAAGGCCAGGGCGGCGGTACGCTCGACGACGTCCAGGATGATGGGCCGCCGCTCGTGGCTCGCGGTGATGTCCAGGAACACGAGCTCATCGGCGCCGGCGTCATTGTACGCCTTCGCCGCCTCGACCGGGTCGCCGGCATCGCGGAGGCTGATGAATTTGACGCCCTTCACCACCCGCCCCTTGTCCACATCGAGGCACGGGATGATGCGCTTGGCGAGCATCAGGCCAGTACCGTGATCGCGGCCCGCGCGTCGATCGTTCCCTCGTAGAGCGCCTTGCCCACGATGGCGCCGATGACGCCTTCCGCCTCGAGTGACTTCACCTGCGACAGGTGGTCCAGCGACGCGATGCCGCCGGAGACGATCACGTGGGGGGCCCCGGCCCGCAGCACCTCGCGGATCAGCTCCAGGTTCGGCCCCTGCAGCATGCCGTCGCGCGAGACATCCGTCGCGATGATGGTCTCGATCCCATCCGCGACCACCCGCTGGACGAGCCCCGCGGGCGTGAGCGCAGTGCTGCCGACCCAGCCGCGCGAGACCACCTGCCCGCCCTTCGCGTCAATCGCGACCGCGATCTTGCCGTGGAAGCGCCGGGCCGCGGCCTGGACGAACGCCGGGTCCTCGCAGGCCTTCGTGCCGAGCACGACGCGGGCCGCTCCGGCCACGATCGCCTCCGCGAGCGTCTCTTCCGTCCGAATGCCGCCGCTGAACTCGATGCGCACCGGACAGGCCTCGATGATCTGCCGCGCGAGCGGCAGGTTCACGTAGGTGCCGTCGAAGGCGCCGTTCAGGTCCACCACGTGCAGCCACCGGGCCCCGGCGTTCACCCAGCGCTGAGCGATTGCGACCGGGTCATCCGAATAGACCGTGACCTGCTCGCGCTGGCCCTGCGCCAGACGCACGACCTTGCCGTCCAATAAGTCGATGGCGGGCAAGAGATCCATTAGAGGGTGATGAAATTCTTCAGCAGCTGCAAGCCGAGCGCCTGGCTCTTCTCCGGGTGAAACTGCGTCGCGAAGAGCCGGTCCTTCCACACCATCGAGGCGAATGTCGTCCCGTACTCGGTCTCGAGCGCGATGACCGACCGGTCCGTCGGCACGCCGAAGTACGAGTGGACAAAGTAGAAGTAACTGCCGGCCGGAACGCCCTTGAGGAGCGGGCAGGCCCCCTGCCCCTGCACCTGGTTCCAGCCCATGTGCGGCACCTTCAGGCCGTCCTGTGCCGCGAACCGGCGGACCTCGCCGGGCAGGATGCCGAGCCCCTCGCCGCCCTCGCCCTCGTCGCTCCGCTCAAAGAGGAGTTGCAGCCCAAGGCAGATGCCCAGGTACGGCTTCGCCGCGATGGCCGCCTTGAGCGGGCCGATCAGGCCGCGGGCACTCAACTCGCGCATCGCCGCCGGGAACGCGCCCACCCCAGGCAGAATCACCTTGTCTGCCGCGGCGACGTCCGCCGGGTCGCTCGAGACCCGCACAGAGGCGCCCAGCGACTCGAGCGCTTTCGAGACGCTGCGCAGGTTGCCCATGCCGTAGTCAATCACCACGATCATCATGCTCCACCAAGAGAAACGGGGCGAGGAACCCGCCCCAGCCGCGTCCCCCGCCCCCGACTCACCACAATCGGCCCTTGGACGAGGGAACCCCTTTCACCCGTGGGTTGCGCGCGACGGCCGCGGCCAAGGCCCGGCCGAGCGCCTTGAACACGGCCTCCACCGTGTGGTGGAAGTCGGAGCCCGCGAAGATGTCCACGTGAATGGTCGTGCGCGACGCGCGCGCGAACGACTCGAGGAAGTGCTCGGCGTCGCCCCACTGGTACACGCCGCGCGACCCGCGCGGCGCCTTCATCGCGGCCGACCCCTTGGCCTGGCGCACCACGAGCCGCGGCCGGCCGGAGAAATCGAGGACCACGCGCGCGAGGGCCTCCTCCATCGGGATGTAGGACACCCCGAAGCGGTTGATGCCTTGGCGAGCGCCCAGCGCCTGGTCAAAGGCCTGGCCCACGACGATGCCGACATCCTCGTTCGTGTGGTGCAAGTCCACGTCCAGGTCGCCGCGCGCCTGCACGGTCAGCGCGAAGTGGCCGTGCGTGCCCAGCAGGGTGAGCATGTGGTCCAGGAACGCGATGCCGGTCTTCACCCGCACCGCGCCCGACCGGTCCAGCGCGAGGCTCACCCGCACCGTGGTCTCCTTGGTGACCCGCCTGACGGTCGCCCGTCGTGTCGTGGCCATGTCAGCTCAACCGCGCTTTGACCGCGTCATAGTGCCGCGGCAGCCCTTCAATCGCCGCGATCCGCTCCAGCGGCTCCCGCAGCCGCTCCAGCGCCTTCTTCGTGTACGAGATGAGGTGGGTGCGCCGGATGAAATCGTCAATCCCCAGCCCGGAAAACGCCCGCGCCGAGCCGCCGGTGGGCAGCACGTGGCTCGGTCCTGCCACGTAGTCGCCCACCGTCACCGGCGAGTAGGGGCCGAGAAAGATGGCGCCGGCCGCCGTGATCTGCCGTGCCAGCTTGCGCGGCTCACGCACCATGATCTCGAGGTGCTCCGGCGCCAACTGGTTCGCGACCACCACCGCCTCCTTGAGGTTCTTCACCATGACACAGTAGCCCCCCGGCACCTGCTTGCGGCACACGTTGGCCAGCGCCTTGGACGGCGTGATCAAGAATGCCATGCCGCCAGCGTGCTCGGACTCGCCCAGCAGGTCTGCGACCACGAACTGCGGGTTCGCGGTGTGGTTGGCAATCACCGCGATCTCCGAGGGCCCGGCGATGGTGTCCACGTCCACGAACCCATACACCTGCCGTTTCGCTTCCGCGACGTACGCATTGCCCGGGCCGACGATCTTGTCCACCTTCGGGATCGTCTTGGTGCCGAACGCCATCGCCGCGATCGCCTGGGCTCCGCCCATGCGGTAGACCTCGTCCACCTCGAGCAGGCTCGCCACCGCCAGGATGTGCGGATCGACACTGCCGTCCTTGCGCGGCGGCGTCGCCAGGATGATCCGCTTGACCCCGGCCCGCTTCGCCGGCACCACGGTCATGTACACCGTCGAGACCAGACTCGCGGTGCCGCCGGGGATGTACACCCCCACCCGCTCGAGCGGGTCGAATTTCTCGCTGAGCACCACCCCGTCGCCGTCCACCATCCGCACCGGCTTCAGACGCGGCCGGCTGTAGAAGGTGTGCACATTCTGGATGGCGGTCTTGAGTTGGAGCGCAAACTTCGGGTCCAGGTGCTGGAACGCCCCCGACACCTCCGCCTCGGTCACGCGCAGCTGCCTGGCGCCCAGGCGCACTTTGTCGAAGCGCCGCGTGTAGGACAACAACGCGTCGTCGCCGCGCGCGTGCACGTCATCCACGATCGTGCGGACGGCCTCCTCGATGCGCCGCCGCCGCGTGACTTGTCGCGCGCAGAGCCGCTGCCACTCTTGGCTGTTCGTCGTGATGGACCTCATGTCGTCGCTGTCTGCTCCAGACTGCTCCGGATGATCTCCTCGGCCTTGCGCACCGCGGCCGGGACCCCGGAGGCGTCCTTGCCGCCGCCCTGCGCGAAGTCCGGCCGCCCTCCGCCGCTGCCCTGGATGAGGGGGGCGATGGCCTTCAGGCACTCGCCGACGTGCAGCCGCTTCGCCACATCGGGCGTGGCCCCCATCACCACCGCCACCTGGCCGCCGTCCTGGGCCGCCGTCAGCAGCACGACACCGGCCTGCTTCAGTGCGGCCCGCACCGCGTCGGCCAGCGCCGAGAGGACGTCGCGGTCCGCGTGCTTGACGCTGGCTGACACCAGCGTCACGCCATCGATCCGCTTGCCCTCGGCAATCAGCCGGGGCGCCTCGGCTCGCGCGAGCTCAGCCTGCTTGTTTTTCAACTCCCGCTCGAACCGCTTGACCTTGGCCAGGAGTTCCTCGATCCCCGGCACGAGGTCATGCACCCCGCGCCCCAACTGCTTGGCCAACTCCTGCAGCATCTGCTTGTCTTCGAGCTGCCGTGCCGCGGCGGCCTCACCCATGATGGCTTCAATGCGTCGGGTGCCGGCGGCGATCGAGCTCTCGGTCACGATGACAAAGGACCCGACAAGGCCGGTGTGCGGCAGATGCGTCCCGCCGCACAACTCCTTCGAGTAGCCGCCGATGTCCACGACGCGCACGCGGCTGCCGTACTTCTCGCCGAAGAGCGCGAGGGCTCCGGCCTGCTTGGCCGCCTGCACGTCCATCTGCTTCGCGGTCACCGTGTCCGACTGCCGCACGCATTGAGCGACCAGGGCCTCCACCTTGACGCGCTCCTCGTCCTGCAGACCATGCCGCGAGGAGAAATCAAACCGCAGCCGCTCCGCCTCGGTGTAGGCGCCAGCCTGCACCGCCTCGGGCCCGAGGACTTTGTGGAGCGCCCAGTGCAGGAGATGCGTGCCGGTGTGGCTGCGCGCGATGCGCAGCCGCCGTTCGGCGTCCACCCGGGCCTGCACCTTCTCCTGCACCTTCAGCCGGCCGCTCGTCACCGCGGCGTGGTGCACCAGCACGTCATCCGCCCACGTCGTCTGCGCAACCGTGGCCTGCCCCTTGGGCGAGCCGATCGTGCCGGCATCGCCGATTTGGCCGCCGGCCTCACCGTAGAACGGCGAGCGGTCCAAGACGATCCCGATGCGCTGCCCTTCCCGCGCCTCGTCCACCCAGTGCGAGCCGTCCCAGAGGCCCTGGATGACCGCCTCGGCCTCGGTGCGCTCGTAGCCCACAAAGTGGTCGTCCTTGGCCGGCAGGCCTGTGATCCGATGGCGAATCTGCAGCGCATCGGTCGCGAACACGTCGCCGGTGAACTGGCTCGCGGCGCGGGACCGGTCCTGCTGGTCCTTCAGCGAGGCCTCGAACCCGGCACGGTCGACACTCAAGCCCCGCTCCTGCGCAATGTCCACCGTCAACTCGAGCGGAAACCCGTACGTGTCGTACAGCTTGAACGCGTCGTCGCCTGAAATCGCCTTCCGGTCCTTTGGCAGCGCGGCGATGATTTCCTCGAGCCGGTTGGTGCCGCTCTCCAGCGTCTGAATGAACTGCTGTTCCTCTTCACGGATGGCATTGGCCACCGCGGCCTGCCGGGACGCCAGGTCGTTGGCGTACGGCGAGCCGGCCATGCCGGCCTTGACCGCGTCATACAACGTGTGGACGAATCCATCCCGCTCACCCTGCACGTCCAGCCGCGCCCGGCCCAGCCGGTGCGCCCGGCGGATGAGCATCCGCAGGACGTATCCGCGCCCTTCGTTCGACGGGCGGACCCCGTCCAGGATCAGAAACACGATCGCCCGCGCATGGTCAGCCAGCGCGCGCTCGGCGGTCTCGGCCTGCCCAGCCTTCGCCTTCCCGCCGCGCGGCAGCGCCCGGATGGCCTGCACGACCGGCGCGAAGAGGTCCGTCTCGTAGTCCGTCGCCACCCCCTGCAGGACGCGCACCAGGCGCTCGAGCCCCATGCCGGTGTCGATATTCGGCTTCGGCAACGGCGTCAACCGGCCGTCCGACTGCCGGTCATACTGGGTGAAGACGAGGTTCCAGACCTCGACCGACTTCGGGCCGGCGATCTTGCCCTCCGCATCGAAGTAGATCTCCGAGCACGGACCGCACGGACCGTTGGGGCCGTCCTTCGGCGCGTTGGCCGGCCAGAAGTTGTCGGCCTGGCCGAAGCGCTTGATGCGCTCCGCCGGCACCCCCAGCCCCCGCCACAGGTCGAAGGCCTCCTGGTCCTCCTCGTAGACGCTCACCCACAACTTCTTCGGGTCGAGGCCCACGCACAGCGTCGGCTGCCGGCTCGCCGTCCCGGCATAGTCGGTCGTGCCGGTCAGGAACTCCCAGCTCCAGCCGATCGCCTCGCGCTTGAAGTAGTCGCCGAAGGAGAAATTGCCCAGCATCTCAAAGAACGAGTGGTGCGACGCACTCCGACCCACCTGCTCCAGGTCGCCGGTGCGCAGGCACTTCTGGCACGACGTGGCCCGTGTCAGGTCCGTCCGCCGCCCCAGGAAGTAGTCCTTGAACTGGTTCATCCCGGCCGAGGTGAAGAGCACAGTCGGGTCTCCGCTCGGGATGAGCCCGTCGCTAGGCACCACGCGGTGATCCTGCGCCTCGAAGAACGCCAGGAACCGCCGGCGCACTTCGGCCGATGGAAGGCTGACTGGCTTACCCGCCTGCGTCTTCGGCATCCCCCACGGTCGCTGCGATCGTGTCCGCATCAAACCCGTGCGCCGCCAACTGCCGCGCCGCCGCCGACCGGCCGCGGACCTTCGCCATCACCCAGGCCGCCCGCGCGGCGTCATCGGCCAGCGCCGGGTATCCGGCGCGCAGGGCGCGGATCGTCTCGACGCGAAAACCCCGGCCATCCAGCTTGGTCTCGATCGCCGCCCAGGCCCACCCCTGCCCGGCCCAGTGCTCGGCCCAGAGCCGCGCGGCGGCCGCATCGTTCACCAGGCCCCGCCCCCGGCATGTCGCCAGCGCGGCGTCGATCTGCTCAGGCCGCGCCCCCCGGCGCGCCAAGAACGCCTCTACCTCATGCGCCGAGTGCACCCCGCGCCCGGCATAGCGCAAGGCCGCCCGGAGCCAGACAGCCCCGGGCGGGCGCGAGACACGGGATCCGGTTTTCGGGCGCGGAACGGTCGGCACAGCGGCCTGCCTGCGCACGGCACTGCGCTGCATCAGCGTGCGGGCAGGCAGGCCTGCGGGTGTGGAGCGCCGGACCGGAGGCGGGCCTACGGGGCCGCCTTGATCACGACGTAGCCCCGGTTGGTGCGCACGAGCGCGTTGCCCGTCACTCCGGCGATCGCCTTGTTGTAGTCATCCGCGCTGCTGATGCGCACGCGGTTGAGTTCGTTGATCACATCCCCGGCGCGCAGCCCGGCCGCGTCTGCCGGCGAGTTCGGTTCGACTTCCGTGATCACCACCCCGCTGATTTCACCCTGCGCGCCCATGGGCCCGAGCGACTCCGAGCTGGCCGTCGCCACCTTGAGGCCCCGCCAACTCTCGGCGGTCTCGGCGCCGGCCGCGCCGAACTCGGTCGGCCGTTCGCCGATTTCCACCTGCAGGGTGAGCGGCTTGCCCTCGCGCAGGACCCCGATGGCCGTCTCCTGGCCGGCGGGCATGCGGCTCACCAGCTCGATCAACTGCCGGGTATGCTCGACCGCGGTCCCGTCCACGGACCGGATGATGTCACCGTCCTTCATTCCGGCCTTCCCGGCCGGTCCGTCTTCGACCACCTGATAGACCAGCACGCCGACACGGTCAGTGAGCGAGTAATACTCGGCCACGTCGTCGGTGATGTCCTGAATATGCACCCCCAGCCAGCCGTAGACGACCTTCTTGCCCTCGATCAGGCTCGCCAAGATCGCCTTCGCCTTGTTGACCGGAATGGCGAAGCCCACCCCCTCATACCCGCGCGAGCTCGAGAGGATGGCCACGTTGATGCCGATGATGTCGCCCTGCAGGTTCAGCAGCGGCCCGCCGCTGTTGCCAGGGTTGATGGCCGCATCGGTCTGGATGAGGCTCGAGTAGTCCCGGTCAAACCGCGACATGCGCGGCAGCTGTCGGTTCAGCGCGCTCACGACCCCGACGGTCAGCGTCGGCTCGGTGCCCAGCGCCCGCACCGACGGCCCGGCCCCCATCAACCCGAAGGGGTTGCCCAAGGCCACCGCCCACTGGCCGGTACGGACCGTCTCCGAGTCCCCGAGAACCGCCACCGGCAGCTGCTTCGCCTCGATCTTGATGACCGCCAGGTCCGAGCGCGGGTCCTTGCCGCGTACCTCGCCGGGGAACTCCCGGCCGTCCGAGAGCGTCACGGTGATCTTGTCCGCGTCCGCGATCACGTGCTCGTTCGTCAGGACGTAGCCGCGCGCGTCGATGATGACGCCCGAGCCCAGCCCGAAGCGGTGGAACTCCCGCTCTGGGACGTCCCCATAGAACTGCCGGAAGAACTCCTCAAAGGGATCGCCGAACGGGCTGCCGCGGAAATACTGCCGCACCTTCTCCACTTGCTCGGTTGAGATGCTCACCACTGCCGGCCCGACGTCCTTCGCGATGCGCGTGAAGGCGCTCTCCAGGCTCTCGGCGCTCGGCGCGCTCTGCGGCGAGGCGACCGCCGTGCTGGTCCCCGCCGGCGAGACCTGCTGCGCGCTGATGGAGCCCGCGTCCCGGTTCGACCGGATGCCTAGGATGACGGCCGCCGCCAGGCCGCCCAGGATGAGGAACCGCCACAGACCCGAACGACCTGCCATCAGACCTTGGCCTCCTCCAGTTTGCCCTTGCCAGGCGCGGCTACGTGGCCCTCTTGGGCCTTGCGCCGCGCCAACTCCTCGATCTGCCGTGCCAGTTTCGGATTCTCCTTCAGGAACAGCCGCGCCGCTTCCCGGCCCTGCCCGAGCCGCGTCTCCCCGAAGGACAGCCACGTGCCCTGGCGGGTGATGACGCCGTGCGCTTCGCCCACGTCGAGCAGACTGCCGGCCTTCGAGATCCCCTCGTCAAAGAGGATGTCGAACTCGGCCTGGCGGAAGGGGGCCGCCACCTTGTTCTTCACGATCTTCGCCCGGACGCGGTTGCCGACGGCCCGGTCGCCGCTCTTGATGGTCTCGATCCGGCGCAAGTCAATGCGCACCGACGAGTAGAACTTCAGCGCCCGGCCGCCTGGCGTGGTCTCCGGGTTGCCGAACATGACGCCGATCTTCTCACGGATCTGGTTGATGAACACACAGCACGTCTTCGATCGGGAGATGGCCGCCGTCAGTTTGCGCAGCGCCTGGCTCATGAGCCGCGCCTGCAACCCGACGAACTGGTCGCCCATCTCGCCCTCGATCTCAGCGCGCGGCACGAGCGCCGCGACCGAGTCGATGACGACGACATCCACCGCGTTCGAGCGCACCAGCGTCTCGGCGATCTCGAGCGCCTGCTCTCCGGTGTCCGGCTGGGACACGAGGAGGTCGTCGAGGTTGACGCCGATCGTCTTCGCGTAGGTCGGATCCAGCGCGTGCTCGGCGTCGATGAACGCCGCCACGCCGCCGGCGCGCTGGGCTTCCACCAGGATGGTCAGGCTCAGCGTCGTCTTGCCCGAGGCCTCCGGCCCGAAGATCTCCACGATGCGGCCGCGGGGCACCCCGCCAATCCCCAGGGCTAAATCTACGGCCAGGGCCCCAGTCGAAATCGCCGGGATGTCGAGCTTCGTGTCCTGCCCCAGGCGCATAATGGCGCCCTTGCCGAACTGCTTTTCAATCTGGCTGAGGGTGACTTCCAGGGCCTTCAGCCGGCTGGCCCGCTCCTGCTCCTGCGCCCGCTGTGGGTCGCGTTCCGCCATGAAATCGCGCTCCTTCTTGCCCCGCTGTGGCAGGGCCGTGTGATGGGTCAACGGGAGAGGTTCGTAGAGGCTTGTATTATACTCCGGGCCTGCCTAGGTGCCAACCCCGCCACCCGTCGATTGGCCCTCCTGTATAATGCCCCCATGCGCGTCGAACTGCTGACCATCGGCTCCGAGGTGATCCGCGGCGCCACCCTCAACACCAACGCCGCCTATCTAGCACGGCGCCTGGGCAGCCTGGGCTGGATTGGCCGGCGCCAGGTGACGGTCCCGGACGAGCCGGCCGCCCTGCGCGCGGCCCTGCGGGAGGCCCTGGAGCGCGCCCAGGTCGTCATCACGACCGGCGGCCTCGGCCCCACCTTTGATGACGTGACCGCCGCGGCCATCGCCGCGGCCACCGGCTTGCCGCTCGTGCCAAGCGGGTCGGCTGCCGCCCACGTCCGGCGTTTCTACAAGGCGCACCACCGGCGGCTTCAGCGCGCCGCCCTGCGCCAGGCACTGGTGCCGGCCGGCGCCGCCGCGCTGCCCAATGCGCTCGGCACCGCGCCGGGCCTCTGGCTCCAGCTGCCGCACACCCTCCTCATCGCGCTGCCTGGGGTCCCCGGGGAGATGCGCTGGGTGTTCGAGCACGCGGTCCTCCCGCGCCTGCGCCGCCTGGCCCGCGGCCCGGCCCTGGCCGCCTCCATGATCCGTACCGTCGGCATCGTGGAGCTGCGCATCGAGCACGCGCTCCGGCGCCTGCGGCTGCCCGCCAATGTCGAAGTGGGCCTCTACCCCCATCTGCAAGCCGTGGACGTCCAGCTCACCGCGACCGCCCCGACCGCACGCCAGGCCGCGCGCACCCTGCGTCAGGCTGACCGCGCCGTGCGGCGCGCCCTGGGGGCCTTCGTCTATGGGAGCGGAGAGGACACGCTCGAAGCCGTGGTGGGACGGCTGTGCGTGGCGCGCCGCGCGACCGTGGCGCTCGCCGAGTCCTGTACCGGCGGCCTCGTGGCGAAGCGACTCACCGACGTCGCCGGCTCATCCCGCTACATGCGCGGCGGCATCGTCGCGTACCACAATGACATGAAGCGGAAGCTCCTGGGCGTGCCGGCGCACCTCTTGAGCCGCCACGGCGCGGTCAGCCCCCAGGTGGTCAGGGCGATGGCCGAAGGGGCGCGTCGGCTGACTGGTGCCTCGGTGGGACTCTCGATCACCGGCATTGCCGGCCCCTCAGGCGGGAGTGCCAAGAAACCGGTCGGTTTGGTCTATCTTGCGGTGGCCGACCGCCGGGGAACACGCGTCCTGCGGCGCCAGTTTCACGGCGACCGCGCCGGCATCCGCGCCCAAGCGGCCCAGGTCGCGCTGGACGGCCTGCGCCGCTCTCTCAGCGCCCTGCCCCTCCCAGCGCCCTAGGCCATTTACTCGTCGTCCTCAGGCGGCAGGCGGGTCCAGTACAGGACGTCCCGGTAGTCCTTGAGCGCGACGTCCACGTAGTGCTTGAGCTTCTCGATCTTCCCTTCGCTGAGGAGCACGCAGGCCAACTGCACCCGCCAGGGCTCCCGCTCGCGGTACTGCTCGAGGATCTTCAGGGTGCCCGGCCAGGACCCCGGGCCGAAGCGCGACTCCACTGCCTTCCGCACCCGCTCCTGCGTGTAGCGCGCCGGCATCGGGTCCGGGGGCCCGCTAGCGGGGGAACGCCTCGCGCAGCCCGCCGTCCACAGCGAGGAGGCAGCCCGTCGTCTTGGCGGCCCGGGCGGAAACCAGGAACCCCACAGCCTCCGCGACGTCCTCAGGCAGGACCGTCGCCTGGAGCAGATTGCGCCGGCGGTAGAAGGCTCCCAGCTCGTCGGGGCGCACGCCGTGGCTGGCCGCGCGCGCGGGCCCGATACGCCGCCACAGACCGGACCCCTCGAAGACGCCGTCCGGGTTGACGACGTTGACGCGGATCCCGTGCCCGCCGTGTTCGATCGCCAGCACGCGCGCCAGCTGCGTCTGGGCCGCCTTGGCCGCGCTGTACGCGCCGAAGTCTCGGCCGGGCGCCAGGACGTTCTTCGAGGCGATGAAGACAATCGAGCCGCCGAGCCCCTGCACGCGGAGCCACCGGACGGCGGCTTGCGAGACGAGGAAGTGCCCGGTGGCGTTCACCGCGAGGCTCGACTCCCAGTCAGCGCGCCGCAGCTGCTCGATCGCGGCGACGTGGGCGGTGCCGGCGTTGGACACCAGGAAATCCATCCCGCCGAACCGCCGCACCATCTGATCGAACGCCCGGCGGATGCTGGCTTCACCCGTCACGTCCATCGCGACACCCAGGGCCCGCTGGCGGCCGGCCTGTGCGTTGAGCGACTCGGCCAGCTGCTCCGCCGCCCGGCCGTCGAGATCCGTGACGACCACTGACGCGCCGCGCTCGACCAGGTGGCGGGCGATCGCCCGCCCGATGCCCCCCGCCGCGCCCGTCACAAGGCCCACCTGGCCGGCCAGCTCCGGATCCGGCGGCGCGAGCGAGAGCTTGTACAGCTCCAGCGGCCAGTACTCCACGCGAAACGCGTCCCGCAGCGACACCGACGTGTAGCCACCCGCGGCCTCTGCATCCTGCATGATCGCGATGGCGTGCCGGTACAGCTGCGCGACCCTCGCGGCCTCGGTGGCGTCCTTGCCCGTCGTCAGCATGCCGATGCGCGGCAGCAGGATGACGCGCGGGAGCGGATCCCGTCCCGTCTGGCCGCGGCCGCCGAACCGGCGCT
>SBAZ01000131.1 GCA_005239935.1 Planctomycetales bacterium | reverse complement strand
GGCCAGCTGTCTGGGCCTCGAGCTGGCCGAGCACCTGGCTGTGGGCGCACTTCGTGCAGGGCGGCAGCGTCTGCAGCGTTTGCTCAAACCGCACCATCAGCGCTTCGGTCCGCACCAGGGCCTGGCGCAGTTCGGCCAGCCCGACCCGGCGCCACAACTCGTCCGAATCCACCGTGTGCGCAGGTGTACTCATGGTGCTCCTCCCTGCGGCCCAGCGATCCAGGCCGCCTGTCCCTGCCGCATCTCCCCATACCACTTCCAGGACGCATAGATTGCCGGATAGACGAGCAACTCGAGCAAGAAGGACGTCAGGAGCCCGCCCACCATGGGCGCGGCGATGCGTTTCATGAGGTCGGCCCCGGTCCCGGTGGACCACATGATGGGCAGCAAGCCCATGAAGGCGGCCATCACGGTCATCATCTTCGGGCGCACCCGCTTGACGGCACCATGCACCACAGCTTCCTCCAAGTCCCGCGTGGTGCGCATGCGGTTCTTCGCGACGGCCTCATGGTACGCCAGGTCGAGGAACAGCAGCATGAAGACGCCGGTTTCTGCATCGAGGCCCATCAGCGCGATCATGCCGACCCACACCGCGATGGAGACATGGTACCCGAGCAGCCACAGCAGCCAGACGGCCCCAATGAGGGAGAACGGCACCGCGAGCAGCACGATGCCAGTTTTGGCCAGCGACTTGGTGTTCATGTAGAGCAGCATGCAGATGATGAAGAGCGTCAGTGGGAGCACGATCTTCAGGCGCTCCTGCACCCGCTGCATGTTCTCGTACTGGCCGCTCCAGGTCAGCGCATAGCCCGGCGGCATGCGGACGGCCTGGGCGACCGCCTGCTTGGCCTCCGCCACGTAGCCGCCGATATCCCGCCCGGCCATGTCCACGAACACATACCCGGCCAGCAGCCCGTTCTCATTGCGGATCATGGCCGGGCCGGACACCAGGCGGATGTCGGCCAGCTGGGCCAGTGGGATGTGCTGGCCCGCCGCGGTGGGCACAAGGACCCGCTGCAGCTTCTCCACGTCGTCGCGCAGTTCCCGCGCGTAGCGGACGTTGACCGTGTACCGTTCGCGGCCTTCGACGGTTGTCGTGATCGCTTCCCCGCCGATGGCCGACATGATGATCATCTGGGCATCGGCCACCGAGAGGCCGTAGCGGGCCAAGTCTTCCCGGCGCAGGTCGAAGTCGAGGAAGTAGCCCCCGGCGACCCGCTCGGCATACACGCTGCGGGTGCCCGGGACGTCCTGGAGCACGCGCTCGATCTCCATCCCAAGGTGCTCAATGGTCTGCAGGTCGGCCCCGAAAATCTTGATGCCGATGGGCGTGCGCACGCCGGTCGACAGCATGTCAATCCGGTTCTTGATCGGCATCGTCCATGCGTTCGTCGTGCCGGCGATCTTGAGCGCCTGGTCCATCTCGCCGATCAAGTCCTCATAGGTGATGCGGTCGGGCCAGAAGGGCCGGAAGAGCCCCTGCACCGGCTCCGGCAGGCGGTGATACCACCGCGGCACGCCGCGCCAGGCCGACTCCGGCTTGAGGGTCACGACCGTCTCCATCATCGAGAAGGGCGCGGGGTCGGTCGAGCTCTCGATGCGTCCGGCCTTGCCAAAGACCTGCTCCACCTCGGGAAACTGCTTGAGGATGGCGTCCTGCGTTTGGAGGAGCTCCTTCGCCTCGGTCACTGAGATGCCCGGCAGCGTCGTGGGCATGTAGAGGATCGTGCCCTCCTGCAGCGGCGGCATGAACTCGGAGCCGAGCCGCAGGTAGACCGGGATCGTCGTCAGTACCAGGGCCGCGGCCGCCAGGATGGTCGCGAGCCGGTGCCGCAGGACGAAGCGGCAGGCGGGCTCGTACATGCGGAAGAGGACTTTGCTGACCGGGTGGCGCTCCTCCGGATAGTACGTCCCGACCACGACCGCCGTGGCCACCCGGGACATCGCCCCCTCGAGTCCGGTGGCGGAGGGCCGGTGCCGATGCCAGGGCCAGCGCACGCGGACCGGCTCCATGCGCGCGAAGAGCATCCGCATCGCCGGGTCGAGCGTCACCGCGAGGATCGCGGCGATGGCCATCGCCAGGTTCTTCGCCCAGGCCAGCGGGCGGAACAGCCGCCCCTCCTGGTCCACCAGCGTGAAGATGGGCAGGAACGCCACCGCGATGACGAGCAGTGAGAAGAAAACCGAGGGTCCGACTTCCTTCAGGGCCTTGAGCCGGATGGCGTGGTAGTCGCCCTGGCGCCCGCCTTCGATCCATTGCTCCAGGCGCTTGTAGGCGTTCTCCACTTCGACGATGGCGCCGTCGACCAGGACACCGATCGAGATGGCGATGCCCGAGAGGGACATGATGTTCGAGGTGATGCCCAGGCCGAGGAGCGGGATGAAGGAGAGCAGCACGGAGACCGGGATCGTCACGATGGGAATGACCGCCGACGGAAAGTGCCAGAGGAACAGGAGGATGACCGCACTGACGATGAGCATCTCCTCAATGAGCTTCTCTTTCAGGTTGTCGATGGCCTTGAGGATCAGCTCTGAGCGGTCGTAGGTCACGAGGAGCTCGACCCCCTCGGGAAAGGACGGCCGCACCTCCTCGATCTTTGTCTTGACGCGGCGAATGACGTTGAGGGCGTTCTCGCCAGACCGCATCACGACCGTGCCGCCGACCACGTCCCCTTCCCCATCCAGGTCAATGAGGCCGCGGCGGATGTCCGGACCGATGACCACGTCGCCGAGGTGCTTGACGAGCACCGGGGTCCCCTGCGCATCCGTGCCCACCACGATCTGCTCCAAGTCCTCGATGGACGTGGCATAGCCGCGGCCCCGCACCATGTACTCGGCGCCGGAGAACTCGAGCAGCCGCCCGCCGACCTCCTGGTTGCCCTGGCGGACGGCCTCGATGACCGTCGTGAGCGGGATGTCGTAGGCGAGCAGGCGATTGGGATCGATCGTGATCTGGTACTGCTTCACGAACCCCCCGATGGACGCGACTTCGGCGACCCCCGGCACGCTCTGGAGATAGTAGCGGAGGTACCAGTCCTGGAAGGTGCGCAGCTCCTGCAGGTCATGTCGGCCCGTGCGGTCCACGAGCGCATACTGAAACACCCAGCCGACACCCGTCGCATCCGGGCCGAGCTCGGTCCGGACCCCCTCGGGGAGGCGCGGCGTGATCTTGCTGAGGTACTCCAACGTGCGGCTGCGGGCCCAGTAGAGGTCCGTGCCGTCCTTGAAGATGACGTAGACGTAGGAGAAGCCGAAGTCCGAGAAGCCGCGGATCGCCTTGACGCGCGGGGCCCCCAGCATGGACGTGACGATCGGGTACGTCACCTGGTCCTCGATGATGTCCGGGCTGCGGTCCCACCGCGAATAGATGATGACCTGCGTGTCTGAGAGGTCCGGAATCGCATCGAGCGGGATGTTCCGCACCGACCACACGGCCGCGACCACCGCCGCGACGGTGAAGATTAGGACGAGGAATTTGTTGCGGGCCGAGAACTCGATGACGCGCTCGACGACCCCGCCCTGCCGCAGCAGGGGCGCGTCACCCTTCGACGTCCGCTCAGGAAGACCCTGCGCAGACCCGACGGACTCACTGGCCATGTTGGTGGGTGCTCCCGACGCCTTTGAGGGCCGCCTTCAGCCGGCTCTCGGAGTCGAGGAGAAAGTTGCCGCTGGTGACGACCGCTTCCCCGTCCGCAATACCGCTGAGCACCGCGCGGAAGCCGCCGGTAGACACGCCGATGGTCACGTCGCGCGGCTCGAACATCCCCTGGCCCCGGTCCACGAACACCAGGTGTCGGGTTCCGGTGGAGAAGACCGCCTCCTCAGGAATGGCGAGCGCCTCCCCGGTGTCCACTTCGATCGTGGCGTTGACGAACATCTGCGGCTTGACGAGGTGCCCCGGGTCCTGCAGGAGTGCGCGCGCGCGGGCGGTGCGCGTCTGGGCGTCGAGGATCGGGTCAATGGCCTGAATGGTTCCGACCAGCGACATCCCCGCGACGGACGGGACCTCGGCCGTGATGCGCTGGCCGACACTCACCACCGGCAGCTCGTACTCATAAATGGGCGCGTAGAGCCAGACCTCGCCGGCCGGGTCGGTGAGGAGGAGCCGGCGGTCAGGCGCGGCCTGCGCGCCGAGGTCGTCAATGAGTGCCTCGGTCAAGCCGAGCAGCCGCAGCCGGGTGCGTGCGGAGTCCACCAATTGCCGGCTCTGCTCGGCCATGCCTGGCACCTCGCTGCCGGTGCTCCGCTCGGCGGCTCGCAGGGCCTGGAGGTATTCCTCCTGCGCTTGGTAGAGTTCGGGATCGTACGCGATGCGGCCCACGGTGCGGATCGTCTTGACCAGGCGGCGCTGCTGGGCTGGCGCGGTCCTGACGCCGATCAACTGCTGCTTCTGCGGGCTGAGCAGGACTGGCGCGTAGCCAGGCGGCGGCTCGGCGCCTGCCGCATGCTCGGTGTGCGACTCTTCATAGACCGGCACCAGGTCCATGCCCATCGGCGACTTCCCCGGTTTGTCGGCCTTGTAGCCTGGGAGCATGGGATCGGTCCAATACAGCACTTTTCTGGCGGGCGCTTGCGGCGGCTCTGCGGCCTCGGCGATGTGGGTGCCGCACACCGGACAGGTGACCTGCTCGCCGGGTTTCGCGACGACGGTCATGGGGCATGGCGCGCCCTCGTGGACCTTCGGGCAGTTGTGCAGGTAGCAGATGGTGTCAGCGGCAGGCTGCACCGTCGCGGGTTCAGCTGAGACCGGCTCCGGCTTCGCCTGCTCCGGCATGGCGGCCGAAGGCGGCGCGACGGCTGGTACCGCCGCCTCGGGCTCAATCTTCACCAGCCGCATGTTGCAGATGGGGCAGTCGCCTGGCCGGTCGGACGTGTACGTGGGGTGCATGGGGCAGTAGTAGGCTGCGGCCTGCCGTTGCGCTGCGCCAGGCCAGCGCAGCACCACGGCCACGGTCCCAACAGCCCCGACGGCCACCATGATACCGAGGACGGCCGGCAGGATCCTCCGAGGGAGTCGTGGGAGCGTCATGGGGCGTCCTCCATCGTGGATGGCGTGGGGTCATGCGAGAGCCGCAGCGTGATGCCGGAGGCTTCCTCGAGCATGGCCATGTGCTGTTCGAGCAGCACCAGCTGCTCGTAGTACATGCGTTCACGGTCGTTCAGCATCTCCAGCGCGCGCAGGAGTTCCCCGTACGGGGTGCGCCCGGCCTGGTAGCCGGCCAGCGCCGAGGCCACGGCCTGCCGCGCGATGGGCAGAAGGCCCTCGCGCGATGTTTGGGCTGTCAGGTACGCGGCCCAGGCTTCGTGCCAATGCTCGTGGATGCGCCGCGCAATCATGTTCTGGGCGGCCACGTACGCTGCGGCGGCGGATTCCTTGTCGTAGAGCGCGGCGCGGACACCGTAGCGGGCCTTGGTCCAGAACCAAAACGGCAAGACCACGGCGAGCGTGAGGTCCCACGGGCCGATCGGGCCCATCGTGGGGTCTCGCAGTTCCAGCATGGTCTCCAGGTCCGGCAGCAGTTCGCGCCGCTCGAGGCGCCAGGCCGCCTCGGCCCGCTCGGCCGAGTAGCGGAAGGCCAAGAGCTCTGGCTGGCGGTCGGTGGCGATGGCCAGCAGCTCATCCGGCGTCACCGGCAGGGGGGTCAGCGCCACCGGCTCGGGGGCGCCAAGGTGCTCGTGGACCGGGCGATTGAGCAGGTGGTTGAGGTGCGCCGTCAGCGCATGGCGGCGATGCTCGAGGACGCGCAGCGCGTTCGTGGCCTCCAGCACTTCGGCCTGGAGGGCGAGGACTTCGGCCTGCTCCACCGCGCCGGTCGCGTACTTCGCCCGGGCCGCGGCCACGGCCTGCTCGAGCCATCCCAGACTGCGCTGCTGGATCTCGACGTCGCGGTCAAGCTGGAAGAGGTCGTAGTAGGTTTCTTTCAACTGCCCGACGATGTCCCACGCCATTTGCTTCAGGTCCATGGCGGCGACCTGCGCGTCCTTGAGCGCCACCTGGTGGCGGGCCGATAACTTGCCGGGAAACGGCAGGGCCTGGATGAGGGAGTACATGAGCAGGGCCTCATCCACCTTGAGGCTGCCGCGCGGGATCTCCTCGAGTTCGATGCCGATACGCGGCGCAGGCAGACCCGTGGCCTGGGGGACGCGCTGCTGCGCCGCCTCCCAGCGCTTGCGGGCGGCGAGGAGCTCGGGGTTATTGCGCAGCGCCTCGCCGAGCAGGTTGGCCAGGACGAGGGGATGCTGGCTGGCGGCACGGACTGGCGGCACGCCGGCCAGGAGCAGCGCGGGCAGGAGCAGGAGCGCCGCCAGCCGCCGGCCGCGGATCGTCATGCCGGCTGTGCGGGGCCCTGCCTCTCGTGGGATCTCGTGCATGCCTGCCTGCTCCATCGTAACACGCCGTATCGGGGCGTGAAGGACATCCTGCGGGACAGCGTCCAGCGTGCCGCACCGTACGGCACGCGCAGGGACGCGGTTACAGGCGGAGCGTGCAGGTCAGGAGGTAGCGTCGTGCAGGAGGATCGAAGGCGGGTGCAGCGAGGGCGAGTTGGATGCGGTCCGAGGGCCGGGCCGCGGTCGCTTCCACGGCTGGCACGCCGGAGAGGCCTGCCGGTGCCGGGGCGCGGAGCGCGGCCGGCTTTGTGGGCTCAGTGTCCGGCGCGCAGGACATCGCGCACGGACCCGCTGCCGCCGATGGGCAGCAACAGGCCTGCTCGGTGCTCAGCTGCGACTCAGCCGAGCACGTGGCGGCCGCCACAGAGAGCGCTGCGGCGGCGAGCGAGCCGATGAGGAGTACGCGCAGGACTCGCATTTTATTTCACGAAGCGGTGGATCGTCTGCATGAGCTCGTCAATTTTCTTTGCGCCGTCTTGCTGGCGGATGGCCTTGCTGACACAGCCGTTGATGTGCCCGCTCATGACCTTGAGCGCCACCTGGTCCAGGGCGCTGCGGGCCGCCGTCAGCTGCTGGATGATGTCAATGCAGTAGCGACCCTCGTCCACCATGCGGGCGATGCCCCGCACCTGGCCTTCGATGCGGCGCAGGCGGGGGACGATGCTCGTGTGCTTTGGGTACCGATCCATGCCCCAAGTCTACATACTCCCATGGAGTATGTCAAGAGGGACTTCGAAGAGGGGATTTCAAAGCGGGGACGTTTCTCATGGGGACACTTCTGCCGGCCGGGGCTCAGCCGAGGGCGGCGCGAAGCGTCCCCTTACCTGGCGGCGAGCGCAAGGCAGAGCCAGCCCGCGAGGAAGGCCAGGCCCCCGAAAGGGGTGATGATCCCCAACTTCTTCACGCCGGTGATGGCCAGGAGGTACAGACTGCCGGAGAAGAGCGCGATGCCGAGCACCAGCGACCAGCCGGCGGTGCGCACCAGCGGCTCGGTCGGCTTCAGGGTCGCGAGCCACCCCACAGCCAGCAGGCCAAGGGCATGCACCAGGTGGTAGAGGACCGCGGTCTGGTAGAGGCGCTTCCCTTCCTCGGTCAGGCGATCCTGGAGCGCGTGGGCTCCGAAGGCGCCGAGGCCGACGCCGGCGAAGAGGAGCAAGCACCCCCAGCGGAGCCAGAACATCAGGCAAAAGCGGGGACGTTTCTGGCCCCGCCTGCGGCGGGGTCGAGAAACGTCCCCGTAGCCCCCCTCATCAGCGCGTCCTGCCGCGGCGGACGGCCTGGAAGGGCGCGTTGCGCTCAGTGAACTCGATGATGGTGCGCATCATCCGGACCGTCTCGACCGGGTTGCGGCCGGTGGCGGTCTCACCGGAGAGCATGACGAAGTTCGAGCCATCGATCACGGCGTTGGCCACATCGCTGACCTCCGCCCGGGTGGGCATCGGGTGGTCCACCATGTGCTCGAGCATCTGGGTCGCGGTGATCACGGGCTTGCGCAGGTGGTTGCACGCCGCCACGATCCACTTCTGGATGACTGGCAGCTCGTAGATCGGCACCGAGATGCCCAGGTCGCCGCGCGCGACCATGATGCCGTCGGCCACCTTGAGGATCGCGGCGATGTTCTTGATGCCCTCGCGGCTTTCGATCTTCGCGATGACCTGGCACGCCGGCAGCGCATGGGCGAGGCGCCGCTTGATCTCGTGCACGTCCTGGGCATTGCGCACGAAGGACTGGGCCACGTACTCGATGCGGTGCCTCACGCTGAACTCGAGGTCGCGGATGTCTTTCTCGCTGATGGGCGGGAAGTCGAGGGGTGCGGCCGGGATGTTGACGCCCTTGCGCTCACCCAGCCAGCCCTCCTCGATGACCGTCGTCTCCAGCGCCTCCTCAGTGCTCTTGGTCACCCGCAGATGGATTTTGCCGTCGTCCACGTACACCATCGTGCCCGGGCGGATGCGGCTGAAGCGTCCGGGATAGTCGAGCGAGACGGCGCGGGGCGTGCCCAGCGTGGGACGGCGCAGGAGCGTGAAGCGTTGATTGGGCTTCAGCTCGACCGGCCGCCCGGCGCGCAGCCGTCCGGTGCGGATGCGGTGGCCTTCCAGGTCCTGGAGGATGGCAATCCGGTGGCCGAGGTCGTGCTGGACCCTCCGGATGCGCCGCACGAACCGCTCATGCCCGGCCAGGGTGCCGTGCGCGAAGTTGAGCCGGAAGACGCTCACGCCTTCCTGCACAAGGCGGCGCAGGATGCGGGTGTGCGTGCACGCCGGGCCGACGGTCGCGATGATCCGGGTGCGCAGGTCAGGCGGCGCGGGGGAAGCGCGACGCGTCCCCGCTGGGTGGGGCAGGCTCGCCGACAACCGGCAGCTCGCCGCGCAGGATGGCCGAGCCTGGAATGCACACGTCGCGGCAGGCCAGCCATTCCACTTCCGCGTGCAGCGGGAGGGTGCCGCCGGGCTCGAGGTCGGTGTCCGCCGTCAGCAGACTCCAGAGCACGACCTCGGAATCGTAGCCGAAGGTCCGGATGTTCCCAGGGTCCACGAACTGCTCATGGGGCGGCCACACGAGGTCGCCTGCGCGCAGGCCGTCGGACAGCGACCACGCCACGCGAGTCGGGAGCCCGGCATCGCCAGGCTCCTCCGCGTAGATGTGCCAGCCCTCCTTGAGGACAAAGCGGACGCCGATGCGGGTGCGCCCGCCAGGCAGGATGCCGGTATGTTCAACCACCAGGCTGGCGGTGACCGGATGCTCGGCGGCAGCAGTGAACGGCGAGGGCCGTCCGCCGGACGGTTGCGTGGAGGGTTTCGTGTCTTTCGG
>SBAZ01000045.1 GCA_005239935.1 Planctomycetales bacterium | reverse complement strand
GGACGGCCACGGCGACTTGCGCTGCGAGAACATCTGCCTCATTGAGCCGCCCAGCGTCTTCGACTGCGTGGAGTTCCAGCCGGCCTTCCGGTGCGGGGACATGGCGAACGACCTCGCCTTCCTGCTCATGGACCTGGAGTTCCGCCGGCGTCCGGACCTGGCGGACGCGCTCGAGCAGGCCTACCGGCGGCGGATGCGCGACGCGACCTTCAGCCGGGTGGCCGCGTTCTACAAGTGCCACCGGACGCTGGTCCGAGGCAAGGTGCGCGGGCTGGCCTGGCGGCAGCATCCGCGCAGTCCGGAGGGCCGGCGCATCAGGCGCCTGGCGCAGCGTCACTTCCGGCTGGCGAGGCGGTATGCCTGCCAGTTCGCGCCGCCGCGCCTCATCATGGTGGGCGGGCTCACCGGCACGGGCAAGAGTACCCTCGCGCGGGGGCTCGCGGAGTCGCTGGGGGCGGTCTGGTTGCGCACCGATGAGATCCGCCTGCGGGAGTTCGCCAGGTACCGGCGCGCCGGGCAGAGCTTCCGGGGCGGTCTGTATGCCGCGCATGTCTCCGACCTGGTCTACCAGCGCCTCATCCAGCGGGCCGAGGCGCTGCTGCGGGAAGGCCGCTCGGTCGTCTGCGATGGGACGTTCTCCCGCGCCGTCGGCCGGCGGGTGCTGCGCATGATGGCTAGGCGTCTTGGCGTCTCGTTCCACCTGTTCGAGTGCGTGGTGCCGCGCGCAGTGGCCGTGCGGCGCATCGCCCGGCGGCTGGCGAGGCGCCGCGACCTGTCGGAGGCGCGGCCCGAATACTATGACCGGATGCGCGCCGGGTATGAGCCGGTGCGCGGCTTCTCGGCCCGCGAATGGACGCGTCTCTCCGATCACCGTCCGCCCAGGCGCACGCTCGCCGCCGCCCTCCAGGCGCTGCGCCGCGCCTGGCTGTGAGGTCTGGCTCCAACAAGGGGTCAGACCCCTCGCGAGATCTGACCCCTGCTTTTGCGCTATAATAAGCATTCCGTGAGACCCGGCTCCGTGTAACCCGAGAGGAGGCGCCATGCCATCCGATGCCCACTCGACCCGTCTGCTCGATCGCTGGCTCGGCATCGAACCGCTCTACGCGCACTGCGACGTCCCCTGCGGCATCTACGATCCGCATACCGCCGCCATCGCGGCCAAGACCGTCCACACGATGAACCAGAAGGTCAGCGCCCTGCCGATGCCCGGGCCCAGTGCCTCGCCGCAGGAGCACCTGGAGTATCGCAACACTCTCGTCCGCATGGTGCAGACGAAGGAGCAGCACGCCCAAATCTGCAAGCAGGAGCTCCTCATCCTCTGGACCGACTACTTCAAGCCGGAGAACGCCGGGCCGTTCCCGGACCTGCACGACACCTTCTGGAAGGCCGCGAAGCTGTGCTCCTACAACAAGCAGCACGTGGATGCGGCCAAGTCGCAGGAGCTGATGGCCGCGGTGGCCAAGATCAGCGAGATGTTCCAGCAGGCTGAGGCGGCCAAGAAGAAGTGAATCCGCCGCAGGCGGGTTCATCCCGAGCGCAGTCGAGGGATGACCGCATGACGTTCGGCCGCCTGATGCGCATCGCCGGCCAGAGCATGCTGCCGACGCTGCGCCCGGGCGACCTCGTCTTCGTCCGCCGCGTCCCCGCTGCCGCGCTCCGGCCGGGCGACCTGGTCGCCGCCCGGCCCGCGTCGCTGGGTGGACGCGCCCTTGTCAAGCGCCTTGTCGGCTTGCCGGCCGAGCACGTCCGCGTCAATGACCAGCGCTGGGAGTTGACCGCCGACCAGTATTTCCTCCTCGGCGACCGGCCGGGGGACAGCACCGATTCCCGGAGTTTCGGTCCAGTCCGGCCTGACGAGATTGTGGGCCGCGTAGACTTCCGGCTCTGGCCTTGGACGCGGTTCCGTCCGCAGCCATGAGAAAGCTCCTCCTGCTTGTCATCGTGCTGATCCTCCTCGGCATCGGTGCCCTCGCGGCCTTCATCGCCACCTTCGATGCCGACCGCTACCGCCCGATGCTCGTGAGCAAGATGGAGGAAGCACTCGGTGTGCCGGTCAGCCTCGAGCACATCTCGCTGGGCTGGAACCAGGGTCTGGCCCTGCGGCTCCAGGGCCTGCGGGTCGGCGACCGCGCCAGCGCCGAGCCCCTGGCCGAGGTGAAGTGGATCACCGCGCTCGTGCGGTTCATGCCGCTCCTGCGCCGCGAGATCCAGGTGGCGTCGGTGACGCTGGTGCAGCCCGAGGTGCGGCTCTCCCGCGACGCCAGCGGCCGCCTGAATCTAGCCGGGGTCGCCGCGCTCGCTGCGCCGGCTGCAGCTCAGGGACAGACCGCCCAGGTCGGCGAAACGCCCGTGACCTTTGCGGTGGACACGCTGCAACTCCAGGATGGGACGCTGCGGTGGACGGACGCCATGACGACACCGCCGACCGACCTGCGGCTCCAGATGCTGAATGCGACCGTCCGGCACGTCTCGCTGACGACGCCGATGGAGATCGAAGCCTCGGCCGCCTATGCGGCCGACGTGCCGAACATCCAGCTTCGCGCCCGGCTGACGCCGCCTGGGGCAGACCAGCCCGGCACCCTCGAAGAAACGCACCTGGCGCTGCAGATGCTGCCCATTGACAGCCTCGTGCCGGCCGGGCCGGCAGGCAGCCCGCGGCTGCGCGGGCATGTGAGCGCGACCCTCGAGGGCCAGCTGCCGACCTTGCGGCCGGAGGAGATCGCTCAGGCGTTGACAGGGACCACGCGGCTTCGCATGGACCAGCCGGTCATCGAGAATCTGAACGTCCTCCGGGTCGTCTTCGAGAAGCTCTCCATGCTGCCCACGCTGGTCGAGCGGCTGCAGGCGCGCTTGCCGGATGAATACCGGGCCAAGTTGGCGGCGAACCACACGATCCTCGCGCCGCTCGACCTGAGCGCGCAGGTGGAGCGAGGCCGGCTGCGGTTCGAGGAAGCAACCTTGCGCACGGACGAATTTGCGCTCATCGGGTCCGGGACCGCCGGCTTCGACGGCACGGTGGACATCCGCGCGCTCCTCCGGCTGGACCGCCCGCTCTCGGAGGCGATTGCCCGCAGCGTCGAGGAGCTCCGCGCGCTCCACAACCCGGCCGGCGAGATGGAGATTCCCGTGACCATTCAGGGGCGCACGAGCCAGCTTAGTGTGCTGCCTGACCTGCACTACGTCGCGGCGCGGGTGATCACCGCGAAGGTCACGGATCTCATCACCGACGCACTGCGCAAGCAGTTGAGTCCGGAAGCGCCGGCCCAGCCCGCGCCGGACGGGGCGGCCGCGCCCGGGACGGAGCCTGGTGCCGCACCGGCGGCTGAGGAGCCGTCTCCGGGGGAGCTGTTGGGTCAGTTCCTGGGCGGGGTGTTGCGCGGAGGCCAGGACGCGCCGAGTGAGTAGGAGGGCTGATGAAGAACGCGGCGGCGCGGCAGCTCGGTGAAGAACTCAAGGCGGTGGTGGAACGGCTCAAAGCGCTGGCTCAGGCCGAGCACGCGCAGCGTGGTCCTGACTCGCAAGCCCTCGACATCGCCGTGGTCCATCTCGACACCGCGATGGAAATTCTCACCGAGTAACCTTCCGCCGTCAGCTGACGGTGCAGTCTCCCAGGCATGACGCTGATCCTGCCGTGGCTTGGCCACGCCATCGAAATCGCCTCGCTCGGCCTCTTCGGCTGGTGCTGGTGGGATCTGCGCCGCGGCGGCCAGGCGGAGCACCTCGAGCTGCTCGTCGCGGTCGCCTACGGCGTCGTCCTCGAGCTCATGGACATGTGGGTCTTCGGCACCTATCACTATGGGCCGGGTACCTGGTGGTGGGTGGGGCACGTGCCGCTCTACATCCCGCTCCTATGGGCGACCATCATCCATTCCTCGATGGCGCTCACGGACCGCGCCGGACTGCCACCCTGGGCGCGCCCGTTCTTGGATGGGCTGCTGGCTGTCTTGATTGACCTCGCGATTGATGCGATTGCTATCCGCCTGGGGCTGTGGTCCTGGGGTATCCCGCTCGATCAGGGGTGGTTCGGCGTGCCGGCCGGCAACCTCTGCGCGTGGATGTGGGTGGCGGTCTGGTACAGCGCGGCGACGCGCACCGTGCGCGAGCGGATCGCACAGGGCGAGCCGCGCTGGCACCGGGCCCTGGTCCCGGTCGTCGCCTACACGGGCCTCTTCATGTGCCTGATGCTGGTAGGGCTGACCGGGCGGCTGGCAGGACTGGAGAGCCACAACGAGCGGCTGTGGATGTTCGCGGCTCACGCGGCCGGATTCCTGGGGCTGGTGGCTGCGGCCAGGCGAGGTGCGCGCTCGGGACAGCCGACCGCGCTCAGTCTGGCCGTGAACCGCTGGCTCATGCACGGCAGCTTTTTCGTGCTGCTGCTGACGACCGGGCTCTGGCGGACAGTGCCTGCGCTGACGGCGGTTTCGGCAGGGGCGATGGGGCTCGAGTGGTGGGTCCAGCGGTGGTGCGATGGGACGCCGCTGGGCGTGACGCGGGCGCGGCTGCGGGCCGCGCCAGGCTGAGGGCGTCAGCCGCTGCGGCGCGCGAAGTCCTTGAGCACGTCCACGAGCGCTTTCACACCCTCGAGGGTCTGCGCGTTGTAGAGTGAGGCGCGCAGCCCGCCGACCGAGCGGTGCCCCTTGAGTTCGACGAGGCCAGCGGCCTTCGCGTCCTTGAGCAGCTGCGCTTCGAGCGCTTCGTCTCCGGCCTTGACGCGGAAGACCACATTCATCCGCGAGCGGTCCTCCGGCTCGACCGGGCACGTGTAGAAGCCGCCGCTCTGGTCGAGCGCCTCATAGAGCAGGGCGGCCTTCTCCTCGTTGCGGCGCTCGAGGGCGCCGACGCCGCCTTCGGCCTCGATCCAGTCCATGACGAGCCCGACGAGATAGATCGCGTACGTGGGCGGCGTGTTGTACCGGGAGCCATGTTCGAGGTGGACGCGGTACTGCAGGATGGCCGGCAGCGTGCGGTCAGCCCGTTCGGCCAGATCCTTGCGGATGACCACGATGGTCACCCCGGCCGGTCCCAAGTTCTTCTGCGCGCCGGCGAAGATGAGCCCGAACTTGGCGGCGTCGATGCGCCGCGAGAGGATGTCGGAGGACATGTCGGCCGCCAGCGGCACCTCGCCGGCGTTCGGGAACGTCCGCCACTGGGTGCCCTCGATCGTGTTATTCGAGCACAGATGCACGTAGGAGGCCTCCGGGTCGAGCCGGATCTCCTGCGCCGTCGGCAGGCGCCGGAACTTGACCGGCTCACCGGTCGCGGCGAGCCGGTAGGGTGCGGTGTGTTCCAGTTCCTCAATGGCCTTCTTGGTCCACGCCCCGGTGTGGAGCACGTCGACCGGGCGGTCCTTGAGCGCCAGATTCATCGGGACCATCGCGAACTGCTGGCTGGCGCCGCCCTGGAGGAAGAGGACCGCATGGGAGTCCGGGACACCCAGGTGTTTGCGCACGCCGGCTTCGGCATGTGCGAGGATCGCGTCGAACTCCTTGGAGCGGTGGCTCATTTCCATGACGGACATGCCACTGCCGCGCCAGTTCAGCATTTCATCGCGCGCCCGCTCCAAGACGGGCACGGGCAGCGCCGCAGGACCGGCGCTGAAGTTGACGACACGGGCCGTGGTGGCTGGCATGGACTCCTCTCGGATCGTTGCGGAGGGTACGACGATACCTGTCAAACTTAACACACTCGTTGCAGACTTTCCAGAGGAAGGTGCCAGGCACCTTTCAGGAGCCTGGCACCTCCGGCCGACCTGATGGCGTCCCAGGTGTTCGTCGGGACGTCGGGATTCTCCTTCGATGACTGGGTCGGGCCGGTCTATCCAGGGCCTCTGCCCAAGTCACAGTGGCTCACCTTCTATGAGCAGTCGCTGGGCTTCAACGCGGTCGAAGTGAACTACACATACTATCAGATGCCGTCGGTGCGCACCATGCAGGGGCTCGTGCGCAAGACGTCGGACGCCTTCCGCTTCACGGTCAAGACACACCGGCGGATGACGCACGACATCCTGCAGCCGGGGCGCTCGATCCTGGACGACGCGGCCGCGTTCAAGGAGTTCCGCGACGGCCTGCGGCCGATGCTGGACGCCGGACGGCTTGGCTGTGTGCTGGCCCAGTTTCCGTATACGTTCACCGACACGCCGGAGACGCGCAGCTATCTGGAGAGCGTCATTGACCGGCTCGGCGACTTGGGGCTTGTGGTGGAGTTCCGCCATCGCAGCTGGGTCACAGGGGAAATCGTCGCCCGGCTGCGGCGCCGGCAGGTCGGCTGGTGCGTCGTGGATGAGCCGCAGTTGTCGCGCCTCATGCCGTGGACCGGGGAAGTGACGTCCGAGAACGCCTATGTCCGGTTCCATGGCCGCAACGCCGCGCAGTGGTTCGGCACCTCGACCACGGACCGCTATCACTACCTCTACTCAGAGGCCGAATTGGGCGACCTCGCCGGCAAGGTGGCGGACCTGACCAAGTCTGCGAAGTCGCTCTATGTCTTTTTTAACAACTGCCACGCCGGCTCGGCCGCCAAGAACGCCCGTCAATTCCGCGATCTGCTCGCGCAACAGGGTCTGCTGTCTCCTCAGCCCGCCTGAAAGCGGGGACGCTTCTCAAGGGGACAGTTCTCAGCACACAGGCGCGATCCCTGCGGTCAGAAGTGTCCCCATCAGAAACGTCCCCGCTTTTTCTTCCTTCTCTTGTATAGTAGACTTTTGTCTACTATACTCGTGCCATGAGCACGGCGCTGCGTGAGCCAGTCCAGGTGGGGGTGGTATTCGAGCGCGGAGTCGCGAGGCCGGTATGGTTCACCCGCCAAGGGCGGCGCTACGAGGTATGCGGCGTCACCATGCGCTGGACCACCCGCGAGGGCCGCGCCACGCTCCTCCATTTCGCGCTCACCGACCGCACGAACACCTTCGAGCTGGCGTTCAACCAGGAGACGCTGGCCTGGCATCTGCTGGCTGTCGAGCCCGGCACCGCGTGACCACCCGCCTGCCTGTCTTGCGCCATGGAACGTGTCATCTTCCACGTGGACATGAACGCGTTTTTTGCCGCCGTCGAGCAGCGCGCGCGCCCCGGCCTGCGCGGCAAGCCCATCATCGTCTGCGGCAACCCGGAGAAGCGCACGGTCGTGGCGGCCTGCTCGTATGAAGCGAAGGCCTACGGGATCAAGAACGGCATGTCCATCGTTGAGGCGCGCCAGTTGTGCCCGCACATCATCCCGGTGGCCGGCGATCCGGAGAAGTACGTGGACATCTCCCACCGCCTCTTCGCGCTCATGCGGCACTTCACCCCGGCGGTCGAGATTTTCTCCATTGACGAAGCGTTCCTCGACATGAGCGGCGCGTGGCCAGGCTTCGGCCCGGAGCCGGAGGCCGCGGCGCGCGCCCTCAAACGGCGCATCCGGGAGGAGGTCTTCGACCTGACCTGCTCCATCGGCATCGGGCCCAACAAGCTGATCGCCAAACTCGCCTCCGGGCTCCGGAAGCCCGACGGCCTGGTGCGGGTGCGCGCGGCCGAGGTGCCGGCTCTGCTCGAGGACCTGCCGGTCGAGGAGCTCTGCGGCATCGGGCCGCACCTGAAGGTCTATCTCAACGAGATGACCATCGCCACCTGCGGCGAGCTGGGCCGCGCGCCGGAGGCCGCCCTCGTGCGCCGCTTCGGCGTCATCGGCCGCGCGCTCAAGCGCATGGGGCAGGGGCTCGATGAGAGCCCGGTGACCCCGATGGGGCAAGAGCCGGAGGCGAAGTCCATGGGGCATGCCTACACCCTGCCGCGCGACACCGAGGACATCGGGGAGCTGCGCGGCACGCTCCTGCGGCTGTGCGAGCAGGTGGCGCGCCGGCTGCGCGCCGACAGGGCCTGCGGCCGCACGGTGGGCCTGACGGTCCGCTACCGCGACTTCACGACGCTCCTGCGCCACACGACGCTGCAGGACCCGACGGACGCCGGCCTCCTCATCTATGACGCGGCGCTGCGACTCTTCGCGCGCCACTGCGAGCCGCTGCCCCAGCGCGTGCGGCTCCTGGGCGTGGGCGTCTCCGAGCTGGCGCGCGGTGAGCGGCAGCTGCTGTGTCTCGAGGCCGCGCGCCGGGTGGAGCGCATGGACCGCTGCCTCGATGCTGTCAACGACCGCTTCGGCGACTTCACCCTCGTGCGCGCCGCGGCCCTGGCCCCGCTCGTGCCCAAATCCCACGGCTTCCTTGTCAAGAACGGCCGCAGCCCGCGCGGCCTCGTCTTGCGGTAGGACGAGGACGGGAAGGGGACGTTTCTGATGGGGACACTTCTGACTGCAGCAGTGCCGCCCCTACGCTGAGAACTGTCCCCTTGAGAAGCGTCCCCGCTTGCTGGCTTGCTTTCCGCAAGCGGTGGGGGCATGATAGGCGCGAGGTTTCCCATGCCTGCGAGCGATCATCTCCAAGACGACCCTCTCTTCGAGGCTGGAGCCGAGTCCGAGGGCTGGCGCGCGCCAGCCCGGTGCCCGGAGTGCCAGGGGGTGCAGACCCGCTTCGTCCGGATGGAGCACGAGTTTTCCGTCTATGCCTGTGAAAGTTGCGGCATCGAGTTCGAGCAGGAAGACTAGCGCTCGCCGCCACGCGACGCGCGTGCGAGTCCCCGAGCTCGCCCGGGACGCGCTGGCCGCCTTGCGGCGCGGGACGATGCTCGAAGGACGCGTGCGCACGGATGCCGGCAACCGGCTGGTCTATGAGACCACCGGGGGCCGCACCCTGACGCTGGACGGGACCTGGAGGCTGACGGCATCGGATGATCTGGTCTTCACGGTGCGCGGGATCGATGGCCTCGGGCCGCGCACGCTGCGGCTCGCTGGAGGCCTGGAGCGGGTCGGCGCGCACCAGCTCGTCTTCGCGCTCGAGCACGGCGAGGGGCGCACAGGCCCCCGCCAACACCTGACCCTGACCGGCCGCTGGCAGGCCGATGGGCGCAACCGTCTGCGCTTCTTGGTCGATAAGGCAGACGGCCCGCCCGACACGCTCACGCTGCAGGGCGCCTGGGAGGTCGGCCCGGACCACGCGCTGCGGTATCGGACGGTCCGGCCACGCCGCGGCCGCGCCGAGCCTGCGGTGCGGTTCGATGGAGCCTGGGACTTCTCCCGCCGCGGGCGGCTGGTCTACCGCCTGGATGCCGAGGGGGATTCGGCCTTTGAGTTCCGTGCGGCGCTCGAGAGTCCAACGCTGCGCGCGGCCGCCGGCCGCATGGTCTACCAGATCGGCGCCGGAGTCGGGCGCAGCCGCCTCGTGCCGCGGCGCATCACGCTCTACGGCCGGTGGAACCTCTCGGCCAGGACCGGCGTGTCCTTCGAGATCCCGCTGGCCGGCGGCCGGCGGCAGACCATGCGGTTCATCGGCACGGTCCGCGCCACCCCGCGGCACGACCTGGACGCGGCGCTCGAGTCCGGAGCCGGAGCGCCGCTTGGGCTGACGGTGACCTTCAGCCGCCGGTGGCTGCAGGACCGGCGCTGGTTTATCCAGGTGCGGCGGACCCCGGAGGAGACGGCCGCCATGGCCGGCGTTCAGCTGCACTTCTAGGCACCGCGAGGGGACGAGGCACGCCACAAGGAGGGGAGCACATCATGGGGATCGTCGGATTCGTCCTGTTGATTCTGGTGGTGGCGCTCGTGTTGTGGTTCTTCGGCGCCTACAACGGGCTAGTCCAGATGCGCCAGCAGGTGGAGAACGCCTGGTCGCAGATTGACGTGCAGTTGAAGCGCCGGCATGACCTGATTCCCAATCTGGTCGAGGCGGTCAAGGGCTACCTCAGCCATGAGCGCCAGACGCTTGAGAATGTCATCAAGGCTCGCCAGCAGGCGGTGGATGCGACGAACATCAAGGACAAGATGCAGGCCGAGAACTTCCTCACGCAGACGCTGCGCTCGCTCTTCGCCGTGTCCGAGCGCTACCCGGACCTCAAAGCCAACCACAACGTCATGGCGCTCCAGGAGGAGCTGACCTCGACGGAGAATCGCATCTCCTTCGCGCGGCAGTTCTACAACGAGCAGACCATGCGGCTCAACACGACGGTCGAGAGCGTGCCCACGAACGTCGTAGCCGGCATGACCGGCTTCAATAAGGCCGAGTTCTTCGAGGTGGACGACGCGGCCCACCGCCAAGCCCCGCCAGTCAAATTCTGACGCGTCGTGAACCGCGGCCCGTGAACCGCGAACCGGGGGGAGCACGGTGCACGGTGCGTGGTAAACGGCTCACGGCTCTTCATGGCCTTCACGTTCGTTGAGATCGAGGAGCATCGGACCCGCAACGTCCTGGTGCTCTTCGTCCTCCTCGGCGTCCTCTACTTCCTCTCGATCGTCGCGTTGGTCTGGGGCAGTCGCCTCATCCTCGGCATTCCCCTCCGGCCCTCCCCCGGGGCGTACGGCTCCATGCTGCTCGTCGCGCTGCTCGCGGCATGCGTCCACTGGCTCTTCTCGACTCACGATCTGATCGGCCGCGTCGTGGGGGCGGTCATGGCCAAACCGCTGGAGCCTGGGGACACGTACCACCAGCGACTGAAGAACATCGTCGAAGAAGTCGGGGTGGCCACCGGCGGCCGCTACCGCATCGAGCCCTACATCATGCCGACGGCCGCGCTGAACGCGTGCGCGGTCTCGGACTTCAACAACCGCGCAGCCATCATCGTGACGGAGGGGTTGCTCGCCCGCAGCAGCCGCGCGCAGCTGGAGGGCGTGGTCGGGCATGAAGCGGCGCACATCGCCAGCGGGGACAGCCTCGCCCGGAGCATCTTCTGCGGGCTCTTCGGCTTGCACGAAGAAGCGCTCAAGCGGCTCTCCGGGTTGTTTAAGGGCCGGGCCGGGACGGACATGCTCCGCGGCCGGGGCGGCGCACTCGTGCTCTTCGTCATGGTCGTCCTCTGGGTAACGACCACGGCGAAGCGCCTCTGTGAATTGTGCCTGTCGCGCGAGCAGGAATATCGGGCGGACGCGGTGGCGGTGCGGCTCACGCGCAATCCCCTGGCGCTGGCCGAGGCGCTGCACCTCATTGACGGGCACTGGCGCGGAGTCGGGGCGCAGGGCGAGTCGCTGGCGACCCTCTTCATCGTTGATGTCGGCGGCGACCGGCTGGCCGACACGTCAGGACTGGTCGCGGACTGGTTCTCGACGCACCCGCCCACGCACCGCCGCATCGAGGCGCTCCTCGGCATGACCAGCGTGTCACCCAAGAACTTCGCTGAGCTGATGGCCCAGCACCACCAGCGCCCGCGCACGCCGGTGCCCGAGCCGGCGCAGACGGAGTCCCCGGCCCGCTGGCTGGCGTGGGGCGGCGAAGAGTGGCAGGGACCCTTCGACCTCGACGCGTTGCTGGCGCTCCCAAGCTTCACGCCGAGCAGCTGGGTGCGTCGGGAAGGGCGGGTCGGCGCCCAGCCCGCGTACCAGGACCCACCCCTGCTGGAGGCGTTGCAGCGCCGCTACGGACAGGACGGGCCGGTCACGCCGTTGCCGGCGACGGCCTGCCCCCGGTGCCATGTGACCCTGACGCGGACGCGGTACGAGGGTGTCCCGCTCGACACCTGCCCGGCATGCCGGGGCTGCTACGC
Source organism: Planctomycetales bacterium (assembly GCA_005239935.1). Classification (GTDB taxonomy): domain Bacteria; phylum Omnitrophota; class Gorgyraeia; order Aquiviventales; family Aquiviventaceae; genus SBAZ01. Next base: position 11,468 of record SBAZ01000045.1, on the reverse strand, counting down.
CATGCCGGATCAGGTCACCCGGGTGCTCGCGCGGGAGGAGTTCGCCTTCCCGGAGCGCATCCGGCGGCTGGCGGCCCTGCTGCCCACGGATCCCCGGACCCGGCAGCGGCTGGTGAAAACCTACGGCCAGTACCCCTGGGCCAGGATGAAGAGCCGGCAGTGCCCCACGTGCCGCTCCGCCGTGGTGCGAAAGTTCTTCACCAACGCGTATCTCGTCGAGGTCGAGCAATGCTGGATGTGCGGGCTCACCTGGTTTGACCCGGACGAACTGGAACTCCTGCAGTATCTCTATGAGCAGGCGAAGGCGCGCGGCGCGAGCGCGTTCCTGGAGCCGGGATGATCCCACCACCTGCTGACCGCAGCGGCCAGCACACAGCCCGAGTGCGCTGCGGGCGCGGCAGGGGAGTGGGGACAGCCATAGCGAGATTCACCCACCGCGCGTCCCGCGCTTCGGCGGGACATCAGCAGGTGGCGGGATGATCTTCCCGGTCTCCCCCCAGAAGCAGGCGGCCCTGGCGGCGCTCATGGCCCGCTTGGGGGTGCGGGAGAGCGACCTGGAAGAGTCGTTCATCCGGTCGCAGGGTCCTGGCGGACAGAACGTGAACAAGGTGTCGACGTGCGTGGTGCTGCGGCATTCTCCCAGCGGCCTCGAGGTACGCTGTCAGCAGGAGCGATCGCAGGCGCTGAACCGGTATCTCGCGCGCCGGGTCCTCCTCCAACGGCTCGAGGCCCAGCGCCTCGGGCGGCTCAGCGAGGAGGCCCGGCGCATCGCGAAAATCCGCCGACAGAAACGCCGTCGTTCCCGCCGGGCCAAAGAGAAGATGCTTGAAGCCAAGCGCCGCCGCGCCCAGACGAAAGTGCTGCGCGCGACGCCGCGTGCGCGCGAAGTGGAGTGAGCCCGCGGGGTGCGCTAGAATAAGAGCTCGTTTCGTACGGCAAGCCGAAGCGGAGGCAACCGTGGAGTGACTCCATGCGTGCACTGGCTGGTGTGGTCGGCGTGGGGCTGGCGGTGGGGCTGGCGGGTACTGCGTGCGGGCAGCAGGGCGAGATGAGCGGGGCGGCGGCGCGCCCGCGGGCGATCCTCGAAACCACCAAGGGGCGGATTGTCCTCGAATTGTACCGGGACAAGGCGCCGAAGACGGTGGAGAACTTCATCACGCTGGCGCGCAAGGGGTTCTATAACGGCGTCATCTTCCACCGGATCATTCCGGGCTTCATGATCCAGGGCGGCGACCCGACCGGCACCGGGCGGGGCGGCCCAGGCTACACCTTCGAGGATGAGATCGCGCCGGACCTCAAACACGACGGACCCGGGGTAGTCTCGATGGCCAATGCCGGACCGGACACGAACGGCAGCCAGTTCTTCATCACCCTGGCGGCGACGCACTGGCTCAACGGCAAGCACGCCATCTTCGGCCGCGTCGTGGAAGGTCAGGCGACCGTGGACGCCATCGCCGCGGTGGAGCGTGGTCCCGATGACCGGCCGCTGCAGCACGTGGTCATGCAGGTCGTCACCATCGAGGAATAGGCCGCCCATGTGGACCGGCCTCGCCTTCGTGCTCTTCGGCGTGCTGATCCTCTATGTCCCGCAGCTGCTGATCGCCATGATTGCCGGGTTCTTCGTCGTCTTCGGCGCCGGGATAATGCTCACCGCCTGGCAGTTCCGCCGGCTCCGGAAGCGCTCCAACTCCGCGTTTATCAACTGGATCGTCCGCTTTTGAGGCGCGTGTAGGCGCCTCCCGGTCCGCCGACCATGCAGAACCTTCACCTGCGCAATATCGCCATCATCGCCCACGTGGACCACGGTAAGACCACGCTCGTCGACGCGATGCTGCGCTACACGAAAGCCGTGAAGCACGGGCCGGAAGGCGGCGGGCTCATCATGGACTCGATGGACCTGGAGCGGGAGAAGGGGATCACGATCAAGGCCAAGAACGCGAGCCTGCGCTACGGCGAGTATAAGATTAATCTGGTGGACACGCCGGGCCACGCGGATTTCGGCGGGGAGGTCGAGCGCACGCTGCGCATGGTGGATGGGGCCCTGCTGCTGGTGGACGCGAAGGAGGGCCCGATGCCGCAGACCAAGTTCGTCCTGCGCAAGGCCGTCGGGCTGGGGCTGCCGGTCATCGTGGTCGTGAACAAGATTGACCGGCCCGACGCGCAGGTGGACGACGTCGTCAACCGCACCTTCGACCTCTTTGTCGAGCTGCAAGCGAGCCCGGCCCAGCTCGATTTCCCGATCGTCTACACCTCGGCCACCCAGGCGACCGCGACCCTCGAGCTGGCCGCAGCGGGCACGGACGTCACCCCGCTCTTTGACGCCATCCTCAAGACCATCCCCGCGCCCACGGTCTCACCCGAGGCGCCGGTGCAGCTGCTCGTGCTGGCGCTGGCCTATGACCCATTCAAGGGCAAGATGGGCATCGGCAAGATCCAGGCCGGCAGCCTGCGCCGCGGCCAGCCGCTCATGCGCATCGCGCCGGACGGCAGCCGCCAGACCGGCAGCGCCGTCGCGCTGCTGGCCTACAAGGGCCTGGAGCGGGTCGAGATCGACTCTGCGGACAGCGGCGACATTGTCGCGGTGGCCGGATTCCCTGACGTGGGGATTGGCGACACCATCACGGACCCCGAGCGCCCCAGCCCGCTGCCGGCCATGGTGATCGAGGAGCCGACCCTGCGGATGACCTTCGCGGTCAACAAGAGCCCCTTCTCCGGGCGGGAGGGGAAGTACGTGACCTCCCGGATGCTGCGCGAGCGGCTGGCCAAGGAGCTGGAAACGAACGTCGCGCTGCGCGTGACGGACACCGAGAGCCCGGACACCTTCCTGGTCGCCGGGCGCGGCGAGCTCCACCTCGCAGTGCTCATCGAGACCATGCGCCGTGAGGGCTATGAGCTGGAGGTGTCGCAGCCCGAGGTCGTCTACAAGGACGTGGAGGGCGAGCGCATGGAGCCCTACGAGTTCCTCTCGATCGACGTCCCGGCGGACTACCAGGGGACGGTGATTGAGGAGCTCGGCCGGCGGCGGGCAGAGCTGCAAGAGATGGCGCAGACCCCTAGCAGCGAGCTGCACCTCGAGTACCTGATTACCACCCGGGGCCTGCTGGGTTTGAAGAGCGTCCTCATGAAGCGCACGCGGGGCACGGCGATCATCCACCACGTCTTCGACGCCTACGAGCCGGTGGTGGCGGACCTCCCGCCCCCCGAGCCGCACGGCTCGCTCGTGGCGACCGAGGAAGGCGTGAGCAGCGCCTATGCCATGGTGAATGCCCAGGAGCGCGGAGAACTCTTCATCGGCCCGGGCGTGTCGGTCTATGAGGGGATGGTGGTGGGCGAGGCCAGCCGCGACAAGGACGTCGAGCTCAATATCTGCAAGCAGAAAAAACTTACGAATGTCCGCTCCAAGGGGGAGGAGACGACCGACACGCTGACGCCCCCCCGCGAATTGACGCTGGAGTTGGCGTTGGAGTACATTGGGCCGGACGAGCTCCTGGAGGTGACCCCAAAATCGCTGCGCATCCGCAAGCGGATTGCCGACGCCAAGCTGCGAATCCGGGCGCAGCGGGAAGGCCTGAATCCATGACCGCGCTTGAACCGGTCGGACCGCGTGGCTATCCTGGCATGGTCGACGCCCCGCACGGCGTCTAGCAGTGAGACCGCCGCACGGCATGGCCCATCGTCCCAGAGTCCTGGTCGTCTACAAGAAGGACGCCTACCAGCAGTACGTCCAGGAGCAGCAGGATGCGCACCTCGCGCGGTTGTTGCGCGAGGGCCAGCCAGACGCGGCGGACCTGCGGCGCGCGCACGTGGTCCACGAGGAATCGGTCGAGGCGGTGCTGCACGTGCTGCGTCAGCTGCCGGTCAACCTCTCGGTCGCCTACCGGGCCGCGCTGACCGTGCGGCGGCCGTACGATCTCGTCGTGGCGGTCGGCGGGGATGGGACGTTCTTGGCGGCGGCGCATGCGGTGGGCACAACGCCGATCCTGGGCGTCAACTCGGACCCCGCGCGCAGCGAAGCGGTCTTCTGCGCCGCCACGCGCCACACCTTCCCGCGGCTGGTCCGCCGGGCGCTGGCTGGCCGGCTGCCGGTGTGCCAACTCCACTGGCTGAGCCTGGCGGTGAACGGCAAGCGCGTACGGCACCGGGCGGTCAACGATCTCCTCATCGCGCACGATGATCCGGCGACCATGACCCGCTACCGCTTGCGGCTCGGCGGCCGGCAGGAGCTCCACAAGAGCTCCGGACTGTGGGTGTCCACGGCGGCCGGCTCCAGCAGCGCGGCGCGGGCGGCCGGGGGGCGTCGGCTGCCGTGGGCCGCGGCGACCTTCCAGTACCTGCCGCGCGAGCTCTACGAGGGGCGGCTCTCCCGCTACCGCCTGCGGGGTGGGCTGATCCGGCCGCCGGCGACGCTGCGCCTCACCTGGCTCATGCGCCGCGGGGCGGTGTCCATTGACGGCCCGCACGTCAAGGTGCCTCTGCGATTCGCCGATGAGGTCGAGGTGGCGTTGTCCTTGCGCCAGCCGGTGCAGGTCCTGGGCGTGTCCGGGGCCCGGCGGCACCCCTGAAAACCAACAGCCCCCCGCGCGCGAGCGCGGGGGGCTGTGGAACTACCCCAATCGACCTAGTTAGGCCGCCTTGGTGACGTTTGCGGCTTGGGGTCCCTTCGGGCCCTGGGTGATCTCAAACTCGACCGCCTGGCCTTCCTTCAGGGACTTGAAGCCGTCACCACCGATTGCGGAGTAGTGGACGAACACGTCCTTCGACCCGTCTTCCGGGGTGATGAAACCATACCCCTTCTGGTCGCTAAACCACTTCACGGTGCCTCGTGGCATTCCCTTACACCTCCTCCCACTGCTATGCAAACCGCCGACCGCACCACACGGCCGGCGGGTGTTGCCAACCCCTCAATGACCGGACAATAAAAAAGACCGCCGGGAGCCCCTAGCGGCTTCCGTGCGGCTGGATCGTGCGATGATCAAATTGTCGCCGAACTGAGCGCCCTGAACGTTCCAGGGACGAGCACGTACGCTGATCCGATTCCTCGTGCGCGCTGCAGCTTCATAACCCCAAGGTTTACAAGGTGTTGCAGCGCTTCAGGCATTCGACCGCCTGGCGTCTTGCCTCCAGGAGGCCAAATACACCGCTTCGAACAACCACAAGCATATCAGAAGGACGTCCAGCGTGTCAACCGCAATCTGCGTGGTACAATAGCGGCATGAGCCAGGCCTCCCCCGCGCTCAGCCCTCGCCAATCCATCGCGGTCGTTCTCCTCCTGTCATGTCTCGCATTACTCTTTGCCGCCGTGATGGTTATGCCATCAGGGCTTGCGCTGGCCGAGCCCAGGGCGCCCCAGGCAGCCGGACGCTTCTATCCGGCGGGTCAGTCTGAGCTGTTGGACTTCGTGACTGAGCTGATGGAGAACCAGCCCGAGCCGGTCCGGAACGACAAACCCAGGATCCTGATCGCCCCCCACGCCGGCTATGAATACTCGGGTGGCGTCGCCGGGTATGCCTTTCGGCATCTGAAGGGACATCGGTACGACGGGGTGGTGGTCGTGGGGTTCACGCACCGGATGCAGTTCGCCGGCGCCTCGGTGGACACCCGGGAAGCGTACCAGACGCCACTCGGACTCATGCCGGTGGACAGCGAGGCGGCGGAGTTCCTCCAGCGCCAGCCCGGCATCACGCACCTGGAGGCAGCCCATGCCCAGGACGAGCACTCCCTGGAAGTGCTGCTGCCGTTCCTGCACGTGGCGCTGGGGGAGTTTCGGCTGATCCCCATCCTGATGGGCGGCTGGTCCCTGGAGGAAGCGGACGACACGGCGCGGGCCCTGGCGGCGCTGGCCCGGCGCGGGGACTATCTGTTCGTGTTCAGCACCGATCTCTCGCACTATCACCCGGCCGAGGACGCCGAGGCCCTGGACGAACTGCTGGTGAATGCGGTCCTCTTTGAAACGCCCCAGGCGGTGCACCGCCTGTTCGATCGGGGTGCCTTTGAGGCCTGTGGTCGGGGGCCGGTCGTGACCAGCCTGCTGCTGGCCGCACGCCTCGGGTATCCTGAGCGGGTGCTGTTGCGCTACGCCCACTCCGGTGAGACCGCCGGCAACCGCGCCAGTGTGGTCGGCTATGCGGCGCTGGGCATGTTCGATCGCGCGGCGGACCAGGCACCCCTGGTCTCCGAGGAGGCCGGCCAGGCCCTCGTGCGTGCGGCGCGCCAAACCCTGGAACGGACGGTCGGCGGCCGCACGGTTCCCGATCCCGTAGACTTGAGCCACTACCCGGACCTCGCCCAGGCGCATGGGGTCTTCGTCACCCTGCGCAAGGGCAGGGCGTTGCGGGGATGCATCGGCCGCATTGAAACCCAGGAGCCGCTGGTCACCACGTTGCCGATGGTCTCGCTCGAGGCCGCGGTGCGGGACCCGCGTTTCCGGCCGGTGGAGGCCGATGAATTAGACAGCCTCCACCTCGAGGTTTCCGTCCTCACCCCACGCCGGCGGCTGGGCGGCCCAAGCGAGCTGGTCGCCGGGCGTGACGGCGTGCACCTCGAGTTGGGGCAGCACCATGGGGTGTTCCTGCCGACGGTCTGGGATGAGACCGGCTGGACCCGGCTGGAGTTCCTGCGGGAACTGGCCTCCCAGAAGGCCGGATTGCAGCCGGAGCAGTGGCGTGAGGCGACTCTGTACGTGTTCCAGGATCAAGTCTTCGAGGAACCGTCCGTCGATCCTTCGACTGACGCTCAGGATGGAACCCCGAACGCAGTCGAGGGGTTCGACTCCGCTCAGGACGGCTCGCCGGGCGCGGCAGGCGAACCGTTGCCGTTGCCCGAGGCGGGCTCGTCCAGCCCGCACTGATTGTCCTTGCACCGCGGCCCCCGGTGCAGCACGTAGCGCCGGAGGGAGACCCAGCGGTAGACCCGCCGCCCCACCCAACCTGCCCCAGGTAGCCGAAGGAACGGCCACACCGGCCAGAGCATCGGGAGATGCCGGCTGAGCCGTCGGAACGCGTCGAACCCGCCTGAGAGCCGTCCGTTCAGCTCCACGAGGACGATTTCACTCTTGCACCGCGTCAGCGTCAGCGCCGGATGGATACTGTGTAGGTCTGCCGGCGTGTGGATATCCAGCGGATCCACCCACCCAAAGACATCCAGGATGAGCACCTGCTTCACCGACGCACGGCACAGCCCGCAGTGGCCGTCATAGAGCAGGAGGGCCCGTCCCCGCGCCGCATGGCGGGCCTGGCGCGCCTCGATCCAGCGCACGATCGACTCCGGCGGCAGGAACAACAGCATCATCGGCGGGAACAAGAACAGGAAGATGGTCGGCACGTGCAGCGTGATCCACAGCATGAGCTGGAACGCAATGCCCAACGCGATGGCCGCTCCCCGCACGCGCGGCACCGGCAGGAACCAGGCAACCGGCATGAGGAACTCGAACACGATCAGCGCAATGCCCAGCGCGTAGCAGATCTCCGGCTGCCCGGCCAGCCAGCCCCGCAGGGGGAAGTTGCGCACGACGCCCTCCGGCGGATAGTGCATGAGGTAGTAAAAGGGCCGGTCGGTCAGCCAGTTGCCTCCGGCGGAGACCTTGTTGAGCGCGGTGTGCCAGAAGGTGACGGCCAATTGAATCTGCAGGAGCCGCTGGAGGAAGAACGGCCGCCGGCGGCGCTCCGAATGCGGCGTGCCGCGCCGGAGGCTGTCGAACGAGAGAAAATCCCCGGGATAGGGCGTGACGCACATGAGGACTAGGGTCACGAGCAGGATGTCGAAGCTGAGCGTGCCGATGAAAAAATTGTTGCGGGCGTAGAAGTAGTAGCACGTGAGCGTCATCAGGATGCAACTGGCCTGCGTCCAGAGCCCCAACGTGAACGCAGCCAGCGAGAGCGCGAAGAGCCCTGTGACGGCATAGATGACGCCGTCTGGATGGCCGTTGACCCACTGCAGGATGACCGCCGGGAAGAATGAGCCGTTCTGGGTCCGGAAGGCGCCGTCCAGGAACTGGTCCGGCAGCACCAGGAGCGCGGGGATCATGTGCGCGCCGACCGTGAACGCGACGGCGAACCTGAACAAACTCAGGCTGAGCGAGGGCCGTTCGGCGAGAAAGGCCTGAGACCACAGGCCGCTCATGGACACCGATACATGACCTGGCGGCGGACGTCATCCGGGGTATTGACGACGTCCGGGTAGCCGGCGTAGACGACCGCAAAGGCCTCGTGGTCCGGGAACTTTCTCGCGAGGTACTGGCAGAACCCGGGCGCAGCATCGGCAGAGAGCGCGCTGATGAGGATGTTGCGGCGGAGGTTCTCATACCCGAGGCTGCGCGCCGTCACGATTCGGTAGGGGTCCAGTTTGATGACGTCGCCGCCGCGCAGGGCGTAGACCTCCGCGAACCCGTAGCCGGCGTCCACCTGGAAGAACATGATCCAGCCGGCGGGCGGGAAGAGTAGCGGCAATTTCGGGAGGGGACGACCGAGGAGCGGGGTCAGGTACCCGTGGCGGAACGTCTCGTAGCCGAAGACGAGCAGCCAGACGACCACGAAGGCCGTGATGCGGAGCTGCCGGCGGGTCATCGGCGGTATTATACCGCGCCCGCGCGCGGGGTTCGGGCCTTCCGTGGTGTGCTACAATGCCGTTGACGATGTCCCCGGACGACCTCCGACTCCTCCAGACCCTGTACGGCCGCCTCGCCGAGCGGCACGCGGCCGCGCGCAAGCAGCTCGGCCGGCCGCTCACCCTCGCCGAGAAGATTCTGACCGCCCACGTCCGCGACCTGAGCGCGCAGGACTTCGCGCGAGCGCGCGCCTATCTGACGCTGCAGCCCGACCGGGTCATCATGCAGGACGCGACCGCCCAGATGGCTATCTTGCAATTCATGCAGGCCCGGCGGGACACGGTTGCGGTGCCCACCACGGTGCACTGCGACCACCTCATCCAGGCGCGCGTCGGCGTGCTCAAGGACATGGCCGAGGCGCTGACGGCGAACCGGGAGGTCTATGACTTCCTGCGCAGCGCGGCCGAGCACTACGGCATGGGGTTCTGGGAGCCGGGGGCCGGCATCATCCATCAGGTGTTCCTGGAACAGTACGCATTTCCCGGCGGGCTCATCATCGGCACCGACTCGCACACGCCCAACGCTGGCGGGCTCGGCATGCTTGCGATCGGCGTGGGCGGGGCGGATGCGGCCGATGTCATGGCCGGGCTGCCGTGGGAAGTGAAGTCGCCGGGCCTGATCGGCGTGCGCCTCACCGGCTCGCTCAGCGGCTGGACGTCCTCCAAAGATGTCATCCTCAAACTCTGTGGCATGCTGACGACACAAGGCGGCACCGACCACATCATCGAGTTCTTCGGCCAGGGCACCCGCTCGATCAGCTGCACGGGCAAGGGCACGATCACCAACATGGGCGCGGAAGTTGGGGCGACGACGTCGGTGTTTCCGTACGATGAGCGGATGGCGGAGTACCTGCGCGCGACCGGGCGCGCGGAGGTGGCGGCGCTGGCTGAGCAGCACGCGGCGCAGTTGACCGCCGACCCGGAGGTCGCGCAGGATCCGGCTCGCTTTTTCGACCGGGTCATCGAGATCGACCTGGGTGCGCTCGAGCCGCACATCGTCGGGCCGCGCCGCCCGGACCTGGCCCGGCCGCTCTCGGCGCTGAAGGCCGATGTGGAACGCGAGGGCTTCCCGGCGCAGATCAAGGCGGCGCTCATCGGCAGTTGCACCAATTCGTCCTACGAGGACATCGGCCGGGCCGCATCGATCGCGGCGCAGGCCAAGGCGGCCGGGCTGAAATCCCGGGTCTACTTCCTCATCACGCCGGGCTCGGACCAGATCCACAGCACGATCCAACGCGATGGGCAGCTCCAGGCGCTGGCGGACATCGGCGGGGTCGTGCTGGCGAATGCCTGCGGCCCCTGCATCGGGCAGTGGAAGCGCGACGACATCGCCCCGGGTGAAGTCAATTCGATCCTCACCTCCTTTAACCGCAACTTCCCACGTCGCAACGACGGGACGGCGGAGACGCTGGCGTTCATGGGCTCGCCGGAGATCGTGACGGCCATCGCCCTCGCCGGCGACTTACGGTTCAACCCGCTCACCGACACGTTGCCGGCGGCCGACGGCCGGCCCGTGAAACTGCAGCCCCCGCGCGGAGAGGAGCTGCCGGCGCAGGGATTCGCGGCCGGGACCGCCGGGTACTTGCCACCGAAGCCGCTCGCACAGCGGCGCGGCATCGAGGTCCTGATCCCCCCCTCCAGCGAGCGTCTTCAGCGGCTTGAGCCGTTCCCGGCATGGGACGGCAAGGATTTCGAGCGCCTGCCCATCCTGATCAAGGTGAAGGGCCAGTGCACCACGGACCACATCTCGCCGGCCGGCAAGTGGCTGCGGTTCCGAGGCCACCTGGATCGCATCAGCGACAACATGTTCATCGGGGCCGAGAACGTCTTCACCAGCGCGACCGGCACGGCGGTCAATCTACTCGATGGGCAGCCAGGGCCGATTCCGCAGGTCGCGCGCGCCTACAAGGCGAAGGGCCTGGGATGGGCCGTGGCTGGGGATGACAACTACGGCGAAGGCTCAAGTCGCGAGCACGCGGCGATGTCGCCCCGACATCTCGGCTGCCGAGTGGTGGTGGCCCGCAGCTTCGCGCGGCTGCACCTGACGAATCTCAAGAAGCAGGGCATACTGGCGTGCACGTTCGCTCACCCTGAAGACTTCGAAAAGGTCCGCGCCGGCGACCGCCTGAGCGTGCAGGGCCTGAAGGACCTCGCGCCCGGCAGGGCCCTGCAGGCCACGCTGCACCATGCAGACGGTGCCAGTGAGTCACTCGCACTCACCCACTCGATGACGGACGAGCAGATCCGCTGGTTCCGGGCTGGGGCCGCGCTCAACCTCATGAGCCAGGCCGGGTGAGTACCAATCGCTTGGGCGCGTGAGAGTTCCAGCGAGTCCAGTTGACGAGAACCACCTCGCACGCTAGAGTGTCCCCGCCATGACGCAGGCCGTTTCGCCCAGCACGTCCCCGCCGACCAACCGAGTCGGGTGGTGGCTGCGCCGGTATTTCTTCGCCGGGCTGGCGGCCCTCTTTCCCGTGGGCGTCACGCTCTGGCTGCTCTGGACGATCGTGACGGTCGCCGACGGGCTGATCGGGGAGCTGTTCGGGTTCCCGGTCCCCGGCGTCGGGCTGGTCGTGATGGTCGCCGTCATTTTTCTGGTCGGCATCCTGACGGTCCATTTCTTCGGGAAGGTGCTCTTCCGCACCATCGAGGTGCTCTTCAACCGCCTGCCGTTGGTACGCAAGATTTACCCGGCGGTCAAGCAGCTGGCGGACTTTCTCTTCAACGAGAGCGGCCGCCAGGCCGCGTTCCGCCGAGTGGTCCTGGTGCAGTACCCGCGCCCCGGGGCGTACTCTATCGCGTTCGTCACGAACGAAGCGACAACCACCGCACTCGGCAAGCCGACGACGCTCCTGACACTGCTCATC
>SBAZ01000038.1 GCA_005239935.1 Planctomycetales bacterium | reverse complement strand
GTCGGGGGGAGGGTGGGCGCGCCGGACAACGCCCGCGCGCTGACGGCGGGTTGCGCGGACGGCGTGGCACCGGGGCGTCCCGGCTGCATCGTGCGCCACCACCCGACCGCTGCTAAGCCGAGCAGCAGGGCCAACACGGCGATCGTGCCGCTTGCGGCGGAGAGCGCCGGAGATGAGGTAGAACGCCCGAGCGTCCCCACGTCGCGCGCCGCTTCCCAAGAGTGGGCAGGCGAGGGCGCGGCTTTCGGGTCCCCCGTCGGCGGCGCCTGGGCGCCGCCGGGCGAGGCCGGCGAGGCACCTGCCGATGGGGTCGCCGGAGGCACGGGGACCTTCGCGCGCCGCAGGGCTTCCTCGATAAGGCTCATGGACACCTCCCTACGTGACCAGGACCTGGCCGTTAATCTCCCGTGACCAGGACCTGGCCGTTAATCTCCTGAAAACTCCGCCGCACGACCTCCCGATCGACGGTCTTGACTTGCAGGGCGAAGCACGCCAGCAGACTCCGGTCGCAGACCTGGTTGACGAGGCGGGGGATGCCTTTCGACGTCTGGAAAATTTCTTCGAGGGCGTCGGGCGTGAAGGTCAGCGACCCGTCCGACCCGGCCACGCGCAGCCGATGGTCCACGTAGACGCGCAATTCGTCCGGCTCGAGCGCCGTGATATGGAAGCGCACCCCGATGCGCTGGCGCAGTTGCTCCAGGCCGGGCCGGGCGAGCTTCTCCCGTAACTGGGGCTGGCCGACAAGTACGATCTGGATCAGTTTTTCCTTGTCCGTCTCGAAGTTGGAGAGCTGGCGGATCTGCTCGAGCAGGCGCAGACTCAGGTTCTGGGCCTCATCAATGATCATGACGACGTTGTTGCCCAATCCCGCTTGGTCGAGGAGAAACCGGTTCAGTTGCTCGAAGAAGGCTAACCGGTCTCCGCGCATGGGGTTGAGCCCGAAGTCCTGCACGACAGATTGCAATAATTGGAGTTCGGACAGGTTCGAATGCAGCAACAGGGCGCTCTTGGTGTCCGGGTCCAGATGACGCAGGAGGGCTTTGCAGAGCGTGGTCTTGCCGGTGCCGATCTCCCCGGTGACTTCGATGAACCCCTTGCGCTCGCGGATCCCGTAGATCATATGGGAGAGCGCCTCCCGGTGCTTCCGCGAGAGGTACAGGAATTCCGGGTCCGCGGTGACGCTGAAGGGCCGTTCCCGAAGCCCCAGGTACTCAAGGTACATGTATGAACCATTCTAGCGCAGCGCCGCCAACGCCGCAAGCGCGGCCGCACCGGGCCGCGCGGCTTGACACCGCGGCGCGACAGTGCTAGCCTGCTCCCGTTAGGAGGCGGCGATGACGAAGGAACGTCGGCACGCCCCTCGCATCCGCGCGTACCTGCCGTTGCAACTTCAATTGCGTGACGCGCCGGGCGTGGTCGAAACGCTCACCAAGGATATCGGCACGGGCGGCGTGCGCTGTCTGTCTCCGCGGCCAGTCCCCGTGGCCAGCGAGTTCGGCCTGCACGTGTTCCTGGGACGCTCCCTGGAGCCGCTCAGCGGCCGTGGCCAGGTCCGCTGGTTCCGAAGCCTGCCCTACAGCGATCAGTTCGAATTGGGGATCGCGTTCGAAGCGCTCTCTGAGTCTGAAACGAGACGTCTGTCTACCTGTTTGGACAGGATGGCGCTCGTTCCTGCCGAAGTCGGCACCTAGTGTCAAGCCCACATAACTCCTTGTAAGTCAGTTAGTTAAGCTGTTTCCCTTGTGTCCCAGTCATTTATATGGTATTATTTTGTCTAGGTACAGCGCGGCATGGAGGTGCCGGGCTGACCCACTCTGGACTCCGGTCCAGGGAAGGAGGTGATTCGAGGATGAAGCTTGAAAAACTGCTCCAGTTCGATGTCCTCACGGGCATCGTGCTGGGCTTGCTGATTGGCCTTCGCTACTCGTTCGCGTCCTACGAGCTTCCACTCGTGATCGCAGCGGTGGTGATGGGCCTTAAGGTCGTCTCGGCGAAGAAGTAAGTTCGCTGAGACTCGGCCGAACGCAGGGCCGCGCTCTTCGGAGCGCGGCCCTGCGCGTTTGTGGGGGACGAATGGCGGTTGACCGACGACGGGAAAGCCGCTACAATAGCGGGGGTGCTGTTTGTCGTCGGAGGTGTAGGGTGTTTCCTGTCCTGGATCCCCGCAAGGCCGACCTGGTGCTCGGCGTTACGATCGGGCTCTCGCTGGCCCTCGCCGTGCACTGGGTCCGCTGGGCCTTCTAACCGCCCCGAGTTGCTGCGCCCAGCGCGCAGCGGCGGCCGGATTGCGCCGGAGCGCCTCCCACGAGGCGACCAGCAGCGGCCGCAGCGCCTTGGACCGTGATGGCGCAGCCGCCTCACCCCGCTTGGCCTTCACCCAGTGCTCGTAGGCCTCACGCGCCGTGTGCGCCCTGGCGGTCCCGAACACGTGGGGGTGGCGCCGAATCATCTTGGCGCGGGTGGCCCGCAGCAGTCCTTCCAGGCGCCACCAGCCCCGGCGCTCGCCGATGAGGGCCAGGAACAGGGTGGTGTAGAGGACATCGCCGAGTTCCTCTGGGAGCCGGCGGTAGCGGCGCGCGCGGGTGTCCTCGAAGACCTCCCAGGCTTCCTCGATGAGATGGGGCAGGAGGGAGGCCAGGGTTTGCCGGCGGTCCCAGGCGCAGCCGCCTGGGGCCTGCAGGCGCCGCGCGGTGGCCACGAGGTCCCAGAAAGGATCCTGGGTGGCGCGGCGCATCCTCGTGGTTTGACCCATGTCCCTGTGTATGTTACGATGAGCCCCGGATGCGGCCCCTCGACGCGGCCCGTTGCCCCGACGTGAGCCTTGCTCGGGGTAGTCCCGAGCGACCACGGCCGAAGGCCGCGGGAGTCGAGGGACGACGGCGTGGCGCGACGGTGACGACCATCTACCGGCGCCTGAGACAGGCGTGCGGGCCGCAGCACTGGTGGCCGGCGCAGACCCCCTTCGAAGTCATGGTCGGGGCCATTCTAACCCAGGCCACCGCCTGGCACAACGCGCAGCAGGCGGTTGCCCGGCTGCGGCGCGCTGGCGGATTGACCGGGCGCGGGCTGCTGGCGTTGACACCGGCGCGCCTGGTGGCGGCCGTGCGGCCGGCTGGATTCGGGCGGCAGAAGGCCCGGCGCCTTAGGACGTTCGCTCGCTGGCTGGTGGCGGAGCACGCCGGAGAGGCTAGCCGGCTGTTCCGGCGGCCCTGGCAGGCGGTCCGGCGCGAGCTGCTGACGTTGCCTGGCATCGGACCGGAAACCGCGGATGCGATGCTGCTCTATGCGGGCGGGCAGCCGGTGTTTGTCGTCGATGCGTACACGCGGCGGGTCTTCCGTCGGCATGGACTGGCGCAGGGCAGGGAGCCCTACGACACCGTGCAGGCCCTGGTCATGCGCAGACTGCGTGGGGCGCGCCAGTACAATGAATTCCACGCGCTGCTGGTGGAGACCGGCAAGCGCTGGTGTCACCGGCGTGATCCAGATTGTGTGGCGTGTCCGCTGGGGGTCTTCCCCCGGCGGCTGACGGAGTGAGCGATGGGTCGAGGGGATCGTCCGGCGAACTGCGCGTCCTGCAACAAGCGCCTGAGCCGCAAGTCCTGGTATTACCGCCACGGCAAATACTACTGCACGAAGCGCTGCTGGACAAAGGATGCGGAGAAGGCTGCGCAGGAAGCGGCTGCGCCCAAGGCGGACGCCCAGGCCCCGGTCGCGGCCGCACCCGCAGGCCCGAAAGCCGACCAGCCGGCGCAGGCGCCGCCGGGCGAGGCGGGCACGACCACGAAGCCGGCGGAGCAAGCCGCCTCCTGAGCGCCGGAGCGCGATGGCCGGGACAGAGTGCCTCTTCTGCCGCATCGCGCGCCGCGAGGTGAAGGCGGAGATCGTCGGGGAGACGGATGGACTTGTGGCCTTCAAGGACATCAACCCCCAGGCTCCAACACACGTGCTGCTCATTCCCACCGAGCATCTCCCGCGGCTCGCGGATGCGACTGAGGCGCACACGCCGGTCTTGGGCCGCCTGCTGCAATTCGCCAACCGACTCGCCCGGCAATACGGCCTCGAGGCCGGGTACCGCGTCGTCCTCAACAACGGTGCCCAGGCCGGGCAGACCGTCTTCCATCTCCACCTCCACCTGCTTGGCGGACGGCCGATGACGTGGCCCCCGGGATGATCCCACCACCTGCCGGCCGACCGGCCGCTCAGCGTCGGCATTCGGTGGGGCGGCCGGGCGTGGCCCGCGCCATGTCAGCCCTTCGGCTTTTCGCGGGCCGTTGCGCCTGCAGCGCAACACGGCAGGTGGTGGGATGAGCGCCGAGCGCCGACGCGCCCCCCGCATCCGAAGTACCATCCCGGTCGCCCTCTCCGAGGGCACGTGGGACCTGAAGGCCGACACCCGCGACCTCAGCACAGCGGGCGTCTGCTGCCTCCTGGACCGGTTCGTGCCGCCGATGACCAGGATTCAGCTGGAGCTGGAGCTCCCGACGGACGGCGCCGTGTCGCGGGCGCGCTGCGGCGGCGTTGTCGTGCGCGTGGATCCCGTGATCACGGCCGGCCAGCAGAGCCGCTATGCCGTGGCCATTTTCTTCTCCGACTTGGCCGCGCGCGACCGGGCCGCGATCGAACGCTACGTGCGCCAGCGGCTCGCTGCGGCGCCGCCCCGGTAGCCGTGTGGTGGGCCCTCGCCGCGGCGCTCACCGCGCTCTGGTGGGGCCGCGCCTCCACGCGCCGCGTGCTCCATCCGCCTCGCCGGCCGCTTGACCCTCCAGATCCCCTCCCCTCGTACGTCACGCACACCCTCCGCGCGCCGGACGGCGCGTCATTCGACGTGTGGCGGCTCACGCCGCCCGCGAGCCCGCGTCGACGCGTGCTCCTCTTCCACGGCTACTACACGAACCGCTACCAGGTCCTGGAGCTGGCCGACGACCTGCGGCACGCCGGCGTGGATGTCCTCCTGCTGGAGCTGCGCGGCCACGGCAGCCGTCCAGGCCCCTACACGTTCGGCTTGCGGGAGGTGGACGATGCGCAGGCC
>SBAZ01000100.1 GCA_005239935.1 Planctomycetales bacterium | reverse complement strand
GACGGGACAGGCGATACTGCGTGCTTCCCGCCGCGCGTCCCGCCTTTGGGCGGGACACCAGCAGGTGGTGGGATGATGGCCGGCCGCACGGTGCGCACGCTGGGCGAGTTCGGCCTGATTGAGCAGGCGCGTCGGCGCTTGACGCGGCTGTCTCCCGGGGGCGGCTGGCGCGTGCGCCTCGGGATCGGGGACGACGCGGCCGTGCTCCAGGGGCGCCGCGGCGAGCCGGTGCTGCTGGCCTGTGACATGGTGGTGGAAGGCGTGCATTTCACGGCGCGCACGCCCGCGCGGGCCGTGGGCTGGAAGGCGGTGGCGGTCAACGCCAGCGACATCGCCGCGATGGGCGGCGTCCCGGTGGCGGCGGTGGTGTCCTTGGGGCTGCCGCCGACGACGCCGGTGCAGTGGGTGCGCGGGTTTACCGACGGATTGGCGCGCTGCGCGCGCTCCTGCCACATGGCCCTGGTGGGCGGCGACACGGTCCGCGCGCCGCAGCGCGTGGCGGATGTGGCTATCCTCGGTGCGGTGGGGCCGCGTGGACCGATCGCGCGCCGGGGGGCGCGTCTTGGCGACCGGCTGTTCGTGACTGGTCGGCTCGGGGGATCGATGCGCAGCGGCCGGCACGCGGCGTTCACGCCGCGGTGGCGTGAGGCGCAACGACTGCTTCGGCGCCTGCGCGTGCACGCGATGATGGACCTCTCGGATGGCCTCGCGCAGGACCTCTGGAATATGAGCCGGGCCAGCCGCGTCACCCTGCGGGTGCGCGCGGCCCTGGTGCCGGTGGCGCCCGAAGCCTTGGGCGTGTCCGGGGCGCTGCACGACGGCGAAGATTATGAACTGCTCTTCGCGCTGGGCCCGGCGGACGCGCGCCGAGTGCCGCGGCGCCTGGGTGAGTGTCCCGTCACGGAGATCGGGGCCGCCGTGCGGCGAGGCGTCGGCGTCGAGCTCGAATATCCCGACGGCTCGGTGAGCCCGTTGTCCGCGCGGGGCTTCGCGCATTTCGGCGAGGCGCTCGCGTGAGCCCGGCGGCGAGGCGTCCCAGCGGGCGCGCGAGGTTCGACACGATGTCGAACTCGGTCGATGACACACTGGCCCTGGGCGAGCTCCTGGGCCGGCTGCTCGCGGGCGGCGACGTCCTGGCGCTCTCCGGCGACCTCGGGAGCGGCAAGACGACCTTCATTCAGGGCGTGGCGCGGGGAACGGGGCGAGACCCGGGGGCGATTAAGAGCCCCACGTTCGTGCTCATGCGCGAGCACCGCGGAGCCACGACGCTGGTGCACGTCGACGGGTACCGGCTGGACGGCCCGGTTGAGGCGGCGTGGCTGGACACCGAGCTCATGTTCGGCCCCCGCCGTGTCACGGCGGTCGAGTGGGCGGAACGCTTCAACGGGCTGCTGCCGGAGGACCATCTGGACATCCACCTGGAGCACGTGAGCGCCAACCGTCGCCGGCTGCACGCCACAGCCACCGGCCCGCGCGCGACGGCATTGATCGAACAGTGGCAAGCCGCCCGGCGGGCCGCCCAACCACCGGATGCGATCGCCGATGCGGCGGAGCAGGGCACCCATGCTGCTGGCGATTGAGACGTCATCATCGCAGCTGGGCGTCGCGCTGGCGGACGCGGGCCGGGTGGTGTCGTCCTACGAGCTGCTGGCCGACAATCCGCACGCGGCGCGTCTTCCCGAGGCGGTCCGGTACGTGCTGGACGTGGGCGGGACCACGCTCCAGCAGGTCGACGCGATCGCGGTGGATGTGGGCCCTGGCTCATTCACCGGGCTGCGCATCGGCCTCGCCTTTGCCAAGGCGTTGGCGTTTCCGCGTGGCCTACCGTTGGTGGCCGTGTGCTCGCTGGACCTCCTCGCCACCAATGTGCCCTGGAGTCCGAAGGTGGTCTGCCCGATCCTGGATGCCAAGCAGCAGAACGTGTATGCCGCGCTCTACCGGCTCGAGGGGCCCCGCGCCGTCCGGGTGACCGACCCGCTCCTGGCCAAACCGGGGGAGGTCCTGCAGTTGCTGAAAGAGCCGGCCATCCTGTTGGGAGACGGCTGTGCGCGCTATCAGGCCCTGATCACCGAGCTCATGGGCGACCGCGCGGACATCGCCCCGCCTGACCTCTGGCTGCCCCGGGCCGGCGCGCTCGCCCGGCTTGGCCAAGAGCGCTTCGACGCCGGCCAGCGGGACGACCCGTCTCGTCTCACCCCCTTGTACCTCTACCGCCAGGACTGCGGGGTGAATCCCGCGGTCAGCCGCCGCGCCCCAGGAGAGCCCCGGAAGACCAGTCAAGTCTCGTAAGTCCCTTTCTTTGCACGGACTTCCGTGCTAGAATACCGCCTTGCGATGTCCCCCTTTCACGTCGTCCAACTGCTCGTCGTCCGCCTTCCGGGCCCCGGAGTCGCCAGGGTCCGGCAGGCGTTCGTCCGGAGCGGCGACGGCGTGGTCGCATAACCCACCAGCCAACCAGGATCGTCCAGCCATGAAACTCAAGGGAGCCCAAATACTTGTGGAGTGTCTGAAGCGCGAGGGCGTCACCCTCGCCTTCGGCATTCCGGGCGGGGCCAACCTGCCCACGTTTGACGCCCTCTACAAGGACGGCGGCATCAACGTGGTGCTGACCGTCCATGAGCAGGGAGCCGCCCACATGGCCGACGGCTACGCCAGAGCCAGCGGCAAGGTCGGCGTCTGCCTGGCGACCTCGGGCCCGGGGGCGACCAACCTGGTGACCGGGATCGCCACGGCGTTCATGGACTCGATCCCCATCGTGGCACTCACCGGCCAGGTGCGCACGTCGGTCATCGGCAACGATGCCTTCCAGGAGGCCGACACGATTGGGGTGACCCGGCCGATCACCAAGCACAGCTACCTGGTGAAGGACCCCCGCGACATGGCGCGCGTGGTGCGGGAAGCGTTCCACATCGCGCGCACCGGTCGGCCTGGCCCGGTGCTCATTGATTTGCCGGTGGATGCGACCGTCGGCGAGGCGGACTTCATCTGGCCGGACGAGGTCACCATCCGCGGCTACCAGGTGCAGGCTGCTCCGCCGCTGGACCGCGCAGCCATTGAGCGAGTCGCGCAGGTGATTCAGGCCGCGAAGAGACCGCTCCTCTATGTGGGGGCCGGCGTCATCCACTCCGGGGCCTCCGCCGAGCTGGTCGAGTTCGCGCGCATGGCGCGGATCCCGGTGACGACGAGCCTGCTCGGGCTGGGGGCATTTCCGGAGACGGACGTCCTGAGCCTGGGCATGCTGGGCATGCATGGGTTCGAGTACACGAACTACGCTGTGGCCGAATGTGATGTGCTCATCGGGGTGGGCGCGCGGTTCGACGACCGCGTGACCGGCAAGCCGGATGACTTCGCCCGGAAGGCGAAGAAGATCCACATTGACGTGGACCCGTCCTCCATCAACAAGACCGTCCTCGTGGACTATCCGGTGGTGGGCGATGTGAAAGCCGTGCTGCAGACGCTGCTCACCCTGGTCACATCCGTGGACACCGCGGCGTGGCTGAAGACGCTGGCCGAGATGAAGCGCAAGTACCCGCTCACGTACCGTGAGAAGCACAAGGTGCTGCCGCAGTACGTCATCCAGCAGATTTCGGAAGCGACCAAGGGCAACGCCGTGATCGCCACCGGCGTGGGCCAGCACCAGATG
>SBAZ01000061.1 GCA_005239935.1 Planctomycetales bacterium | reverse complement strand
GGCTCGGCTCACCCCCGAGGCGATCAACCGGCTGGACCTGTCGGCGCCCTATGCCGGCGACGGCGCGGGGGTGGCGCAGCGGCTGCAGAAGCTGGACCTGACGGACGTGCGCAAACTCTGCCGGGACATCAAAGCCTCAGGGGACGTGAAGTATTACGCCTGCAGTTCCTCGCTCGCGGTGTGGGGCTTGAAGCGGGAAGACCTCATCCCGGAGATTGACGGGGTGCGCGGTTTGCCCGCGTTCCTCCTTGAGGATGTCGCGACAGCCGATAAGGTGTTGACGTTTTGACGAATGGGTGAATCGGGACATGTCTGCTCCGCCGCAGAGGCGTCGGGACATTTCCGCCCACTTGGTCCGCGCAAGCGCGGGCAGGAAACGTCCCGCTTGAGAAGCACTTCGATGGGCGGAGCGAGCAACGTCCCGTTACGCACATGGCTGAATTAAGTCGAGAAGAGATCTTGCGGTATTCGCGCCACCTCATCATGCCGGAAGTCGGCATTGAGGGGCAACGGAAGCTCAAGGATGCCGGCATCCTCCTGATCGGGGCCGGCGGGCTGGGCTCGCCGCTGGGGCTCTATCTGGCCGCCGCCGGGGTGGGGCGGCTGGGTATCGTGGATTTCGACAAGGTCGATTTCACGAACCTGCAACGGCAGGTGATCCACCGCACGGAGGACGTCGGGCGGCTGAAAGTTGAGTCCGCCAAGGAACGCATCCAAGGCATCAATCCCGGCGTCCAGGTGACCACCTACAACACCAAGCTGTCCCGCGACAACATCCGGGACCTGATCAAGGACTACGACATCGTGATCGACGGGACCGACAACTTCCCGACGCGCTACCTGGTGAACGATGCCTGCGTGTTCCAGAAGAAGCCCAACATCTACGGCTCGATCTTCCGGTTCGACGGGCAGGCCACGGTCTTCGCCCCGTTCAAGGGACCGTGCTACCGGTGCCTCTTCCCGGAGCCGCCGCCGCCCGGGATGGTGCCCTCCTGCGCCGAGGGCGGTGTGCTGGGCGTGCTGCCCGGCGTCATCGGACTCATCCAGGCGACCGAGGCGGTGAAGCTGATCCTCGGCAGCGGCGAGCCGCTCATCGGCCGGCTGCTGCTCTACAACGCGCTGACGATGCGCTTCCGCGAGGTGAAGATTCAGCGCGACGCGAACTGCCCGGTCTGCGGCGACCACCCGACGCAGACCGACCTCCTTGACTACGAGGAGTTCTGCGGGCTGGGCCGCGGCGAGGAGGCGGCGGCCAGCCACGGCGAGTATGATCTCGGGCCCGGGGAAGTGCAGCGGCTGCTGAAGCAGGACCAGCGCACCGTCCTCCTCGACGTCCGGGAGCCGCACGAGTTCGAGATCGTCCACATCGAGGGGGCGACGCTCATCCCGCTCTCCGAGCTGCACCTGCGCACGAACGAACTCGATACCGCCGACACGGTCGTGACCTACTGCCATCACGGGCAGCGCAGCCTCCAAGCCATCAAGACGCTGGAGCACTTCGGGTTCCGCAAACTCAAGCATCTGCGCGGCGGGATCGATGCGTGGGCCTGCGAAGTGGATCAGGAGATGGCCCGGTACTAGCGGCGCGGGGCGGCGGAAGGCCCTGCGTGGATTCGACACCACGGCCGACGAGCGGCAGGCGTAACCGCCTGCCGCCTTGTGCGTTACGGGGCCGTGGCGCGCCGGACAAAACGTCCTTGGCAGTGGCCAATCCACCCCGCCATCAGATATCCTTGAGGGAGAGGCCGGCTAGCGCAAGGAGGCGCATGGTCAAACCGACCATTCACCTCTTGCTCGTCGAGGACAGTCCGGAAGACGCGCGCATCCTGCAGGAAGCGCTTGCGGGGGAGCCTGCCGCAACCTTCCAGGTGACCCACGTCACCCGGCTCGCGGACGCGCTGGGGCACCTCCTGGCGAAGCCCGCCGACCTCGTCCTGCTCGACCTGCTGCTCCCGGACAGCGGGGGGCTGGCCACCCTGACGCGGATCCGCGAGCGCGCCCCGCGCGTGCCGATCGTCATCCTCACGGCGTCCGATGACGAGGCCCTGGCCCTGCAGGCACTCCAGTTGGGTGCGCAGGACTACTTGGTCAAGGGCTACTTACAGGTCTATCACACGCTGCTCGGACGCTCGATCCGCTACGCCATCGAGCGCCAGCGGGGCGAAGACGCCTTGCGCGCCGCTCAGGCGCGAACCGAACGACTCCTCACCTCGATCACATCCATCATCATCGGCGTCGACGCCCAGGACCGTGTCACCCACTGGAATACCGTCGCCGAGGCGACCTTCGGCGTGCCGGCGGCCCAGGTGCTGCAGCAGCCCTTCGCGGCATGCGGTATCCGGTGGGACACGGCCGGCATCCTCCAGGCGGCGGCCGCCTGCCGGGAACGCGACATCCCGAAGCGGCTGGATGACCTGTGCTTCACCCGGCCCGACGGCACGGACGGTTTCCTGGGACTCACGCTCATCCCCCTCAAGGAGACCAGCGGCAGCGCCGGGTTTTTGATTTTCGGCGCGGATGTGACCGAGCGGCGCCGCACCGAGGCCGAGCGGCTGCGGCTGCAAGAGGAGCTCATCCAGGCCCAGAAGCTGGAGACCATCGGCCGCTTCGCCGGTGGCATCGCCCACGATTTCCAAAATTTCCTGCAGGTGATCCTCGGATTTGCCTGGCTCATCCGCGCCCGGCACCGGGAGGACCGTGAGCTGATCAGCGACCTGCAGGAGATCGTGCATGCCGCGGAGAGTGCGTCCGGCATGGTGCGGCAGCTCCTGGCCTTCAGCCGGCGGCAGCCGCTTCAGCTGAAGGTGTTCGACCTCAACCGCGCCGTGCAGGGCATGTCGCGGATGGTGCAGCAGCTGGTCGGCGACGCCGTCCGCGTCGACCTGGCCCTCGCACCGGGGGTCCAGCGGGTGCGCCTGGACCCCACGGGGTGTGAGCAGATGCTGCTGAACCTCTCGACGAACGCGCGGGACGCCATGCCCCAGGGTGGTGCGCTGATGATTCGCACGGACTCCGTGACCGTGGATGCGGCGTTCCGGCGGACCTGTCCCTGGGCACGCGACGGGCGTTACATCCGTCTCTCCGTGCAGGATACCGGTGCGGGCATGGACCCGGAGGTCGCCGCGCACATTTTCGAGCCGTTCTATACGACGAAAGACGTGGGGAAGGGCACGGGGCTGGGGATGGCGGTCGTGTACGGCCTCGTGAAACAGCACGAGGGGTTCGTCGATCTCCAGACGGCCCCGGGCGAGGGCTGCACGTTTCATCTGTACTTCCCCGAGGCGCCGGCCGACCTCGAGCTGGAGCTCGACCCGCTGACGCGCCCCGGCGGGACCGAACGCATTCTCGTGGTCGAGCCCGATGAGCGGGTCCGCACGTACGTCGAGGAAGTTCTGCGCGAGTCCGGCTACGCGGTGACGGTGTTCGCGACCCCGGGGCCGGCAGTGGACGCCCTCCTGCGTGGAGCCCAGCGCGCGCAGGCGCTCGTCCTCGATGCGTCAGTCGACGGCGTGCAGGCGCTGCTGGATCAGCTGGTGGCCATCCGGCCCACCCTGCGCATTCTGCTGATGAGCAGCGGCATGCCCGAACAGCTGCGCGCGCTCGCCGCGACCCGGGGTATCCCGGTGCTGCAGAAGCCGTTCGTGCCGGCCCAGCTGCTCGATGGCATGCGGCAACTGCTCGACCAGATCCCGGCCTCCCGGGCGAGGGGACGGCGGCCGCGCGTCCTCATCGTAGACGATGAGCCCTCGGTGCTCGCCTTCTGCCGTCGGCTCCTCGAGGAGCGCTTCGACGTGACGTCCGTGACCAGCGGCCCGATGGCGCTTGAGGCGCTCCGCGCCCAGCCGTTTGACCTGTTGCTGACGGACCTCACAATGCCGGACATGGACGGCGCGGTGCTGATCGGGGAAGCGCTGAAGACGCAGCCGGATCTGCCCGTGGTCATCATGACTGGGTCGCTCACCGAAGAAATGGAAGCGCGTCTTCGCACGCAAGGGTTGCGGTGTGACATCCTCCGCAAGCCCTTCGGCGCCTCCACGCTCGAAGGCGCCGTGATCCGCCATCTCTAAGACCTGCACGTCTGCCCGCCCCGCGTTATAATTGCCCGTGGCCACCATGCCGCACGTCCTAGTCGTGGATGATGAGACTGCGATGCGGGAGCTGCTGTACGATGCGCTCTCGCGCCGTGGGTTCCAGGTCGCGACGGCGATCTCCGGGCCGCAGGCGCTGGAAATGCTTAAGACCCACCGGCCGCAGCTGCTGGTCATCGACTCCACCATGCCCGGCCTCAGCGGCCTCGAGACGGTCCGGCGCGTCCGTGAGTTCGACACCGCGCTGCCCATTCTCTTCCTGAAGGCACCCGGCGAGATGGGTCCCTCCGACCAGGAGCGGGCCACGCTCGACCTCACTCAGGTCATGCGGAAGGAACTGGGTGTCGAGCTCTTCATCAAGGCGCTCGACCACGCGCTCAAGGCCCTCGAAGACGCGCCGCCTGCGGCCGCGCGGGCCGGGCGCCCGACGCTGCCCGGCCTGCTCCTCGTCGTGGACGACGAGCCGAAGATCCAGCGGCTGCTGAAGGCGTTCTTCGAATCCCGCGGCCTGCGCGTCGTCACCGCCGGCTCCGGCGAAGAGGCGCTGCAGGCGCTGAGCCAGAAGCCGATGGCGGTGCTGCTCGATGTCAACATGCCCGGCATGGACGGGCTCATGACGCTCAAGAAGATCCGGGCGGCACAGGCCTCGCTGCCGGTCATCATGGCCTCCGGGGTCGGGGAAGAGGGGACGGTGCGCGATGCCCTCGGACTCGGCGCCTACGATTACGTGACCAAGCCGTTCAACCTGGATTACCTTGAGACGGTGGTCCTCACGAAAATCCTCCTCGGCATGGAGGGGTGACTCGCACCCGATGCCGCGGCTGCGGGAGTGGGTGACCATCGTGCTCCCCACGCAGCTCTCCGCCTGGCTCCTGGCCGCGTACCGGCGGCCCCTGCGCTTCCTGCTCGGCCTCGTCCTCGGCCCCATCCTGGTCGTCTCGGCGGCCACGTACGCGGTCAACGTCGAGTTGGCTCGTCGGCAAGCCCTCCAGCACCTCGCGGTGACCGCCCGGCTGGCCGCGCAGGCCATTGACGAAACCCTCAACGACGTCCTCCTGTTCGAACAGCTGCTGGCGGTCAGCCCCGGATTTGCCGAGGCGGTGCAGCGGCGCGACACGTCCTTCGTGGACGGGGTGCTCGAGCGCCTGGGTCCGCTCGCGCCGGGAGGCGACCTGGTGACCGTGCTCGGCCTTGACGGCCGGGTGCTCGCCTCGTGGCCGCGCCGGCGGGAGCTGCTCGGACGGGACGTCTCGCAGGAGGACGCGTTCCGGGGAGCCGCGGCCGGCGACTGGGCCCCGTACGTCTCGTCGGTCTATCTGCGCGAGGTGGCGTGGGCGGAGAAACTGGTCGGCGTCACCGCCCCGTTGCAGCACGACGGCCAGGCGACCGGCCTCCTCCAAGTGCAGTACGGCGTTGAGACGGCCCGCACTTGGCTGCAGCGCATCCGAGTGGAACCGGAGGGATTCCTCTACGTCGTCGATCAGCGCGACCAACTGGTCTTCCATCCGTACCAGGTACTGCCCGGCCTGCCGAAGCCGGTCGGGCACTGGCCCCCGGTCGCCACAGCGGCCGCGCAGGACGGGCGCACGCTCGCCTATCGGGATCCACAGTTGGGCGAGCCCTGGCTCGCGGGGGTGCATCCGGTCGGGACCACCGGCTGGCGCGTGGTGGCCGTGCAGCCGGAGCCCGCCGCGGTACGGGCGCTGCACCGCGTGCTGGGGCCGATGGGCGTGCTGGTCGGCTTCCTCATGCTGCTGCTCGTCGGCGTCAGCCTGCAGTGGGTGCAATTACAGGAGTCCAGCCTCCGACTCTTGCGGCAGAACACGAAGCTGCTGCGGCAGATGCAGCAGCGCCGGACCCTGGAGAAGGGTCGGCCGGGGAAGGGCTCGGCGGAGTCATGACGGCACCGGCCCGTGGGTGGATCCTGCGTGGTCCCTGCCTGCTCGGGGTGCTCCTCGCACTCCTGCTGGCCCCGGGGAGCGCAGGCTGGGCGCTGCAACGGACGGTCAAGGCGAAGGCGGTGAACTACCCGAATGCGCCTGTGGGGCTGGGTGAGGTGACGGTTCGGCTCGTGGAGGCGTACTCCACACCGACACAGGCCGGCATTCCTGATGCGGGGAAGAGCCGAGTCCGCTACGCCAACCGCGCCGGGATCCTCCCATCCACCTTCGTGCTGCGGGGGAGTGTCACGTGCGTCAACCGCGCACCGCAGGCCGTGGAAGCGCTGAAGATTGCCATCGTGGTCTTCAACGCCTTCCATGAAGCGCTGCCGCTGCGCGGTGAGCGGACGCGGCACAGCCTTGAACAGGTGGTGGAGACGATCCCGCGCGGCGGCTCCAAGCAGATTGCCTGGGAGCGCGAGGTGGGGTCTGAGGACGTGTTTGAGGTCGCGGTGGTCGTGACCGGGGTGCGGTTCGCCGACGGCAGCCTGTGGGTGGCGCCGACCGAGGAGCTGATCGACGTCTTCTAGAACCGGCTTCATAAATCCGCGCGAGCCGCGTTGCGTGCGCCGGGCGGGGCCCGCCGAGGCGCGACGACGACGGCGTAGTCGCAGCACTACGCCGAGGAGGAGCAACGACGGCGGGGCCGCCCGCCGCCGCAACCCTCCGGCTGGGCCGATCCGCGTCGGCCCGCGGCGTTGCTCGTCGTTGGCGTAGCGCTCTTCCGGCTACGCCGGCCTCCTCGCGCCTGGCGGGCCTCGCGGCTAGGCCCAG
>SBAZ01000058.1 GCA_005239935.1 Planctomycetales bacterium | reverse complement strand
GACCACGCGCGAGTACTGGCTGCGTTGGGAGGCCGGGCGGCTGGTCGTCGGCGGACTCCCCAGCGCAGACGGGTTGTCGCTGGCGGATGAGCCGCAGATCCTGGCGCAGCGCCTGGAAGGTGTGCCCGTGCTCGTCGGCGCCCGACGCGACCGGACCGGGCACACCGCCTGCCGGGAGTTCCACGCCAAGGCGGTGGTGCTGGATGACGGCTTCCAGCACCGCCGGGTGCGGCGCGACTGCGACATCGTGCTGGTCCATGCCCGGATGCCCTTTGGCGGTTGGCGGCTGCTGCCTCGCGGCCCGATGCGGGAGCCCATCGTGGGGCTGCGCCGCGCCGACGTCGTCATCATCACGAAGGCAGATGAGGCGCTGGGTACCCTCGGCGCTCTGCGCGAGCGGCTGCGCGCGCTCAATCCGTCGGCGGCGCTGGTCACCGCGGTGCATGCGCCGGCTGCTCTTCGGGATCTCGCGACCGGCCAGCGCGCCGACCCGCGGACCCTCGCGGGGCAGCGCGTGGGCCTGGTTTCGTCCATCGGCGACCCGGAGGGCTTCGATGCCACCGTGCGGCGGCTGCAGGCGACCGTGCTGTGGCACAAGATGTTCCCGGACCATCATCCCTACGGCGCGGCGGATTGGGAGACCATCCGCGCCCAGGCCAAGCAGGGGCGTCCCGCCATGATCCTCACCACTGAGAAGGATTGGGTCCGCTTGGCCCCGGTGGCGCAGGACCTGGGCGGCGTGCCCCTGAACATCCTCAGCGTGCGCATGCAGATTCTTGACGGAGAAGCGGATCTCGATGCTCGACTGGTTGGCCGCTAATTTCGTGCGCGGCCTCTCGGCCCTGCTGTGCCGGGTGCCGCCGGAGGCCGCACTCTGGCTCGGCCGGCGCGCCGGTGATTTCACCTACGCCGTCTCGTCCCGGCGCGTACGGCTCGGCATCCGGAACTTGCGCGCGGCGTTTCCGGGCCGCTATACGCCGGTCGAGGCGCGGCGCGTCATCCGCACCTGCTATCGGCACATCGGCGCCAGCACGTTCGAACTGCTGCGCCTGCCGGTCATCGACCGCGCCTACGCCGAGCGCTACGTCGAACTGCCGGTTGAGCGGTTCCAGGCTGCGGCCCGCACCGGCCGACCGGTCATCTATCTCACGGCGCACTATGGGAGCTGGGAGTTGAGCGCGATCGCGGCGGCCCTGGCCGGGTTTCCCATGGTAGTCCTGGCGCGTGCCCAAGCGAACTTCCCTCGGCTGTATCGCCTGCTCGTCTCGTACCGCGAATCCAAGGGGTGCACGGTGGCCCACAAGGGCGGGGCCATGCGGCGGCTCCTGAGGGCGCTCGACGAACGCCGGGCGGTGGGTATCCTGGCGGATCAGGCCACACGCCACGGCGACTTTCTCGACTTCTTTGGACGGCCGGCGCTCTTCGCCCGCGGGCCCTTCGAGTTGGCCTATGACAAACGCGCACTGGTCATTCCGGTGTTCATCCGGCGCCTGCGCGGGCCGTTCCACCGCCTCGAGTTTGAGCCACCGATAGACCTGCGTGCGTTGGGGAGCCAGGAGGCGGCCGTTCGGGAAGGCCAACGCCGGTACGCGGAGGCACTGGCGCGGCACATCCGCGAGGATCCGACGCAGTGGCTGTGGATGCATCAGCGCTGGAAGTACACGCCAGCCCGGCAAGTCCTCGTGCTCAGCGACGGGAAGCTCGGCCACCTGAAGCAGTCGCTGGCGGTCGTCGAGGCCCTGGCCGAGCGCACTCCCCAGGTCAGCCATGACGTCGTCGAGGTGCGGTATCGCTCGCGGGCTGCGCGGGGCCTGGCGGTGGTGTGGAGCGTCCTCGTCCCGCGCGGCTGGGGCGCGGCAGGGTGCCTGGCCTGGGCACTCACCCGGGAGAGCGCGCGCGACCTCTTGAGCCGCACGGCGGATCTGATCGTGTCGTGCGGATCGTCGACCGTGCCGGTCACGGCCTTGTGGTCGGCCGACAACCAGGCCAAGTCCATCGTCATCATGAATCCCGCACCGCTCCCGGTGCGCCGATTCAGCTTGGTGATCGCCCCGCGCCATGACGGGCTGCCGCAGCGCGGCAACGTGGTCCAGGTCATGGGCGCGGTGAGTGGCGTGGCCGCCACCCGGCTGGCGGAGGCGGCCGCGCGGCTGCGCGAGCACCCGAAGTTCCGGGCTGCGCCGGGTGAGGCGGGATCCGCGCATCCCGTCATCGCTGTGCTACTCGGCGGCGAGACGGATGATTACGACATGCCCGCGGGGTTTGCGGAGTCCCTCATCCAGCAGGTGCTGGCGGCCTGCGAGGACCTGCACGCCTGGTGCCTGGTGACGACGTCGCGCCGGACGCCGCATGCGGTCGAGCAGGCCCTCACCGAGCGGCTCGGCGCGCACCCGCGGTGCCGCCTGCTCCTCCTGGCCAGTCGCGATCCCTTGGACGGCACTCTTGACGGGATGCTGGGCTCGGCCGACGCGGTGGTCGTGACCGGGGAGAGCATCTCGATGGTGTCGGAGGCGTGTGCCAGCGGGCGCCCGGTCGTCGTGGTCGAGCCGCCGCTGCGGCGGCTCGGGCCCACACGCCTCACCAAGCATCGGCGGTTTCTCCGGAGCCTGGCGGAGGACGGGTATGCGCAGCTGCATCCGGTGCCGGAGGTCGGACACGCCGTGCAGCGGCTCATCCGGCACCCCAAGGCCGCCAGACCCCTGGAGAGCTACCGCGTCGTGCGGGACGCGGTGGCGCGACTGCTCTGATGCATGTGCTCCAAGTGGTGCCGGCCCTGCGCCTCGGCGGGGTCGAGCGGGGTGTCGTGGATCTCGCGAAGGGGCTCCTGGCGCGCGGCCATCGTGTCAGCGTGGTCTCGAACGGGGGGCCGCTGGTGGAGCGGCTCCTGGACGCCGGCGGCATGCACTACCGGTTGCCGGTGCATGATAAATCACCGGCGCGCGTGTGGTCCTGCGCACAGGCGCTCACCCGGCTCATCACGACGACCGGCGTGGACCTGGTCCACGCCCGGTCGCGCGTGCCGGCCTGGGCCGGCTACTGGGCGGCGCGCCGCGCCCAGCGGCCCTTTGTCACGACCGCGCACGGCTTCTACGCGCCGCACCCGCTCTCCCGCATCATGGTTCGGGGCCGCTGCGTCATCGTCCCGTCGGATGCCCTGGCGCAGTATCTCATGGAGCACTTCGGCGTTTCGCGCGAGCGCCTGCGCGTGGTGCCGCGCGGGGTAGATCTTGAGGAGTTCCGGCTCGCCCCGCCTCGGCCGAGCCAACAGGAGTGGCGCATCGGCCTCATCGGGCGCCTGAGCCCCATCAAGGGGCATGAGGTGGCGCTGCGGGCGTGCGATCTCTTGCGACGAGAAGGGTGGCCGGTGCGGCTGTGCCTGGCGGGCGACCCGCCGGGCGACGCGCGGCGGCAGGCGCTGGAGGCCTTGGCCCTCTCGTTGGGTGCGGGCGAGGCGCTGGAGTGGCTGGGTGTGCGCGATGACGTCGCGCAGGTCATCGCCTCGATGGATGTGCTCGTCGTGCCCTCCACCTATCCGGAATCGTTCGGCCGGAGCGTGGTCGAGGCGCAGGCCGTGGGCCGCCCGGTCGTCGCCTCACGCTTGGGCGGGCTGGCGGAGCTCATTGAGGACGGCGTCACCGGCTTGCTGGCGCGCCCGGGCGATCCCCAGGACTTGGCGGCGGCGGTGCGGCGGTTCCTGCAGGACGCCAGCGTGCGGGCGCGGTGCGTGGACGCGGCCCGCCGGCGCGTGGAAGCCGAGTGGTCGCTGGACCGCATGGTGGAGCGCACACTGGCGGTGTATGACGAGTGTCTGCACAAACCGCGCATTGCCATCTGGAAGCTGAGCGCGCTCGGCGATGTGATCCTCTCGACGCCGAGCCTGCGCGCCGTGCGGCGGCGCTACCCCGAAGCGCATCTCGCCCTCATCGTAGGGCGCAGCGCCTATGAGGCGGTGGCGCACAGCCCGTACCTGAACGACTGCGTGATCTACAACCCGGCGTCCAAGGAGCGCGGGCCGCGGGGCGCATGGGCCTTCGCGCGGCGCCTGCGCCGGGAAGCCTTCGATCTCTCGATTGATCTGCAGAACAGCCGCCGCACGCATCTCCTGGCCTGGGCCGCGGGCATCCCGGTGCGCGTGGGGTACCACCGGAAATTCGGCGCGGCCCTCAACCGGGGCGTCCGGTTGCCGCGCGTCGTGCTGGCCCCGGTCGCGCATCAACAGTACCTGCTCCGGCAGGCCGGCATTGAGCCCTCCGGAGACGAACTGGAGCTGTGGCCGTCGACGCAGGACGAGGCGGTCGCGCGGACCCTGCTGCCGGACCCCGAGGTGCCGGGGCAGGCCACCGTGGGTCTGCATCCCGGCGGCAGCGGCCGCTGGAAGACGAAGCGCTGGGACCTCGGCCGGTGGGCGCAACTGGCCGACGCCCTGGCGCGGCAAGGCCTCCGCGTCGTGATCACCGGCGGACCGGGGGAGCAGGGCCTGGCCGAGGCGATGGGGTCGCAGATGACCTCGAAGCCGCTCGTGCTCGTCGGCCGGACGCGCATCTTAGAGCTGGCCTGCGTCATCAAGCGCTGCCAGGCGTTTGTGGCACATGATTCTTCCCCCCTGCATCTCGCGGCCGCCATGGGGACCCCGACCGTCGCGCTCTTCGGCCCGACCGATCCGCGTCGGCATCTGCCGCCCGGGTTCAAGGGACAGGTCATCAAGCGGGACGTGTTCTGCGCTCCGTGCTACTCGGCCACGTGCCGCACCGTCACGCACGCGTGCATGCAGCGCATCGCGGTAGCCGACGTCCTCGGCGCGGTCCTCGCCGCGGTGTCAGGCACCGCAGGTAGCTGACACCATGCGCATCCTGCATGTGACCTCGCATCTGGATGTCGGCGGCGTCGCCCGTCATGTCGTCAGCCTCGCGCGCGCCGGTGTGGCGCGAGGCCACCAGGTGGCGATCGCCTCCAGCGCGGGTGCGCTGGCCGCGGAGGCCGCCGCAGGCGGCGTGGCGCTCTGGGACGCTCCCCTGCGCACCAGCGCAGAGTTCAGCCCGCAGGTGTTTACGGCGACTCGGCGGCTCGCCGCGCGCCTGCGCAGGGAGCCCGTGGACCTCCTGCACGCGCACACGCGGGTTGGCCAGGTGGCCGCCGCGCGCCTCGCCAGGCGGTTGGACCTCCCGTACGTCGTCACGTGGCACGGATTCTTTCGGCCGAACCTCGGGCGCCGACTGTGGCCGTGCACCGGCGACCTCACCATCGCGATCAGCGAGCCGGTGCGCGAGCATCTGGTGCGAGATTTCGGCGTGCCGGCCTCGCGGGTGCGGCTCATCCCGCACGGCCTGGATCCTACGTCGTTTGAAACCCCTCCTGAGCCGGCCGCGCAGATGGCGTTCCGCACCCAGTGCGGCGTGCCGTCCGGGGCGCCGGTCGTCGGCACCGTCGCCCGCCTGGTGCGCAGCAAGGGCGTCGACCAGCTCATCCGCGCCTTCACGCGCGTGCGCGCGGCGGTGCCAGCAGCGCACCTGCTGATTGTGGGAGACGGCGACGCGCGCGCCGGGCTTGAGGCGATCGCGCGCGCCGAAGGACAGGCCGACGCCGTCCACTTCGCCGGCACCCTGCCAGGCACCGCGCTTGCGCTGTCGGTCATGGATCTCTTCGTGTTCCTGCCGGCGGAGCAGGAGGGGTTCGGCCTCGCCCTCCTCGAGGCGATGGCGAGCGGGCGGCCCATCGTCTCGGTGCGGCGGGGCGGCGGGGCCGCGTGGGTGCTGGACCGCGACGGCATTGGACCGCTCGTCGAACCCGCCGATGTGGGCGCACTCGCGCAGCGGCTGACCGAGTGGCTGCGCGACCCCGCGGCCGCGCAGGCGGCCGGGCGCCGTGCGCACGACGTGGTCACGCGCCGGTACACCTTCACGCAGATGGCGGACGCGGTGGACTCCGTCTACCGCGAGCTGGCGGGCACGCGGGTCTCATGACGGACGCCGAGCGGCGAACGACCATCACCGAGCACGCCCGTGTGCTCGTGGTCTTGCCAAATTGGTTCGGCGAGACGCTGTTTGCGACACCGTTTCTGCGCGCCCTCAAACAGGCTAGGCCGCAGGCCACGGTGCAGGCCTTGGGCTGGCCGCAGTGTCAGGAAGTCCTGCGCGAGAACCCGCATGTGAATCGCTTCCTGGCCTATGATGAGCGCGGGGCGCACCGGGGTTTGGGCGCAAAGTGGGGCCTGATCCAGCACCTGCGTGCGCAGCATTTCGACGCCGCCTTTGTCCTGCGCCCCAGCCGCTCGCGCGCGGCCCTCCTCGCGCTGGCCGGCATCCCGGTCCGCGTGGGCTTCTCCGAGAAGGGAGCCGGGTGGTTGACCCATCGGGTGCCGCGTCCAGTGGTGCCCCAGCACAAGGCGCTGACCTACCTGCCGTTGCTCGGGGTGGTCGGGCTGCGCGGCTCAAGCGGCCCGTACGAGTATGTCGTCGGACCGCAGGAACGGCGCGCCGCGCTGGAGCGGTTGGCGGCCGCCGGGCTGGATGGCCGGCGAGTGGTCGTGTTGCACCCGGGCGCCAACTGGCCGCACAAGCGCTGGGCCCCGGCACGCTTTGCCGCGCTGGCCGACCGGCTCGTGGCTTCGCACGGCGTGGCGGTGCTGGTGACCGGCGGGCCGCAGGACGTGGGCCTCGGCGAAGCGATCCGGCAGGCGATGCGGCAGTCTCCGGTGCTGCTCATCGGACGCACCAGCCTGCGCGAGCTCGCCGCCTGCCTCGAGCGCGCGGACCTCGTCGTGACCAACGACACCGGCATCCTCCACGTCGCGGCCGCGCTGGGGCGGCCGGTCGTCGGGCTGTACGGCCCGACGTCGCCGCAGTTCACCGGACCCTTCGGCAATCCGCGCCAGACCATCGTCATCCACCACCCGGAAGGCTGTCCCCGGGTGCCGTGCGTTCAGCGGCCGACGGACCCGCCGCACCCCGGGATGGACGCGATCCCCGTGGAGGAGGTCTACGACGCAGCAAGCCGGCTCTTGACCCGCCACCCATGAGCGCGGAGCGCCTGCTGGTCATCGGGCCGTCGAATATCGGCGACGCGATCCTCATGAGCGATGTCGTCGCCGCGCTCCACCGCCGGTATCCCAATGCGCATCTCACGCTCGCCGTCGGCGCGCGTGCGCGCGCGCTGTTCGAGGGCGATCCGCGCATCGGGACCCTGGTGGACCTGAGCGCCTTTCGGTTCCCGGCAGGGCAGTGGCGGCTGCTCCGGGCGCTGTGGCGGTACCGGCCGACCGTCATCGTGGACGTCCGACACACGCTGTATCCACTCCTCCTCACGCCGTGGCGCGCCTGGCGATACCTCGGCCGCGCGCCGCGCGGTGTGCGGCACATGCGGGATCGCCAGCGGTGGGCGCTGTGGCGGCAGGCCCCGGGGGCGCGCGCCGCGCTCGATGGGCGATGCCCGCTCTGGTTCTCGGCCAAGGATGAGGCGCAGCTCGAGCAGATGCGCCAGCGGTGGAAGCTGGAGGCGCGCAAGCCCCTGGTCATCATGTGCCCGGGCGCGCGCAGCCACATCAAGCGCTGGACAGCGTCCGGGTTCGCGCGGGTCGCGGACCGCCTCATCGGCGAGGCCGGCGCCGAGGTCGTGTTCTCCGGCGAGGTCGCGGAAGAGGAGGTCGTCCAGGAGATCCTCGGGCTGATGGAGCAACGGGCGCACAGCTGCACCGGGCTCGCGACCATCCGGCAAGCCGGGCTGCTCATGCGGCAGGCGACACTCGTCATCACCAATGATTCCGCCTCGCTGCATCTGGCTTCGGCGCTGGGTGTGCCCACCGTCGCGCTCTTCGGCCCGACGGACGCGGCCAAGTACGGCCCGACGGCGCCGGCGCACCAGGTGATCCGCCATGCGCTCTTCTGCGCGCCCTGCGAAGCGTCCCTGTGCCGGTTCAACCACGAATGCATGCGGTTCATCACCCCGGACGAGGTGTACGACGCGGCGCAGGAGCTGCTGGAGCAGGGCCCGGAGGACGACATCCGCGGGGCGGCCGGCCAGCCATGAGCGCCGCAGCCTCCCAGGCTGTGCCACCGCCCAGACGCATCCTGGTCATCCGCCTCGACCGGCTGGGCGACGTGATCCTCTCGACGCCCGTCTTGACGGCCTTGCGCCGGCACGTCCCCCACGCGTTCCTGGCGATGATGGTGCGTCCCCTGTGCCGCGATGTGATCGAAGGTCATCCCGCCATCGATGAGGCGATCCTCTATGAGAAGGACGGGATACACCGGAGCCCGCTCGCCACGGCGCGATTCGCCCGCTCGCTGCGGCGCTTGGAGTTCGATACGGCGCTCGTCCTGCATCCCAGCAACCGCTCGCACTGGATCCCGTTCCTGGCCGGCATCCCGGTCCGCATCGGCTACAACCGCAAGCAGCCGTGGCTGCTGACGCACCGCCTGCCGCATCGCAAGCAGGAGGGCGCGAAGCATGAAGCGGCCTACGCCCTCGACATGCTGGAGATCTTCGGCATCCGCGGCGAACCGCCGCGCCCCAGCATCCCGATCCAGGCGCAGGCCGTGGAGCGCGTGGAAGCGCGGTTGCGCGAGGCCGGAGTCGCCCCGTCCGCGCGGCTCGTGGCCATCCATCCCTCGGCGAGCTGCGTCTCGAAGCGGTGGATGCCGGAGCGCTTCGCGGCGGTCGCCGAGCGCCTCGCGGCCGAGGACGGGGTGCGGATCTGCCTCGTGGCCGGCGCCGACGATGCGCGGCACGCGCAAGCCGTGGCCGCCGCGATGCGGGCCCCAGCGCTCAACCTCGCGGGACAATTGAGCGTCGCGGAACTCGCCGCGCTCCTCCAGCGCTGCGCGCTCCTCCTCTCCAATGACTCAGGACCGGTGCATGTGGCGGCCGCGGTGGGCACGCCGGTCGTGGACATCTTCGGCCGTAACCAAGCGGGTCTCTCGCCGCAGCGCTGGGGGCCGCTCGGGGAAGGGCACGTGGTCCTCCATAAGGAGGTCGGGTGCGTCACCTGCCTGGCCCACAACTGTGACATCGAGTTCCTCTGTCTCACCTCCCTGACCGCGGACGAGGTGCTGGCCGCCACGAAACAGGTGCTGGCGCGCACAGTCCGCAGGGCGCCACCGGCGGCCAGGCCAAATTGACACCCCCTCCCCCCTCCGGTAAAATGAAGCGTGCCAAGTCCAGCGCTGGATCTGACCAGGCTCAAGACCTACCCCGCCGGCGCGCGCAAAAGCAAGGTCCGTTTCGACGCCTTTGCGAAGCCCTGCCGTAAGGGAACCTCCTTCCGCCGGTTCTACGAATCTCTCCCTAACTTTCTGTCAGTCAATGAGTTCCGGACGATTGTGGACGCCCTGGTCGCCGCCCACCGCAGCCGCAAGACCGTCCTGCTCATGTTTGGGGCCCATGTCATCAAGGTCGGGCTGAGCCCGCTCCTCATCGATCTCATCCGCCGCCGGGTCGTGACCGCGCTGGCCATGAACGGGGCCGGGGTCATCCATGATTTCGAGCTCGCCTACATGGGGGCCACCTCCGAAGACGTGGCCGCCGCACTCGCCGACGGCTCCTTCGGGATGGCGCGGGAAACCCACCAGTTCTTGAACGACGCGATCCAGGAGGGCGCCCGGCGCGACCAGGGGCTGGGAGCCGCGGTGGGGGCGATGATCGTGCAGCAGCGGCTGCCGCACCGGAAACTGAGCCTGTTAGCCACCTGCCATGAGCTGGGGATCCCGGTGAGCGTGCATGTGGCCATCGGCACCGACATCATTCACCAGCAGGCCTCGGCAGACGGGGCCGCCATTGGGCGGACCTCCATGAACGATTTCCGCAACCTCATCGGCGTCGTGGCCACGCTCGGCAAGGGCGGGGTGGTCGGCAACATCGGCTCCGCGGTCATCCTGCCGGAGGTGTTCCTGAAAGCCGTCTCGATCGCCCGGAACCTCGGCCATGCGGTGAAGGATTTCACGGCCTTCGATTTCGACATGATCCGGCACTACCGCCCGTCCGAGAATGTGCTCAAGCGACCCACGCTGCTGGGCGGCCGCGGCATCCATATCACCGGGCACCATGAGTTGCTGGTGCCGCTGCTGGCGCAAGCGGTGACCGAGCGGCTCCCATGATCTCACCACCTGCCGGCGGCGATGCCGGCCTGACGGTGTTCAGAGTGGGATCGAGCATGCCAGTGCACGCCGGCATCGCCTGGGCCGGCGCGCAACACACTGACCTATCCGGTGCCGGCCCGGCCGCGCCATGGGCGTGGCCGCAGCAGGTGGTGGGATGACGTCCTCCCTCAACGGCGTCCTCTCGCGGTTCCCCCGCACGCGTGTGCTCGTCGTCGGCGATCTCATCCTCGACGAGTTCATCTGGGGCCAGGTGAGCCGCATCAGCCCGGAAGCCCCGGTGCCCGTCGTGTGGGTCCAGTCCGAGTCGGTCATGCCCGGCGGGGCGGCGAATGTCGCCAACAACGTCCGCGCGCTGGGCGGCCAGGTGATACTCGTCGGGGCCGTGGGCGAAGACCGCTGGGGCGACACGCTCGCCGCCGACGTGCGCCGGCGCGGAATTGATACGGCCGGCGTCATCCGGGTCAAGCGCCCGACGACGGTGAAGACCCGCGTCATCGCGCACCACCAGCAGGTGGTCCGGGTGGACCGGGAACAGCCGGCACCGCTCCCGGACGCCGCGCTCACCCGCGTCATCGGCGCGGTGCTGGACCGCCTGCCCGCAGCGGATGCCGTGGTGATCGAGGACTATGGGAAGGGCCTCATCACGCGGCGGCTGCTCGAGGAGGTGATCCCGGCGGTGCGCCGGCGCGGCACCGTCGTCACGGTGGATCCGAAAGAAGAGCATGTGGAGTTATACCGGGGTGTCACCGCGTTGACCCCCAACCGGGCCGAGGCCGGCCGCATGGTCGGCCGCGAGCTCGCGCGCGACGCGGACGTGGCCTGGGCCGGGAAGGAGATGCTCCGGCGGCTGCGCTGTGAGGCGGCGCTGATCACGCTTGGCGAAGACGGCATGTGGCTCTTTGAGCGCGGCGGGCGCGAGACCCGTATCCCGACCGTGGCCCAGGAAGTGTTCGATGTGGCCGGGGCCGGGGACACGGTGATCGCGGCGTTTACCCTCGGGCTGGCTGCCGGGATGCGGCTGGCGGAGGCGGCTCGCCTGGCCAACGTGGCGGCTGGCATCGTCGTGGGCAAACTCGGCGTGGCGGTGGCCACGCCGGAGGAACTCCGCGCGCGGTTGAGCCCCGCCACGGCGGGGCGAAATCCTGAGCGAGCGAAGCGAGTCGAAGGACGGCGGCGACGGCTGGCGTCGAGTGCGCGACGCTGATGTCCGTGCTGGTCGTCATCCCGGCGCGCTACGGGTCCACGCGGTTCCCCGGCAAGCCGCTGGCCACGCTGGCGGGTAAGCCGGTCATTCAGCACGTGTACGAACAGGCGGCCAAGGCGCAGGGCATCGACGAGGTGCTGGTGGCCACCGATGACGAGCGCATCCGCGCAGCGGTCTTGCGCTTCGGGGGCGCGGCGGTGATGACGAGCCCGGACGCGCGCAGCGGCACCGAGCGCGTGGCGGAAGTGGCACGCACGCGCAGTGCCCAGGTCGTCATCAACGTCCAGGGAGACGAGCCGCTGATCCAGCCGGAGATGCTTGGGAGCCTGGCGGAGGTCCTGCAGCAGCACGCCGCGGTGCCGATGGCCTCGCTCATGACCCGGCTGCGGCCCGAGGACCTGGCGAATCCGAACGTCGTGAAGGTGGTGGTCGATCGCGACGGCTACGCGATGTATTTCTCGCGCAGCCCGATCCCGCGCGTCCGCGATGCCACGACACCGCCGCCGATGTGGAAGCACCTGGGGCTCTATGGCTACCAGCGGCACTTTCTCCTGCAGTTTCCGAGTCTGGAGCCGACCCCACTTGAGCAGGCCGAGCAGCTGGAGCAGCTGCGCGCGCTGGAGCACGGGTACAAGATCAAACTGCTCGAAACCGCACATGACACGATCGGCGTGGACACTCCTGACGATCTGAAACGTGTCGAGGCGCTGATGAAGGAGCACGGGGCAGGAGACAAGGGGCACGGGTCGTCCCACGCCCCTCGCCCCTCGCCACCAAGCCGTGATGGCTAAGTACATCTT
>SBAZ01000095.1 GCA_005239935.1 Planctomycetales bacterium | reverse complement strand
GCCCCACTCCTCGTAGTGCATCCGCTCGCGCGGGACGCCGAGGCCCGCCAGGTCGTTGCACACCGCCTTGATGACCTCGAGCCACCCGCACAGATAGAGCTCCTTGTTCGTGTAATCCGTGATGTATTTCTTGAAGGTGTCTTGGATGTGCCCGGTCTCCCCGTGCCATTCTTTCGGCCGGCTCACTGTGGGAATGTAATGGAAGTTCCGTCGGCTGCCCGCCAGGGAGCGGAATTCCGATTCATACAGGAGCGCGTGCTCATAGCGGGTACCGAAGAGCAGCCACACGTCCCGTTTCACGTTCTGAGAGAGGAGCGTGCGGATCATCGCGCGCAGCGGAGCCACCCCGGTCCCGGTGGCCATGAAGACGGGGTCGTAGTCCACCGGCTCCTTCACGAGAAAGCGCCCATGCGGACCGTTGAGCGAGAGGGTTTCTCCGGCCTTGATCTTCCAGAAGTAGGTCGAGGCGATGCCGCCCTCCAGGTGCTGGATGCACAGCTCGAGGTAGCCGCGGTCCGACGGGGGCGAGGCCACCGAATAGGCGCGCTTGACCACCTGGCCGTTGTTCGGCACGTTGACGATCACGAACTGCCCGGCCTGGAAGTCGAGCGCGGGCAGGTCGAGGAGTTTGAGGCGGAAACTGCGCACGTTGTAGGCGAGGACGTCCACCTGCTCGAGGCGCGCGCGAAAGGGTTGTGCGGGCATCGTCGATGTGGCAACGCGCCATTCTAGCATACAACGCATCCGGCGGTGAACCGGGCGGCGTGGCTTTACTTGCCGAGGGGCGCGTGCTAGGGTAGGGCCGGCCATGACCAGCGCGGCACTCCTCCGTCCGTTCCGGCGCCGGCTGCTCGCCTGGTATCG
The DNA here is from genome assembly GCA_005239935.1 of Planctomycetales bacterium. GTDB lineage: Bacteria > Omnitrophota > Gorgyraeia > Aquiviventales > Aquiviventaceae > SBAZ01. The sequence goes on along the minus strand of SBAZ01000095.1, from coordinate 6,936 downwards.
GCGCCATCAGCGCCGGCTGCCGTGGCGGGAGACGCACGATCCGTACCGGATCCTGGTTTCGGAAATCATGCTGCAGCAAACCCAAGTGGACCGGGTGCTGCCGAAGTATCGAGAGTTCCTGCGCCGCTACCCGACGCTGCGGGCACTCGCCAAGGCCCGCACGGCCGAGCTGCGCAAAGTGTGGTACCCGCTGGGCTACAACGTCCGCCCGCTGCGGCTGCGCGCCATCGCGCAGCGCACGGTGCGCGAGCACGGCGGTCGGTTGCCCGACAGCTACGATGGCCTGCTCGCCATGGATGGCATCGGGCGCTACACGGCGGGTGCGGTGCTGAGCTTCGCCTTCGGCCAGGATGCACCCATCCTCGACACGAACGTGGCGCGGCTGCTGTCGCGCTACTTCGATGTGCGCGGCAGTCCGGGACAGGGCGCGGTGAAACAGCGATTGTGGCAGCTGGCCGAGACCGTGATCCCGCGGGGGCGCGCCTATGACATCAACCAGGCCATGATGGATTTCGGCGCGCTCGTCTGCACGGCTCGCCGGCCTCGGTGCGGGATCTGCGCCCTGCGCCGCACCTGCCGGAGCTTCCCCTGGGATGATGGCCAAACGCCCGGACGCCCAGGTCGCCGTCGGAATCGTTGAGCGCCGGGGCCGCGTGCTCATCTGCCGCCGGCCGCGGGGCGTCCACCTCGCCGGGTACTGGGAGTTCCCAGGCGGCAAGCGCCACCCGGGAGAAACGTGGCCGGCGTGTCTGCGCCGCGAACTCCTGGAGGAAGTGGGCTTGAGCCTCCGCCTGGTTCAGCCGTTCGAGACCATCCGCCACCGGTATCCAGATCGCCGCGTGCTGCTCAGGGTCTTCCGCTGTACGCCGGCTCCAGGGGCGGCCCGTGCGCTCCAGGTGGCGGCGGTGCGCTGGGTGGCCCCTAATCGCTTGTCGCGCTTCAAGTTCCCGCCGGCGGATGGGGCGTTGGTCGCCCGGTTGAGCGGTTGTTCCCGTCGAGAGCGCGTGCTATAATTGAACCAGTCGTGGTAGCGCAACAGGGAGAGACCAGCATGATCAGCGTGACGCCATCCGCCGCAGAAGAGGTCAAACGGCTCATTGCGAAGGAACAGAAACCTGATCTTGGCCTGCGCATCGGGGTCAAGGGCGGGGGCTGTTCGGGGTTCAGCTACGTGTTGCAGCTTGACGAGGCCAACCCCAAGCAATACGACCAGGTCTTCGAGCAGCACGGCGTGAAGATCCTGGTCGACGCCAAGAGCCACCTCTACCTCGACGGCACCACGATCGACTACAAGACGAACGGGCTGCTCGGCGGCGGGTTCGAATTCCAGAACCCCAACGCCAAGAAATCCTGCGGCTGCGGCTCGTCCTTCTCCGCCTAAGCCGTTTCGTCCACCCACAGTAGGATCTGCCATGGACGGCGGAGTCTCTTCGCCAAAGACGCTGACCCTCGCCGAAGCCAACGCCCGTCTCCCGCAGGTCCGTGTGATCATGGCGCGGTTGCAGGAACTGGGCCGCGCGCTCGCCGAAAGCGCGGAGGGTCTCGAGGTCCTGGACGGAGCCGCGGCTGAGGGGAGCCTGTCATCAGAGGCGCTCAGCGATCAGTCGGACATCCTCCACGTGCGGCAGTTGGAGCAGGAGGAGGCGTTCCGCAGCAGCCTGGCGTCGCTCGAGGCGCTCGGCGGCGTCCTGAAGAGCGTTGGGGAGGGCCTGGTAGACTTCCATGCCATGCGGGGCGACGAGATGGTCTTTCTCTGCTGGAAGGTCGGCGAGGAGCGCATCCGGTTCTGGCACACCCTCGAAGGGGGATTCGCCGGGCGGCAGCCCCTGAGCCGCTGGTGAGCGCCTTGGCGTTTCAGGCGATCCTCTGTGATTTGGGTGGTGTGGTCGTGGATGTCGAATCGGACCGCCTCGTCCACCAGGTGGCGCAGTCGCTGGGCCGCGGCTTCGACGAGGTCCAGCGGGAGATCTATCACGAGGAGCTGTTGCTGCCCTTCGAACTTGGGCAGATCACGCCAGAAGCCTACTTCGAAGGGCTCAAGACGCGCCTGCAGGCGTCCTGGACTTACGAGCAGTTCGTGGAGTTCTGGAGTGGCATTTTCACGGAGAACCGGGACGTCACGCAGCTCCTGCCCCGGCTGCGCACGCGGCACCGTCTCGTCGCGCTGACGAACACGAACGTGCTGCACCTGGTGCACCTCCAACGCCACATGCCCTGCTTGAGCGTCCTGGACGACTGGATCGCCTCGTGCGATGTGGGCCTGCGCAAGCCCGACGCGGAGATGTACGCCTTTGCGCTCGAGCGCCTAGGCCTGCCGGCCTCCGCGGTGGTGTACATTGACGACCGGCCGGAAATGGTGGAGGCCGGGCGACAGGCCGGGCTGACGGCGATTCGGTGTGAGAATGGGCGCCAGCTCGAGGAAGCGCTTCGCCGCGCCGGAGTCGAGTTCTAGGGGAAGCGGCGCGGCGCCAGACGATGGGGACGTTTCTCGGAGGGACACTTCTCCCGCGCTAGCGGTCGGCTGGTGCGGGAAAAGTGTCCCGGAGAGAAATGTCCCCATCGTCTGCTAGCGGAGGCGTTCTGAGAGAAGATAGAGGGGAACGCCCAGGGCCAGAAAGGCGAAGCCGAAGAGCGCCTCGCGCGGCTCCTTGATCCAGACGCCGAGCACGAAGGCGCTCATCACGGCTACAAAAACGAGGGCGGTCCAGGGGTAGCCCCAGGCGCGATAGGGACGCTCCGCCTTGGGATTCTTCCGGCGCTGCAGCACGACGGCCCACACGCCGAGGATGAAGAAGACCGTGATCACCACCGTCGAGTAGACCATGATCTGGTCGAACGTCTTGGTGAACACCAGCACGGCAGCCAGCGCCGCGTTGACCCACAGGGCCGCAGCCGGGGTGTGGAATTCGGGATGCACCGCACTGAGCCGTCTGAACAGCCGGTGATCCTTGCCAAGGGCATACAGCACGCGCCCGCTGGTCAGGATGTAGCCATTGAGCGCGCCGAAGGCTGAGCAGGCGATCATCCAGGCCATGAAGACCCCGCCCGCGGGCCCGAGCCACTCCTGCATGACCACGGCGGCGACCAGTTTCGTGCCCGGCAGCGCCTCCACGGTGACGCACAGCAGGTAGGCCCAGTTCACGAGCAGATACAGCGCCGTCGTGAGCAGGACCCCGCCGATGATGGCCCGCGGGACGTTCTTGGTCGGCTTGCGCACTTCGTCCGCGACGTAGGCCGCCTCGGTCCAACCCCCGTACGTCCACAAGACGAACACGAACGCGACAGGGAGCGACAGCACGACGTCCAGCGCGGAAAGGTTCGGCCAAGCCCAGGACGGCTTGACGGTGTCGCCGCTGAGGACCGCGGAGATCCCGGCCGCCGCCAGGCTGGTCAGGGCAAGAATCTTGAGGACCGTGAAGCAGTTCTGCACCAAGGCGCCCCACCGCAGCCCGGCGGCGTTCACCGTGGTCAGCACCAGGACCGCGCCGGCTCCCACCCACCGGGCCGTCGCGTCATCGTAGGGCAGGATGCGGCTGAAGTACTCGGCGAACACGAATCCAAGGATGGCGATCGTGCCCGTGCGCTCGATGAAGACCTTCGTCCATCCGAAGAGGAAACCCCAGAACCGCCCGTAGGTGCGGGTGATGAAGAGGTAATCCCCGCCGCTCGCGGGGAACATCGCCGCCAGCTCGGCGTAGCAGAGCGCCCCGCACAGCGACACCGCCCCGCCGACGACCCACAGCAGCAGGGTGAGCAGCGGAGAGGAGACATGGCCTGCGATCGGCGCGGCCGTTCGGAAGATCCCCACCCCGACGATGCAGCCCACGACCAGAAGCGTGGCATCCGTGAGCGTCAACGACCGGAGGAGCGAGGGCCGCGTCATCGCGACGCAACGCCCGACGGGCGGCGGAATCCCGCGGGGTTAGTCAGAGGATCCCTCGTAATGCCAATGCCAGGGCTCGAAGGCCGTATGGTGGGGGTTATCCCGTGGGTACGAGAGGACGAAGCCGTACGTGCGGGCATGTGCCTGGAGCCAGGCGTACTCCGGGAGCGCCTCGAACTCTTCGGGGTGGTCCTCGCCGTTGATGCCTGCTTCGTTGATGAAGTCGATCGCCTGGCGGGGCGGGTGGCCGTGCTCGCTGTGCCCGGGCAGGGCGACGAACCGGTTGGTCTCCCGAATGGAATACCCGTGCTTGGGCGCGTAGTAGAGAAAGAGATAGAGCTGATAGGCCGATGACCGGTAGCCGGACTCGACCAGGAGCCCCTTGCCCAGGTCCTGGCGCATCGTCTCCATCATGCGCTGATAGGCCGCGAGGACCACGCGGGGCAGGTGCTGAGGGTCCAATGGGGTCGGCACACCGTTCTTGAGGATGGTCTGCGGGCCGACCGGGGTGAGAGCGGCGTCCCCGTCGAATAAGCCGAAGTAGTGACTGGTCGCCCCGAGGTCGGCCCCCCGAAGCGCCCGCATGCTGTCGAGGAAGCCTCGCTGCTCAGGGCTGAGGGGCGCATACAGCTCCTCCCATGTGAGCAGGACCGCCGTCCCATCCGCTTTCTTGGGGGCCAGCACTGGTTCTAGGGTGGAGAGGAGGCTCTCCATGACCGCCTGCTCGGCAGGCTCGAGGCGCTCCACGTTGAGGGCCCAGGCCTGGGGAGAAACGACAAGCCCGGCGGCTGCCACAACCTCTGGCAACCACCGGGCCCGTCGAAACACGGCCCAACGTCCCCCTAACGCTTGCGGCCGGCGATCTGGTCGGAGAGGCTGGACACCCAGCGTCCGGCCTGATCCTTGCAGCCCAGCCCGAAGGCCAACGCGCACCCGAGGCTGACGCCCGCCAGGACGATCTCGAACGCCTTGCCGACGAACGCGATGTCCAGCAGCTCAAGGGCTGCCACCGCCGAGAAGGCGACGACGACTGTCTGGGTGATCGAGCCCAGGAGGTGCGCCTGGAGGATCCCCGCGTTGCTGGCGGCCGTGCGGACCGTGGCCCCCACGAACGCTGCTGCGAAGATGCCGATCACCAGCAGGAACACTGCCGCCACCACCTTCGGCAGATAGCCGACGACCTGCTGCACGAGACCTGCCGCGACCGTCAGATTGAGTGCGTTCAGCGCGGTGACCACGAACGCCAGGACGATGACCCAGTAGATGATGGCCGCGATGAGCTCGGACACCTTCCATCGGATCCCGCCCTTGGCCAGCACGCTGGAGAGCTGCACCCAGTCGGCGGCCTTGTCGAGCGAGACCGCCTTCAGGGCTCTCAGGACCAGCTCCTGGACTAGCCGGGCGATCACCCACCCAATGAACAGGATGAGGATGGCACCCAGCACTGAGGGCGCGTACGCCGTCAGCGTCTCCAGGAACGTCGTCCACGCGGCTTGGAGTGGATCGAGCACGTACGTCTGGACCATGCCCATGCCCGGTACCGTATTCGTGCTTGTCTCCATCCCGTCTCTCACCCCCTTCACGTGTTAATGGAGTTTGAGACAGTATAAGCACGTTTAAGCGATTTTGCAAGATTATTGTAAAGACAGTAGGGAAAGTAAGGCGGTCAAGCGGGTATCTGAGGTGGCTCGGGCGCCCGCCAGGCGTCTAGTCAGGTAGTTGGCCTTGAAGGGGACTGGGCCCGGACACGACTGGTGGGGGTTGCTGCGGGTCCGGGGCCTGTCCCCGTCGTCAAAGGGGACTGGGCCGCGCAGCGGGCCTGACCCCGAACTCAGGTGCTTAACCTTGAAGGGGACGTTTCCTGCCCACCCTGGCTGACGCCAGCGGGCGGAAATGTCCCCGACGTCTATGGAGCCGGCTCGGAATCGAACACAAACTCAGGCTGGATCACCGGCACGTACCCAGGCGGTGCGGGGAACGGGAAGGTGATGAGCTCGTAGAGGCCGGCCGTGGTCCGGAAAAAGCCGTGGCCAAGGCCCCGGACAAGGCCCCACGTGAAACCGGCGCCTGTGCCGGACTCTTGGGAGGTTTCTTGGACGCGCCTGGGGATTTCCACCCATCCAGTCAGGGTGTTCGTGGCACCCCGGAGCAGTTTCTTGATGATGGTGCCGCCCTCGGCTGGGCCGTCAGCGGCTGCTGCAGGACTCCACGCGCACCAGGCCAGCAGTCCGAACGCCAGAATCGCTCGTCTCATGGTCGGCCCCTCCTTGGTCGGGCACACTCTACCAACTCAGGCGGGAAAACTCAAGCGGCTCCGGGGCGGGGCGAGGGGGGTTTTCCTGGATTTCGTGCAGAGCGCACCGTAGAATGAGCGCTCCGCCTATGGATCGGCACGAACGTCGCCTCGTGGACTTCCTCTCCCGGCCCAGCACCTACCCACACCCGGTCAGCGCCGTCGCGCGGCGAGAAACGCATGTCTCGCACGTCTTTCTGGCAGGCGCCTTCGCCTACAAACTCAAGAAGCCGGTCACGTTTCCCTTCCTGGACGCCTCCAGCTTGCCGCGGCGCAAGCGGTTCTGTCTGTTGGAGTTGTCACTGAATCGTCGGTTGGCGCCGGACGTGTATCTGGGCCTGGTGCCGCTTACGGAGCAGGGCGGTCGGCTCCAACTCGGAGGCCAAGGCCGGCCAGTCGAGTGGGTGGTGAAGATGCGCCGGCTGCCGGAGCACCGCATGTTGGACCGGCTGGTGGCCCAGCGGCGGGTGCGTGCACAGGACATGGCCCGACTGGCAGGCCGCCTGGTGCCGTTCTTCCGGCGCGCCGCGCGCGGGCGCCGCATCGCCTGGTACGGCCAGCCTGCCCAGGTGGAGGCCCTGGTGTTCGGGAACTTGCGGGAGTGCGAGCCGTTCCTTGGGGATCTATTCACCGCGGGCGACCGGGACGCGCTGGCCGCCGCCTACCGCCAGTTCCTGACGCTCCAGCAGCCGGTCCAACATGCGGTGCTCCGGCAGCCGGCGCATCTTCACCACCTACTCGACTGGCCGGCCTTGGCCTC
>SBAZ01000051.1 GCA_005239935.1 Planctomycetales bacterium | reverse complement strand
CGCCTGCGCCAACATCCTGGCGCATCGGGACGCTCTGTTCACCTATGCCTCCGTCCCCGGCGTGCCGCCGACCAACAACCACGCCGAGCGCGAGCTGCGCGGCTTCGTCATGTGGCGCAAGCAGACCGCCGGCACGCCGGGGACGGAGGCATAGGTGAACAGAGCGTCCCGATGCGCCAGGATGTTGGCGCAGGCGCCGCTGACCCCGCGTTGGCGAAGAGCCACTCCGCGCTCGAGGTGGCCGATGAGGAGCGGTTCGAGGTTGGCGACGAGGCCCTTCAGCTGGTTGCGGGACAGCTCGCCCTCCTTGACACGATGCCATTCGCTCAGGTGCGCCTGGGAGAGCAGCAGCAGCGACTCGCCGAGCTGCTTCACCTCCGTTCGCCGGCTCTCCGCGAAGGCCGTGAACCGCCGGATCAGGTGCGCCCAGCAGATCTGGCGCCGCTCCATGGCCCAGAAGCCGAACTGGGAAGCGCGGTCGCTGACGAGCGTGCCGCCTGCTCGACCGACCAAGGCGCGCACGCTCTCCGCCTTGGCGCCGGTGGTGATCACGAAGGTCGTGGCCAGCCGGCTCGCGAATGTCCACAGCGATCGTGGCAGGCCGCTCCGGTACCAGCTTGTGGCGTCGAGGTGCTTCACCAGCGCCCGCCGCACCCGCTTCAGGGCTTGCCCATGGGGCTGTTCTAGCGCAGCGCCCATCCGGCGCTCGACGTTGCTCACGCTGCCGACCGCGAGCTTGATGCCCAGGACGTCTTCCAGCAACGCCGCGGCCTTGCGCCGGCTCAGGTGGTAGACGCCGGTCAAGAGCACGAGCAGCGCCGACAGCCGCGATCCGCACATCCCCTGAGGAACCCCATGGGGAAGCCGCGCGGTCGTCAGCGTGCCGCAATGCGTGCAGCGCCGGCGACCCAGGACGTATTCCGTGACGTCCGGCGCGATCGGTGGGATCTCGACGACCTGGTGCCGCAGCGGCTCGATCGAAGCGGCATGCTCGAGCGAAGCCGCGCAGCGGCGACAGCGGCGCGGGTCGCGCCTCACGTGTCGCGTCACCTGCTCTTGAGGCAAGGGTGCGCGCAGATGGGCCTCGTGCCCGGGCTGCGCGCCAGGGCGCTTGCCACTCGGAGACTTCGATGGGCGTTGTGCCCGCTCGCTGGGCGAATCCGAGGACGGCGGCCGGTTGGAGTTCGACGAGTTGCGCCCCAGCAGAGCCTCCAGCTCGGCGATCCGACGCTCGAGCCGCTGCACACGTTTCAGCAGGGCCTGACAACCGGGGCACTCCGGGTTGGGTGCAGCTTCGTCCATCTGTTCTTCGCATCGGCAGGCTCCCGCCAGACGCGGACGAATAACCGGTCACAACTCCACGCCAGTCCCAAGTTTAAGAAAACCTCGCCCGAGCACGGTCATCCCGCCAGATCACGCTTCCGACCCGTGAACGGCTACCACGGGTCGACAGTGCGGTTCCCCTTGCCTGGTGGTGCGCGGGTGCCATTTTCTTAAAAATGGGACGAGCCTTGAGATAGTCCGGTTATTTGTCCTCGTTTGGCTGGAGCGTGCCGATGCAATGAATAGATGGACGAAGCCGCACCGAACCCGGAGTGCCCCGGCTGTCAGGCCCTGTTACGGCGCGTGGAGCAGCAGAACCGACGCATCGCGAAGCTCGAGGCACGGATCGCGCATCTGGAGGAACTGCTGAGGCAGAACTCGTCGAACTCCAATCGGCCGCCGTCGGGGGATTCCCCGACTCAACGGGCCGAGCGTCCACCGCGACCGCCGAGTGGCAGGAAGCCGGGCGGCCAGCCCGGCCATGAAGCTCACATGCGCGCCCTTCTTCCGGCGGATCAGGTCACGCGCTACAAACGGCGCGATCCGACACACTGTCGCCGATGCGCTGCGTCGCTTTCTTCTGGCAGAAGGCTCGAGCCGCTGCGCCATCAAGTAGTGGAGATCCCCGAGATCGTGCCGGACGTCACCGAGTACATCCTGGGTCGGCGGCGCTGCCCGATCTGCGACACGGTCACGACTGCACCGCTGCCCGATGGCGTGCCGCAAGGGATGTGCGGACCGCGCCTCTCGAGCCTGATCGTGCTGCTGACCGGCGTCTACCACCTGAGCCGGCGCAACACGGCTGCGTTGCTCCTGGACGTGCTCGGCGTGAAGCTCTCGCTCGGCAGTGTGAGCAACGTGGAGGGCAGGATGACGGCGGTCCTCGGCGCGGCGCACGTCGAGGCGCTCTCGTGTGTGCGGCAAGCACGGGTAAAGCATCTCGACGCAACGAGCTGGTCGCGAGCCGGCGAGGCCAGTTCGCTGTGGACCTTCGCCAGCCGGCTGGCGACAGCCTTCGTGATCACCGCCGGCGCCACGGCCGAGACGGTGCAGGCCGTTGTCGGGCGCGTGCGCGGTACGCTGGTGAGCGACCGTGGCTCGCAGTTTGGGTTCTGGGCCATGGAGCAGCGCCAGATTTGCTGGGCACACCTGGTCAGGCGCTTTACGGCCTTCGCGGAGAGTCCCCGTCCAAAGGTGCGGCGCCTGGGGGACGCCTTGCTCCTGCTCTCGCAGGTTCATCTCGTCGAATGGCATCGCGTACAAGCTGGCACCGCCTCGCGCGAGCACCTGCAAGAGCTCATCGCCCGCGTCGAGCCGCTCTTCGTGCACCACTTGGAACGCGGCGTGGCGCTCGGGCTCCGCAACGTCAGCGGTGCGTGCGCCAACGTGCTCGCGCACCGCGACGCGCTCTTCACCTACGCTTTCGAGAGGGGAGTGCAGCCCACGAACAACCACGCTGAGCGCGAGCTGCGGGGCTTCGTAATGTGGCGCAAGCAGACTGCCGGATCACGCAGCGAGCGCGGGGACCGGTTTGCAGAGCGCGTCATGACGGTCGTCCATACTCTCCGCAAGCACGGCCGCCACGTCCTCTCCTACCTCGAACAGGCATGCATCGCAGCGCTACGCGGCGAGCCCAGTCCCGCACTCATGCCTGACGGCCCGTGAACGGGTACTCCCAGCCCGCCGCGACCAGCGAGGGCGTCACGTAGAGGCGGCAGGTATCGGCCTCGGTCAGCGCCATCTCCCGTTGCCGTTCTTCTTCTGCTGCTTGCTGCGTCGGGCCATGACCCCTCCGGGATGGGCGCCGAGAATACCAGCCTCCCAGTCTCCGGTGGACCCCGGAGTGCCTGCCGGCCTCCTGAACCACGATCAGCTGAGGATGTCGGCAGGCGATTGTGGCCGCGCTTGCAGGCATCCGCCGCAGGGTTCGTG
>SBAZ01000019.1 GCA_005239935.1 Planctomycetales bacterium | reverse complement strand
CCCCTCCTGTGGTGGGATGCGCCTCCTCGTCCAAAGCCTCACGAGCCCAGCTTAGCATGATGCGATCAGGGGGCAAGCCCATTTATGAAACCGGTTCTACACGGTGTCCAAGGGCGAGTTGCAGCGCGCGCTGGCCCAACTGCCTCGGCAGCCCAGGCTGCCGTCGGACGTCTACATCAAACAGTAACCGGGCGCTGCCGGTCCACGATAAGCCATCTGGGGGGCACGGGCAGCATCACAGCTTGAGGAGGGGTCAGATGCACAAGGCAGTGTGGGGCGCGCTCGTCGTGGCGTGCATGGTCTCGGCAGGAATCGGCGCGGCGCGGGCGGCTGAGGAGGCGACCGGGGCTCAGCCGGCAGCCGACCCGGCGATGGAGGCCGCCATGGCGGCCATGGAGCAGTACGGCACTCCCGGCGAGGCCCATAAGGCGCTCGCACCCTTCGTGGGCGAGTGGACGTACACGGCGCAGTGGTGGATGGCACCCGATGGGCCGCCGCAAGCGATGGCCGGGACCGCGACCAACACGCTCCTGTTCGGGGGTCGCTTCCTGAAGCAGGAAATCCGGGGCGAGGCAGAAGGCCAACCGCCCTTCGAAGGCCTCGGATACACGGGATACGACAACCTGCGCAAGGAGTACCGGTCCGTGTGGCTCGACAACATGGCCACCGGCCTCATGACCACCAACGGCCAATTCGATGCCGCCACGAGCACGCTGAGCGACCAGGGCGACTTCAGCTGCCCGCTGACCGGCGAGACCCACCGGAAATACCGGTCAGTGTGGAAGGTGGTTGACCCGGACCACACGACGTACGAGACGTACATGTCTACGCCGGAGGGTCAGGAGTTCAAGTCCATGGCCATCCTCTATACCCGCCGGCCTGCCGGGGCTTCCACGTCGTGTGCGCCGGGGGTGGAGCAGTGCTGAACCGGGCAGGAGACAGTCGACCGGGGATTGGGGACAGCCCCTGGCCAGCACCAGCCGGGTCCAGCGGCAGCCGACTGCAGGGAGGGAGTTGGCTGGACAGCACGGATGCGTCGTATCCCCAAGGGGTGTTCGCGCGGCGTCGCATGCCATGAGGCGCGCCGGGCGGGTGCTCGCCAGCATACTCGCAGCCGGCGCCCTGGTGCTGGCTGTCGCCGGGGAGGGCGACGCGCGCGATCCGCTCGCCCTCTGGCCCAGGGGCGCGAGCGGCTATGAGAAGGCGATGCGGGCGCACCAATCGGAGGCCCGACCGCTCTGGGTGTACGTGTATACGACCTGGTGCCCGTATTGCCGGCGGTTGAATGACCAAATCCTGGGGTCCGATGCCGTCCGCGAAACGCTCTCGTCAGTCGAGAAGGTCGCCATCAACCCCGAAGCCGGGCCGAAGGAACGCGCAATTGCCGACACGCTTGGGGTGACCGGGTACCCCGCATTCTTCGTCATCGCGCCCGGATCCGACGAGCCCCAGAAGATTCACCCCTACCGGAAAGCCGGCGAGGAGTGGGTCATGATGTCGCCGGCGGAGTTCGTCCAGGCCTGCCAACAAGCCGCGCAGCCGCCGCGGGAGGAGCGCGCTGCCTCCGGCCCGCCGCCAGAGAAGCCGGAGAAGGCCTCGCGCGTCCCGCCCCCGGTGCAGCCCACCAACCAAGTCACCCTCTTCCTCGTCAGCGGCGAGGTGCTCATCGGGGAGCTCGTCAGCGAAACGGCCGATGAGGTCACTGTGCAGTCCGCGACTGGGACATTGACGTTTCGCCGCACGGACATTCAAACGGTGGAGCGATGAGGCCCCTGGCGGTGCCCGTTGCTCCGGGACCTGGCTGCAGGACCCAAGGAGGACGGAGATGACGCAGCCCCAGGGCACTCGGCAGATCAAGCAGGCGTGGAAGAGTCTCGCGATGGAGGGAGTGGTGTTTCTCCGGCAGGGCGCGGCCGCGCAGCCATGACCCCGTCGCAGCGAGCCGAGCCAGGTGAGGTCCTGAAGCTCGGACCCCCGGCGGCCGGCGAGATCGTGATCGTCGTGGACCCTGGCGCCGGCGCAGCTCCCTTCGCCGCCGGCACGCAGACCCTCCGGCCGGGCGCGCAGATCCCGGTCCATCGGCAGCTGGACCGGGACGTCGCGCTCTTCGTCCATAAGGGCCAGGGCCGCACGACCCTCGGGGGGCGCACCACCATCGTGAACCCCGGGGCGATGTGGTCCGTGCCCCGCAACACCTGGTTCGGGGTGCGCAACATCAGCAATGGGAACCTCCAGCTGGCGTGGGTCGCCTCGCCCGGCCTCGAGGCGTTCTTCCGAGACCTCTCGGCGGCGGGGGCCTCGCCCACGGCCCAGCTGCTCGCGGAGTTGGCGCGACGCCACCGTATCGAGTTGAGTTCGGCCGCCGAGACGCAGCAGGCGCCGGCTGAGCCGCACCGTCGCGGGCGGCGCAGAGGCCGCCGCGGCCGCGGCGGATCGACTCCCCCAGGCGTCCCGAGGTCAGCCGCCCCCCCGCCTGCCCGCCACGGCGCGTCGGCTCCAGCGCCGGGTGCCGGCACGGCGCCTGCATCGGCCCCCGAAGTCTCCGGCGCGCCTCACAGGCGCCGGCGGCGGCGCCGGGGCAGGCGGGGTCGCGGGCCGCGGCCCGGCGCGCCGCAAGCGCGGCGCGCCCCAGCCGCAGGCCCACCCTCGGACCAGCCGCAGGGGTCCACGCCAAGCTCCGGGCGTCCTCGTGAAGGCCGCCAGCGGCCAGGACGCGGCCGCCCGTACCGGCGCAGCAAGGAAGTCTACATGGGCGGGCAGTGGGTGCGCGTCGAAGGGGAGGGGCCGGCCATTGCGCCGGGCTCCTCCCGATCCCGCCCTCGTCACAAGTCGGACGAGGATGACGGTCCGCCAGGCGGCCCGCTGACCGTGCCCCTGTAGGGGCAGGAGACATCAGGACCGGAATCGCGCCGTCCCCGGGGTGCCCGTGGAGCGACAGGTGGAGGGAGGTCAATGAGCGTAGAGAGCGTGGGAACGATGGGTGTGGCCGATGCGGATCAGCGGCTCCGCGAGGTCATCACCTGTTTCATGGGGAGTCCTGTTGGCGTGGCGTTTCATGATCGTACGCACCGGATCACCCACATCAACGACACCCTGGCCGCCATCAACGGAGTCCCGATTGAGGCGACCATCGGCAGGACCGTCAAGGACATTCTGCCGAGCGTGGGCCCGAGAGTCGAAGCGTTGCTTGAGCAAGTCTGGCGGACCGGCAGGCCCGTCGAGAACACGGAGATCGTCGGCGAAACACCTGCTGAGCCGGGGGCGACCCGCTACTGGACCTGCACCTACTTCCCGTATCGCCGGGTGGACCAACAGATCGACAGTGTGGGGGCCATAGTGCTGGAAGTGACAGAAAACCGGCGGGCGGCCAGGATTCTGGCGAAGGAGAAGCGGGCGTTGGAGGAAGCCAACAGAATCATGATGGGACGAGAGAATCGCATTCTCGAGCTCAAGCAAGAGGTCAACGCCCTCCTGAAAGAATTGGGCCGGCCCGCCCGCTATACGATCTGATCGGGCGACGAGTCTTCACTGATCGACGTACGGCACGGAGACGGTGCTCTTCTCTGACGTCTGGCGTCTGACCGATCATGTGGGAGGTATGAACAAGTCCGTCTTCCTCCAAACTTACGGCTGACCATAGTGGTGGAATACCTGGACTTTCCAACCCACCCCGACAGCCGGGTGCCGAGCACGCCAACCAGGTGTTCGAGGCGCTGGCCGAGGGCTTTCGGCTGGTGCTGGCCGAGGCGTAACCGCATGAAGCGCATGAAGGTATTGAACGTGTCGGGGGTCAGGATGATTCGTCTTCTCGCATCTCTTCTATCCTCGGTCGCGCTTCTCTTGCTCGCGAGTTACGGCGCGGCAGGCGCGCCCGAGCGGCTGGTCGACCCCCGTACCGTCACCGTCTTCGCCGGGCGCAGCTTGGGGTCGGCGGGCCAGATCGGCGACTTCCTTGGCGCCGGGGGCGCGCTCACCGACGAGCGCATCACGCAGGCGTGGCGCGACCTCGGCTTCCGGCACGCGCACACCGAACCGCTCCACACGGAGGGCGAAACGGGCTGGTTCGAGATCTCACGCGACGCGACCGGGGTCCGTGTCGGGTTCGATGCGTACGATCGACATCTGGACCGGTATCGGAACGTGCTCGGCATTCGGCCCGTGGTCATCCTCGGCGATTGCCCTCGCGCCCTCTCCTCGCAACCGCATCTCGAGCCGGGCGCCGATCACATGACCGCCGGCGGCCACGACTTCTCGGCGCACATGCCGCGCGATCTCGGCGAGTGGGAGGAACTCGTCCGGACCGTCGTCCGGCACAACGTCGAGCGCGGCCTCCAGGGCCTCATCTACGGCCCACCCGGCGAGCCGGACTACTCGGGACGCTTCCGCGACTCGCCCGGCGACGATTCGGCGACGCAACTGCCGAACCACATCCGGCTCTACGTCGCGACCTGGCGCGCCGTGAAGTCGGTCGATCCGACCGCCCGCGTCGGCGGCCCCGGCACGATGTCCTGGCGGATCACGCCGAGCACTGAGGGCGCGGCCTTCAGCCTCGCCGACTGGATCCGGGCGCTCGCTCGGCACAACGCGACGAACGCCGAGACAGCGGGCCTCGACTTCGTGACGTGGCAGGACTACGCCTGGGCCTCCGAGCGGCTCTCCGACGGTGCCGAGGCGGTCTCCGAGATGCTCGCCGAGAATGGCTTCGATCCGGCGACGCCGAAGATGGTGGCGGTGAGCGGCTGGGGGTCGTGGTCGAGCGACTACGGCGACGAGGCGATCCCGCTCCACCGACGCGCCTCGCACATCGCGCACAACGTCATCCGCGAGTTCGACGATCCGCGCCGCCGGCAGTTCAGGCTCGGCCTCTACTACTTCTTCCACACAGACGACGCCTGGTGGTGGAACGATCCGGCGACGGGCGCGATGTTCCGACGTTCGGCTCTCGTGGCGTACGACCCGGAGGGGCGCGAGGAGCGAACGCCGATGTACGCCGCGTTCCAGATGGCGCGCGCCATGGCGGACGGTGGCGAGATCGTGGAGTGCGTTGCGCCGGCGCCGCTCGAGGCCATGGCCGTCCGCGACGCGGACGGCCGGGTGATCGTCACGATCAACAACCACACGCCTGACCCCGTCACCGTCCCGGTCGAGGTCCGGGACCTTCCGTCCGGTGGACGTGAAGTGCGGCGGGTCATCCGCGTCATCGCCGAGAAGCGCAGCGCCGATGGCCGCGGTTTGGAGGCGGGCGTTGAGGACCGACTGCCGCGCACCGAGCCGCTCACGTTCCCCGTCGCCCTTGACGCGTACGCCACGGCCCAGGTGACATTGCAGCCATGAACCTGAGGCTGTCCGCTGACCCCTAGTGACTGAAGATATGCGCAGATCAGTCTTTGGTGATTATCAACGATCTGACACAGGTTTCATGACGACCTGAGCCAACAGATCGAACAAGGACTGGTCCCGATGGTTGTACCGGAACTCCATCTCTT
>SBAZ01000090.1 GCA_005239935.1 Planctomycetales bacterium | reverse complement strand
GGGCAGGCGGGGGCGGCGGCCTCACGGGTGGAGGCGAGCAGGAGTCCGTCGGGATCGACCAGGTGCTCGAGTCGCTGCTGACCAGCCAGGGCACGCTGACCGTGGACTCCCGCACGAACAGCCTCATCGTGACCGATGTGCCGGAGAATTTCGCGCGCATTGAGGCGGCCCTCGCCGCGCTCGACGTCCGTACGCCGCAGATCATGATCGACGCCGAACTGCTCGAGACCGGGCTCAACAAACTAAAGGACTTAGGCGTCGAGTGGGGCACCGGCTCCGAGGGCAACATGGTGAGCTTCAACCCCAGCGCGACCGGGCGGCAGACATCCTTTCCGTTCAACCTTCTCCCGGGCAAGTACCAGCCAGGGGGTACTGGGGCGTTCCCAACCAGCACGCTCACGTTCGGCGAGTCGGACGGCGTCCTCCAGGCGCTGGAACAAGACACCGACACGAAGATTCTGGCACGGCCCCGGATCCTGACCCTGGACAATGAGAGCGCCATTATTCGGTTGACCACGAACCAGGCCATCGGGTTTGAGACCACCACCCAGGGCGAGACCGGCACCGAGACCGCGACGCCGGAACGGACCACGACCGGCGTGGTGCTCGTGGTGACGCCCCAGGTGAACGAGGATCAGTACATCACGATGCTCGTCGAGCCGACGGTGACCAAGGTCGTGCCTGCGCAGGTCGAAGCGGCAAGCGGCGATGACGTCGTCGATCCGAAGACCCGGGGCAGCCGGGCCTTGGTGCGCATCCGCAGCGGGGACACACTCGTCATCGGGGGGCTGATTGATCGCAGCGAGGACCGATCGGTGCGGAAGGTGCCCATCCTGTCAGGCATCCCGTTCGTGGGTGAGGCGTTCAAGAATACGGAAGTGGACGATGCCTCAACCGAGCTCATCGTGTTCGTGACGCCGCGGATTCTGGACGAACCCGCCTCGGTCCGGCAGGTCGCGGCGGCCGCCGGGTTGGGCCCGCGGGAGCAGGAGCACACCCCGTCGAGGACCGAGGCAATCGAGGAGTCGTTGAACGCCTTGGAGGGCGGGGCGCCGTGAGGGGTGTACCGGCCTAGCCGGCGCAGGAGAGACGGCCATGCCGATCTTGAAGACGGCAGAGCGAATCGGCGAGATTCTCGTCAAGAGCGGGCTCATCTCCGCGGAGCAGCTTGGGCGCGCGCTTGAGGTTCAGCGCGGGACCACCAAGCGCATCGGGGAGGTCCTCGTGGAGCTCGGCCTGGCTTCCGAAGCCGAGATCGCCCAGGCACTCAGCAGGCAGCTGGGCATCCCGTTTGCCTCGGCGGCCTCCGGGCTGCTGAGCCCGCGCAAGGGCGAGGGGCTGGAGCAACTCGTCCCCGAAGAGTTCGCCCGGCAGCACCTCGTGCTGCCGCTCTCACGCACCCTGGACTCGCTGACCGTCGCCTGCATCAACCCACTGGACCTCATCACGATCGATAACCTGAGCCGACTCTCCCACTGCGAGATCAATCCGGTCCTGACGACGAAGGGCGACCTCGACCAGGCCATCGAGCGGTTCTACGGCGCCGATACCATGCTCCGCGAGGCGATCGGCCAGTCGTACGAGCTGGCCGCCGCCGCGCCAGCTGCCCCGGGAGAGACGGAAGAAGTGCTGGACCTGGACCGCCTGAAACAGGCGGCGGAAGAGGCCCCGGTCATCCGCCTGGTGGATCTCATCATCCGCCAGGCGATCAAGGAGCGCGCGAGCGACATCCACATCGAGCCATTCCGAGACCGCATCAGTCTCCGGTACCGCATCGACGGCGTGCTCTGCGAGATCGCCCCGCCCGCCCGCAACCTCCACGCGGCGATCGTCTCCCGCATCAAGATCCTCTGCAAGATGGACATCGCGGAGAAGCGGCTGCCGCAGGACGGGGCGTTCATGATGACGATGGAGGGGCGCGCGGTCGATTTCCGTGTCTCCACGGTGCCGGCCATCTATGGCGAGAAAGTGGTGATCCGGATTCTGGACAAAACACCCGCCCTCCTGGACATCGGGCGGCTCGGGTTCGATGTGCGCGGGATGGACGCGTTTCGCGAGGCCATCCGCGACCCATACGGCCTCGTCCTCGTGACCGGCCCGACAGGATCCGGCAAGTCCACGACGCTGTATGCAGCGCTCAATGAAATCAACTCGCCCACGAAGAACATCTTGACGATCGAGGACCCGGTCGAGTACCGGCTGGAGGGCGTCAACCAGGTCCAGATCAAGCCCTCGATCGGGCTGACATTCGCGACGGGCCTGCGCGCATTCCTGCGGCAGGACCCGGACGTGATCATGGTGGGCGAGACGCGCGACCTCGAGACCGCCGAGATCTGCGTGCGGGCGGCGCTGACCGGGCACATGGTCTTCAGCACGCTGCACACCAATGATGCCCCGAGCGCCATCAACCGGCTCATCGACATCGGCATCGCGCCGTACCTGCTCTCGTCCACGGTCTCGCTCATCATCGCCCAGCGCCTGTTGCGCGCGCTGTGCGAAGGGTGCAAAGAGGCGTACGAACCGCTGCCTGAGGAACGCCAGCGGTTCAAGGTCCCCGAAGGCCTGTTGTACCGGCCGAAGGGCTGCGAGCGGTGTACGAACACCGGCTACCGGGGCCGCCTCGGCGTCTATGAGGTGATGGGCATGAGCCGGGAGCTGCGCGAGGAGATCGCCAAGGGGCCGGCCGTGCATATCTTGAAGGACCTGGCAGTGGCCGGGGGCATGTCCACCCTGTGGGAAGAGGGACTCAAAAAGGTGCGTGCGGGCCTCACCAGCCTCGATGAACTCGAAGGCGTGGTGTTGCTCGAACGCTGACGCGACGAGAGCAGATGCCGACGTTCACGTACACAGCCCGAGACCAGAAAGGGAGTGTCCAGGCCGGCAACCTGGAGGCGCTCGATGAGGACCAGGTGGTCGCGATGCTCCAGCACCGCGGCCTGCTGGTCACGTCCGTGTCGTTGAAGGACGTCATGGCGCCGCAGCGCCAGGCGGCCGCGCGGGTGCGCGCGCGGGCCAGGCGCATGCACGGTAGCGTCAAGACTGAGGACCACGTGCTCCTCTGTCAGCAGCTCGCCACGCTCGTGGACGCCGGGATTCCGTTGCTCCGTGCGCTGGAGGTCGCGTCCGCCCAGGTGACGAGCCGCCCGCTCCTGCTGGCGCTGGATGCGATCCGCGGGGATGTGGAAGGCGGGAAATCGTTGAGCGACGGGTTGGCCAGGCACCCGCGCATCTTCTCGAAGCTCTGGATCAATCTCGTGGACACCGGGGAAGCCAGCGGGCATCTCGCGCAGTCCCTGCAGCAGCTGGCGCGGCATTATGAATCCGCGCAGCACCTGCAGAATGAGGCGAAGACCGCCCTGACCTATCCAGCCGTCCTCATGGTGGCGGCCGCCGGGGTGCTGGCCCTCTTCGTCTACTGGCTGATCCCGAAGTTCACCAGCATGTTCGAGAGCATGAACATGGAACTGCCCCTGATCACGCAGATCGTGATCGGGGTCAGCCGGGGCGCGCAGCGGTACTGGTGGCTGATTCTCGGCGGCGGAGGCGGCGCGGTGTTCGTGATCCGCAGCTACCTGCGCACCGAGGCCGGCCAGTGGACGCGCGACCGGGCGCTCCTCTCGGTGCCGGTGTTCAAGCAGCTCGTCCACTCGCTCCAGCTGGCCGAGTTCGCCCGGGGGTTGTCCACGCTGCTGGAAAGCGGTGTGCCGCTGCTCTCGGCGCTGGAGCTGCTCGAAAGTTCCGCCACGAACAAACTGTACGGGCGGGCCATCGGGGAGGTGCGCGAGTCCGTGCGGGAAGGCAAGTCCCTGGCGGAGCCGATGGACCGGACCGGATTCTTCCCCTCCATGGTCGTCCAGATGGTGCAGGTGGGTGAAGAAGTCGGGGAGCTGGGCAAGATGGCCGGACGCGTCGCCGCCTACTATGAAACCCAGGTCGAGGCGTTCATCGCGCGCCTCACCAGGCTCTTTGAACCGTTCGCCATTGTGGGCATGGGGGTGCTGGTCCTGGTGATTGTCCTGTCCATCTTCATGCCGATCTTCAACATGGCCAACATGAAGGCGGGCGGCTAGTGGGCCCGGAGCAGCAGCATGGTCGATCGCAGGAGGAGTCGCGGACGCCCCGGCTACACGCTCATGGAGCTGCTGATTGTGGTCACGATCCTGGCGGTGCTGGCGGTGGTGGCCATGCCGCAGTACGCGCGCAGCGTCGAGCGTTCCCGGGCGGCCGAGGCCCTGAACATGCTGGGGCAGATGCGCGCCTCACAACTGCGCGCGAAACTGGAGACAGGGGCCTATGTGGCCCAGGCGCAGCTCGACATCACGTTTCCGGCGGGCGGCTCGTCCTGGAATTTCGGGTTTACCGCGAATCCGCCTCCGGTGGACGGGAATGCCATGGCCGTCCGCAACGCCGGGCCCATCTGGATGATTGAAATGGACCTGACAACCGGCAAGGTCTGTAGCAACAATCCCAGTCTCTACGGAGTGCCCAACCCGCTGCCGTGCTGAGCGCACGGAGGGCAGGCGCATCCCGCGCCTCCACGCGAGGCGCATCGAGCGGGAGAAAGGGGGGAGGAGCAGGTCGTGTGACGTGCGGGTTAAGTAACGTGGCATGTGAGCGCTGGAGACAGTTCCAACCAGAGGAGGGCCGATGAAAGGTCGCCAGGGGTTCACGTTGCTCGAGCTCTTGATGGTGGTCATCATCATCGCGATCTTGGCGTCGATCGCGTTGCCGCAGTACCTGCGGACCGCAGAACGCTCCCGCGCGGGTGAGGCGCTGACCGTGTTGGCGGCCCTCCGCGCCTCGCAGGAGCGCTTCCGGGCGCAGAACACCGCGTACGCCACGGTCGCGCAGCAGTGTACGTTGGACATCGATATTCCCGGGTCCGGGTGCGCCGGTGCGCCGCCCGCCTCGGCGAACTGGACGTTCGTCGTGAACGCGGCAAGCGCGGTCGGCACGGTCAACGCCACCGCGACGCGCGTGGGCATCCCGGCCAACGTGATCCACATCGACCTGGGGTCCGGGGCGACGTGCGCGCCGGGGG
>SBAZ01000014.1 GCA_005239935.1 Planctomycetales bacterium | reverse complement strand
GGCTCTGTTGACATCCTGTTCCACATACCCTATTGAGAGGGCTGGGAGGCACGACGGCTCACCCAGGAGTGTGATGCGTGGCTGAAGTCGGGTTGGTACGATTCGCCGTGGTCTGTCGCACCGTGGCGGAGACGGTGCTGCCGGCCTATCGGAGCAAGTTCTCCAAGCATGTGTTCACCCAGCCGCAGCTGCTGACGCTCCTGTGCCTGATGCGCTACGAGGACTGGACGTTCCGGGAAGTGGAGGTGCGACTGGCCGAGCATCGGGCCCTGCGGCAGGCGATTGGCCTGCGGGCGGTGCCCGACTACACGACGGTCTACCGGTTCTTGCGGCGGCTCGATGACGAGACGATCCAGCGGGTGCTGACCGCCGTCGTGCGTCGCCTGCCCCGGCGGCGCGGCAAGACGGTCGTCGGCATCGATGGCACGGGGTTGACGCCCGGGGCCGTCAGCACGTTCTTCGTCAAACGGCTGAAGGACCACGGCGGCACGTGGCGTCGCTGGTGCAAGTGGCTCATTGCGGTCGATCTGCCCCGCCGAGCGATCGTCGCCCAGCACGCGCGGCAGGGCCCGATGAACGACTGCGCGACCTTGCGGCCCGTGGTCGCCACCGCCAGCGCGGTCGTGCCGGTCGGTGCCGTGGTTGCCGATGCGGAGTTCGACAGCGAGCGGAACCACCGCTTCATCCGGGAGACGCTCCACGCCCGGAGTGCGATTCCGGCGAAGCGGGGGAAGCCGACGTGGCGGATTCGCGGCATCCGGGCGCAGATGCGTCGACGGTTCCCGCGAGCGCTCTATCGCCAGCGGGCCCTGGTGGAGTCGGTCATCTCGGCGGCCAAGCGCAAGCTCTCGGACCGTGCTCCGGGCCGCGTGCCGCTGACGCAGCACCTGCAGGCGCTCGTGCTCGGGCTGGCCTACGATGTCTATCGGCTGAAACGTCCTCATCACCTTGTCATCGTGTAACACGAGGATGTCAACAGAGCCGAGTACCATCCGGACAGGCACGTCCCAGCCGTTAGTGGGACACGCAACGCCACGGGTCGCATGTCGTCGATCGCCGGGCTGCCGAAGGAGGAGCCCGGTGTGATGTTGTTGGGAGCCAACTCCTAAGCCCGTACCGCATGACACACAGCTTGTGGCACAATCCACCGCACGCACTCCACCGAGGCCTGACCATCCTGGTCTCGGCGGCGCTGGTTGGCTTAAACGGCCCTCCGTCCGCCCTGGCCGCGATCCCGGCTGAGGGGCGACGCGGCTCGCTCGGCGCTGCGGAGGAGGAGCAACGCGCTCCTCTCCGCGATCCACACCAGTTGCGCATCCCTAAAGAGCTGGGTCGTGTCGTTGACGTCTTCAGTCCGCAGCCAGCAGGGGAGCCCGCCAGTCGCCTGATCATCCATCTCCAGGATCTCCACACCCAGTACGCCGTCCAGCGCACCCTCGCCCGGCTCATTGACCATCTGCACAACACAGCCAGCGTCTCCCTCGTGGCCCTCGAAGGGGGAGCCGGCCCTGGGGACACCGCGTTCTTCTCCGCCTTCCCCGACAAGGAGACGACAGATCGCCTGGCCGACTTCTTCCTGAGGAAGGGGCTATTCACCGGGTCGGTCTACTACGCGGTCACGCACCCTGGCACCGTCAGTCTCTACGGCGCCGAGGATGCTGCCGTCTATTTGGACCATCTCAAAACCTACCAGGACGCGCATCCGAAGCAGCAGGAGGCGGCCACGCAGCTGAAGGCGGTCTCGGCCGTCCTCAAGGAGCGGCAACGCGCCCTCTACCCCGAGGCGCTCAAGACGCTCAGCGCTACGGCCGAGGCGTTGGAGGCGGGCACACTCCGGCTGAGCAACGACCTGTCGGAGCTGCTGGCGCTCGCTCGTGAACAGGACATGGCCCTGACGGCCTACCCGAACCTCCGACGCCTGCACGAGATGGCCACGCTCCAGGCTGGCCTCGACATGGAGGCCGTCCAGGAGGAACACGATGCCCTGCGCGACCGCCTCATCGATGAGCTGTCGGATGAGGCCTACGAGGCGTTTGAGGCCCACGAAGACGCGCTCGCTGACAAGTCGATCTCCTACGCGGCGTACCTCAAGGGGCTTGCCCCCTTCGCCAAGCACCTGGGCATTGATCTGAGCGCGTCCAGGGCCGAGGAGGCCGATCCCTACGCCAACCTCAAGACCTACACCGAGGTCCTGAGAATCGATGAAGGCCTAGAGCACGAGCAGCTGGCGCCGGAGCTTAAGGCCCTCCTGATGGCCCTGAGAGACACGCTGCTGACCACGGACGCCCAGCGCCAGCTTGCGCAGCTCACCACGACCCTCGGCCTCGTCCAAGGCCTCATCGACGTGCGGCTCTCGCCGGAGGAGCTAGCGTACTACGAGGCGCACCAGGCCGACTTCACCGCCCAGCCCTTCTTACGCTTCCTGGAGCAGCAGAAGCAACTCACCCCGGCCCTGCGCCAGGCGATCACCGCGCTCTTTGCCGACCTCTCCAGCCAGGAGCGCTTCTATGAGCTGGCCCAGAAACGGGATGAGGCGCTCGTGGCCAACACGCTTGAGCAGATGCGCACGCAGAAACAGGCGGTAGCCCTCCTGATTGCGGGCGGCTTCCACACCGAGGGGTTCACCCGGCTGCTCAAAGACCAGGAGGTCGCCTACGCGGTCATCTCCCCCGCGGTGGATGGGGAGATGGATGAGACCCTGTACAGCTCGCTCCTGCTCAGTGAGGTGCCTGCCCTAGAGGACCTGGTGCGGGAGCTCTCTTCGGAAGTCGTCCGAGGCAACAAGAGCAAGCCGGCCCAGTGGGATGACGACAGTCTCGTCCAGTCCCAAGGCATCACGAGCCTTGATCAGCTCATCCAGGTCATGCAGGCAAAGGAGCCAGCCCTGGGTCGGACGGATGAAGGGAAAGACGCCCCGCGGCTCTCCAAGCGCAGCTACCTCCAGGCCGCCTGGGTGTTGGGCTATGTGGCTGGGCGGCTCAGCCAGGAAGGCGTCACGGTCCAGAAGGTGATTGAAGAAGTGCGGCAGGCCACGCATCCAGTCGCGCGACAGGTCGAAATCCTCGAGCAGAGTGGCAATCGGCTCCAGGTGGCGATCAACGGAGCGACGGGGACCTTCGAGGTGGTTGATCAGGAAGTCGTGTTCGCCGTGGAACTCCAAGAACAGGCGACACAGGTGGCCTCCGTAGAACCTGGCGCTCCCGAGATCCTCCCGCCAGGGGCAGGAGCTGTAATACCGCCAACTACCCCAGAGGAAGGCACGGAAGGTCTACGGCCCTACACGGGTGCAGGAGATACCTCGATCCATAAGGCGCTGGATCGCGCCCGTGAGCTGCGCGACCAGGGCAATCTAGGAGAAGCGGGCAGCCTGCTCCAAGAGCTACTTGAGGATCTACGCCGGGCGCAAGAGACCCAAAATGTCAGTATGCTCATGGACAAGTGGAATGAACGGATGGGAGCCGATCTCCCGGTAGATTTATTCCTAGACGATTTGCCTGCGGCCATTCAAGAAGCCGAAGTGCAACTAGCCCAACTCGAACGGAGGGAACCAGAAATCCGCTTGAGCGTTGGCAGTCCAGATGAGCCGCCAGTCATCGGTCGTCCATCTCCGGTCTTCGCCACCCTCGCCCAAGCCGATGAAAGGCTGACCGCCGTGGAGATCGCCAGCCAGCTAACCGAGCAGACGGGGCAGCCGATCGCTGCCAGCACCATCGAACACGATCTGGGCGCTATGGTGAAGCGTGGCCTTGTGCTCCGGCAGGGCAAGGCGCGACCGCAGCCAGGTGAGCCGCCCGCCCGCTACTGGCTGAGCGTTGCAGCCCGGGCGGAGGTCCGGAAGATCCAACCACTCCTTGAGATGCTGCCACGCGCCCGGCCCACGGCAGAGGACTGGAAAAATATCGAGCCGGTCTTGGACGGGCTTCGCATGGGGCAAAGGAACCTCGCGTTGTGGAAGTCTGCTCCGTTTAGCTTCCCGGTGCCACCAGAAGATCCACTCAGCGAGTTCACCCAGTTACGGCTGCAAACGAACCGTACGTATTGGCAAGACATTGTCGACCACCCAGAGCGCTACAGCGCAGAGGTGGTAACCATAGCGCAGGCCCATCTCCGGACGACCTCAGCGCGGATGGCGGCACTCCCAATCATCCATGTGCTTGAGCAGCAGCGCGACGCGACGGAGGCGGTCAGGCTCCTGAAGGAGGTACCGCAAGAGCTCCAGGTAGAGGTGGTAAGCGAGATGGCTGTGCTCCTGCTGCAGCGGGTCACTCGGATCTTTTCGTCGATCTTGAGCCCTGTCCTTGCTCGCGACGATCGCGAGCGGAGGCATGTGGAATACTTCCGGGTGTTCTTCGGTAACGTCCAATCGGATCGGGAGTTCTCCGAGCCGGTGCAGGCCGTAGCGCGGAATTACGGCGACATCTGGGACGAGGCGATTGACCAGGCGATTGAAGAAGGGAGAAAAGCATACAGCGACTTCCAGCAGAGGAGAGGAATGTCACAGGAACAGCAGGAACAGGAAGAGGCGCTCCTGCGAGTCATCGTGGGGGAAGAAAAGCGGCAACAGCGACTGGTACAAGAAACGGCGGAATTACGCGAACGGGTTGGGAGAGCCGTACGGGAAGAGGACCCCAGCGCCCTCCGGGCGGCACTGTCTGACGCGATGTTTCTGCCGAGCTGGCGGGCAGTGAGGGGCCTACTGATAGAGTATTACGGAGGCGGCTGGGAGGAAGAGTTCAATCGGCTCATCAGTTATTTGGTCATCCACTCTGACGACCCGAGGATTAGAGCGGTCAGCGCGATGCTCTTCAGATTCTTCGCTAAGTCTGGAAACCAGAACCCGGTCGAACTTCTCAGGCGGGAAGTCGTAGCGATTCCCGAAGAGGTGAAGGCTCAGACCGAAGATTTTGATGGCGTCGTCAGACAATTGGCCCGCGCGATCCTGAACGTTGAGCAGGAAGGCCCCGAGGGTCTGCGGCCGTACACAGGCGCCGGGGACACCTCAATCCACAAGGCTCTGGATGTTGCCCGGGAACTCCGCGAACAGGGTAACGATAGAGAAGCTACCGAGCTCCTTCAGGAACTTCTGGAAGACCTCAGACGAGTGGATGAGACCGAGGATATTGCCACGCTCATGGACAAGTGGAATGAACGCATGGAGGTAGATGTGCCGGTGGATCTCCTATTTGCAGATCTGCCCGCTGCCGTTCGTGAAGTTGAGAACCTTCTGGAGGAGGTCCGACTGGCTGCTCAGATCAGAGCCCTCACAGACCGGTTTGACTGGGTGTACTCCGTGGTGAGCACTCGGTATCAGGTGCCTGCGTCTGGACAACAAGTCCTGTCAGAGTATGTGCAGGACCAGATGGGGCTCGATGAGGCCTCGGCGACGATTCCCAGGGAAGTGCTCGTCGCAGCCCGGCTCGCGATCACGCACGACCTGTCGGAATATCAGATGAACGAGATCGTGAGCGCGTTGAGAGGGGAGCGAGAGCGAAGTAAGGATGAGTACGTGGAGGACCTGGCTGCAGCTGACCCAGGGTTCGATCGCGTTCCCTTGTATAGCATTCGGGCTGCGAAGGAAAACGCCCGAAGGCTTCTCGCGGAGGCGAAGGCCCTGCACGAAGGCCAAGTGCCCTCCACCCCCGAAGACCACGAGGAGCTCTTCGCGGGGCAGGCGGCACCTCCAGCACTTCCTCGTATAGTGACGATCAATCCTGAGATTCTGAATGTTCAATCCGTATTGGCTGCCGATCCGATTCTGGCGCAATTTGACACGGTGGTGAGGAAAGCGCTGGATCATATCCGTGCGCAGCGACGTCCGCTGATTTACCTCGTGGGGAGTGAAACGCTCAAGACGGCCACCGGCTTGGCCACTCTAGTGACACTCCGCAATGAAATTGCAGAGTCTGGCGCGACCAAGTTGGTAAATGTAGTCTATGTCCATACCGATCCAGACGTGTCCCAGGTGGATCTCTTTTCGAGCCTGGGGATTTCGTCTGAAGAGCTATTCGATGTCGTGGTCCCGGCTGCGCCCACGGACGGGGTGCGAGAGCAGATCGTGGAAGCCGTGAATACCAATCTCGCAGAGTACCGGGCGCGAACTAAGCAGACCGTAGAGACCTTACCGCCGATCACAGAGCTCACGCGTGAGAACACCGTGACCCTGGCCACCAATGCGCTCGGTGAAGCGGTTTCGGAAGGAGCGCTGAGCGAGGAAGAGACCATCTTCCACCAGCTCGTGGAGAATGCCATCCACGTCCAGGTCCTCCAGCCCGCCAGCGCCACCGAGTCTGTAGAGCAGCAAGCCGTGGCGGACTACTCCACGGCCGTGACAAGCACCCTGTTGGCGGTCACCGAGACCAAGGACATCCCCGAGCCGCTCCAGCAGGAGGTTGCAGAGGTTCGCCAGGCCGCCCGCGAGCGCCGGACCGTGCGGATCGCTCCGCGCGTCAGCGACGTCCTGCACGGCATCGACCAGGACTTCAAGGAGCGGCTCCTTACCGAGCAGGTCCTGGAGATCCAAGGTTAAAGTCGCAGTCCCCCTCACCACATCCTATCCAGCCGCCCGTCTCCAAGCAGGCTTGAGCCGTTGTGAGTCTCTGACACCATCGGTGACATGCGAAACGCCTGGAGTTCAACCTGTGGTGATTATCAACGATCTGACACAGGTTTCGTGACGACCTGAGCCAACAGATCGAACAAGGACTGGTCCCGATGGTTGTACCGGAACTCCATCT
>SBAZ01000146.1 GCA_005239935.1 Planctomycetales bacterium | reverse complement strand
GGGCAGGCGAAGGCAAGCGCGAAGCCGCGGCATCATCGCGCGCAGGGTCCGGCCGGTCTGCTCGAGCAGGTGCTGGTCGTCTTGTGCCATGAGCCGCTTGAAGGTCGGTCGTCCGGCTTTGTCCTCGGCCACCCACTCCTTCGCGAACTGGCCCGACTGGATTTCTCGCAGCAACGCCTTCATGGTCTCTTTGACGCGGGCATCGATGACGCGCGGGCCGCAGTGGATGTCGCCCCATTTGGCGGTGTCCGACACGCGCTGGCGCATCCCCTGCAACCCACCGGCCCAGATAAGGTCGGTGATCAGCTTGAGTTCGTGCAGGCACTCGAAGTACGCCAGTTCCGGCTGATAGCCGGCCTCGACCAGCGTCTCGAACCCGGCCTTGGTGAGTGCAGAGGTCCCGCCGCAGAGGACCGCTTGCTCGCCGAAATTGTCGGTTTCGGTCTCTTCCTTGAAGGTCGTCTTGATGACGCCGGCGCGAGTCGAGCCGATGCCCTTGGCCCACGCCAACGCCAGCTGCTTGGCCTTCCCGCTGGCATCCTGCTGGACAGCGAGCAGCGCCGGCACGCCCTGGCCTTCTAGAAACTGCGCGCGCAAGAGGCTCCCCGGCCCCTTCGGCGCGACCATGATCACGTCCACCATCTTCGGCGGCGTGATGAGCCCATAGGTGATGGCGAAACCGTGCGAAAAGCCTAGCGCCTTGCCGGGCCTCAGAGACGGCTTGATCGCCTCCTGGTAAATCTGCGCCTGCAGCGTGTCCTGGGCCAGCAGGATGGTCACATCGCCCTGCAACGCCGCCTCGGCCGCCGAGCAGGGCTTGAAGCCGTCTTGCTGCGCGAGGCCGTAGTTCGGTCCGCCGCGCCGCTGCCCCACGACGACGCGCACCCCGCTGTCGCGCAGGTTGAGCGCCTGGCCGCGGCCCTGGATCCCGTAGCCGATGATGGCCACGGTCTTGCCCTTCAAGGCCTTCACGTCCGCGTCGCGGTCATAGTAGATCGTCGCCATGCGGTGCCTGTCACCCTTCGGTTGGGGCCTGCGTTCCCTGAAAGAGCCGCTTCACGCCTGGCCGCTGCAGGTACCGGATGGCGACCAGATAGAGCCCGGTGCCGACGGTTGTCGCCAGCGCCATGCCGGGCCGTCCGCGCGCGGCGAGCACGCCGGCCCCCGCGATCGTGACCATGGTCAGGGCCGCGAACCCCCAGACGGCCAGCCGACGGCCCCACGGTTTCAGCAGCACCAGCCCGCACATGGCCGCCGCCGAGACCCCCAGCCAGCAGGCCGCGAGAAGCGGCGATCGCGCGGAGTCACCGCTGAGCGCCCGCCACAGATTCGCGCCGGACGCCGCGGTGACGGCCGCATAGAAGAGCGCCAGGAGGGCGACCGTCCAGGGAATCATCCCTTCTTCCGTTCGAGGGCCACGCGCCCGGTCCGCACCAGCCGCGTGATTTCGAACGGCCGCAAGAGCTCCACCAGCCGGTCCAGCGCCTTCGTATCGCCGCTGGCCTCCAGCGCGATCGAGTCCGGCGCGGCATCGGCGATCTTGGCGCCGAACTGTGCGATCACCTGCTCGATCGCGGCGCGGTTGCCGCCGTTGGCCTTGACACGCGCCAGGAGCAGCTCGCGGTCAATGAACGCGCCCTCCTTCAATTCCTCGACCTCGATGACGTCAATGAGCCGGCTCAATTGGCGCTTGACCTGTTCGAGTTTCATCGCATCGGCATCCACGACGATCGTCATGCGCGACACCGTGGGGTCCTCCGTCGCGCTGACGGTCAACGAATCGATATTGAAGGCGCGTGCGCTGATGAGTCCCGAGACGCGTGCCAGCACGCCGAAGTGGTTCTCCACGAGACAGGAGAGGGTATGTCGCGCCATCGGTGCTGGTCACTCAGCCAAGGCTGAGCTTCGCTTCTTCGTCGGCCTCGGCGCGCCGGTGCTGGGGCACCCCGCCGTCCTTGCTCAGCGTCTCATAGGTCCCGAGCATCTGGTCGTGCGACTTGCCTGGGGCAATCATCGGCCAGCAGTCCTCCGTGGTCTCCACGAGGACATCGAGGACCGCGGGCCGGTCGGTCGTCCGCATCGCCCGCTCGATAGCCGGACGCACGTCGGCCTTCTTCTCGACCCGGATGCCGACGCACCCGTTCGCCTCGGCCAGTTTCACAAAATCCACCGGGTTCACCTTGGATTGGGCGTAGCGGCTCTCATAGAAGAGATCCTGCCACTGTCGCACCATGCCGTGGTGCTGGTTGTTCATGATGGCCACCTTGACGGGGAGCTTGTTGTGGGCGGCCGTCGCGAGTTCCTGCGCGGTCATCTGGAAACTGCCGTCCCCGTCAATGTCCCAGACGACGGCGTCGGGACAGCCGAACTGCGCGCCGATCGCCGCCGGCAACCCGAAGCCCATCGTGCCCAGCCCCCCGCTCGTGATGAGCGACCGCGGCCGGTTGAACTGATAGTACTGCGCGGTCCACATCTGGTGCTGCCCCACACCCGTGGCGATGACCGCGTTGCCCTTCGTGGCCTCCGAGATCTG
>SBAZ01000080.1 GCA_005239935.1 Planctomycetales bacterium | reverse complement strand
TACCCGTGCACCCCGTAGACTGCCGGGTGGACCTACGCGCTGTCGCTGCCGTGGGTGGGCCTCGCGGTCGTCGTGGCAGCAGCCGCCCTCTGGAAGCCAGGCCGCTGGGCAGCGGTCCTGCTCGGGCTCATGACCCTCGGGCACGTCGGCCTCGTCTTCTTCACGTGGTGACGGCATCCGCACGGCGTGAGCGTCTCGCGGACGACCCGGCTGCCTGACTCGGCCTTCGAACGTGCCCGGCGGGCCATCGGCTTGCCGCTTGGCCCGCTCGTCGGCGTGTCCGTGCTGCTCCTGCCCCTGCCTGGGCTGACGCCTGAAGCCCACCGGCTGGCCGCGGTCGTCCTGCTCGTGATCGTCTACTGGCTGACCGAGGCCATTCCGATCCCGGTGACCGCACTCCTCGGCGCTGCGCTCGCCGTCGTCCTGGGGATCGCGCCCGCCGCCAAGGTCCTGACTGCCTTTGGCGATCCGGTCATCTTCCTCTTTATCGGCTCCTTCATGCTCGCGCGGGCGATGCAGGTGCACGGGCTCGACCGGCGCTTCGCCTACCGCCTGCTGGCCCACCCGTGGGTGGGGGCCAGCACCTCCCGCACCCTCTGGACGCTCGGGCTGGCCGCGTGCCTGCTGTCCATGTGGATGAGCAATACGGCGTGCGTGGCGATGCTCTTTCCGGTCGCGCTGGCGATCGCGCGCACGACGGGAGCCTTCGTGCAGGCCGACGCCGGGGACCCTTCGACTCGCCCCGCCGACGGCGGGGCTCGCTCAGGACTCCGCTCTACGGGGGAGAGGGGCGATGAATCCGTGGAGCTGCGTGCCGAGGCACCCCGCCTGCGCTACACGACGGGGTTGCTGCTCATGCTCACCTATGCCGCGTCCGTCGGCGGCATGGCGACCCCGGTGGGCACGCCGCCGAACCTGATCGGCATCGCCCTGATCGAGCAGGCACTAGGCGTGCGCATCGGCTTCCTGCAGTGGATGCTCTTCGGCGTGCCGGTCGCGCTCCTGCTGCTCGGCGCCACGTATGGCGTCGTCGCGGCGCTCTTTCCTCCGGAGATCGGGGCGGTGGCCGGCCAGCACGAGCGGATCCAGGAGGCCAACCGAGCGCTCGGGCCGCTGTCGGCCGGAGAGCGTAACAGCCTCCTCGCCTTCGGCGCGGCCGTCGTGCTCTGGGTCGGGCCCGGGCTGCTGGGGCTGGCGCTGGGTGCGGAGGCGCCCGTGCCGAAGCTGCTCGAGACGCGGCTGCCGGAAGGGATCGTGGCCCTCCTGGCGGCGTCGCTGCTCTTTGTGCTGCCGGTGGATTGGCGCGCGGGGCGCTTCACCCTGACCTGGCCGGATGCGGTCCGCATTGACTGGGGCACCGTGCTGCTCTTCGGCGGCGGCATCGCGCTCGGCCGGCTCATGTTCGAAACCGGTCTGGCCGAGGCCGTGGGACGCGGGCTGGTGCGCGGCCTTGGCATCGACGGGCCGATTGGGCTGACCGCCCTGGCCACGGTGCTGGGGACGCTCATCAGCGAAACGTGCTCCAATACTGCCTCGGCGAACATGGTCGTGCCGGTCATGCTCTCGGCGGCGCAGGGCATCGGCTTGACGGGCCTGCGGATCGGCGTGGCGGCCACGCTGGGGACGAGCATGGGATTCATGCTGCCCATCTCGACGCCGCCGAACGCCATCGTCTATGGCTCGCGCGCGGTGCGGCTGCTCGACATGGTGCGCGCAGGGCTGCTGCTGGATCTCATCGGCGTGGTCGTCGTCTGGGCGGCCGCCGTGTGGCTGCTGCCGGTGGTCCTGCCCGGACTGCGCTAAACGGCGTGGGCTGCCCGCGAACACTCTGTGACGCACGTCATACACGCCCGCGGGCCAGCCGTGTAGCCTTGAGTTGGGGACCGGGAAGGACGGGCGTGGGCTACGGATACCACCCCGGTTCGGATTCCCGGGACACCCACAGGGAGGGTGCGAATGAACGGTACCCTGGGGACGTCGAAGGCACCACGGCCCGCCGGGTAAGCGCACGCGGTTCGACGGCGGGCCCTGGTGGTTCCCCGCACGGCGCCGGAGACGGCGCTGTTCGTGTTTCCAGCCCCGCCTGCTATAATCCCTCCATGCTGCGCATCAACTGGCGCGAACGGCTCCGCACGCTCTCGTACACCTACGCCGCCGTGGTCGTCGGACTGGCCGCGTCCCTCGGGCTTGGGGCGGTCCGATGGCACACCCTCAACTTCTGGCTGACGGCGCTGGTCGCGTTCCTCATTGTGACGGTCTTCGATCTCTTCATTCTGGCCATGCTGGATGATGAAACCGTGACCCCCTCGCACTTTCTCTTTCGCATGATTGTCCTGGTCGTGGCCATGCAGGGGGCGTTCGCTGGCATCTACCACTGGGCGTCGGACGCCACGACCTACCTGACGCGGGGTGGGGGTCAGCGGGTGACGGACTTCGTAGACGCGCTCTACTTCAGCGGCGTCACGCTGATGACGGTTGGCTACGGCGACATCGTCCCGGTGGGCGATTTCCGGTTCACAGCGGTTGCCGAGGTCTACGGCGGCACGCTCTTCATTTTCGCGTTCTTCACCTGGGGGTTGAGCATCATGGCCAACCGGCACCTGGCGCGCCGGCGCGACGGAGGGTGCTCCTGATGGAGGGGCCACCGCAGTCCCTGGAAGCGCGCGTCCAGGAGCACCACGGCATCGAAGTGGGCAAGGGGTTCCGCACGCAGTTGCGCGAGGCCGTCTTCGGCACGCAGGACGGCCTCATCTCGACGGTGGGCGCGCTCACCGGGATCGCCGCCGGGACCCAGAGCCGCGAGGCCGTGGTCGTAGCCGGGTTCGTCATCGTCGTCGTGGAATCACTTTCCATGGCAGCCGGGTCCTACCTGTCCACCAAATCGCAGCGGGAATACCTCGAACGGCTGCTGAAGGAAGAAGAGGAAGAAATCCGGCGGGACCCGGAGGGGGAGCGGGCCGAGCTGCGCGAGATGTACCGGCGGCGCGGATTCACTGAAGCCGAGGTGGACATCATCGCGAACAGGCTGATGAGCGATCCGAAGCTCCTCCTGGAAGACATGGCGCACAAGGAACTCGGCATCGCGCCGGAAGCTCTGGAGGAGCCGGCTGCCAACGCGCTGGTCATGGGCACGGCCTACGTCGCGGGCGGCCTGGTACCGGTCATCCCCTACGTGCTGCTGCCGGTCGCGTCAGCCATGCCGGTGTCCGTGGCCGCGGCCTTCACGACACTCTTCCTCTTCGGCGGCCTCAAGGGCCGCATCGTCAAGCAGGGCTGGTGGCGCTCCGGCTTCGAGATGGTGGGCATCGCCGGCCTGGCCGCGCTGGCAGGGTTCCTCATCGGCCGCCTCGCCGGCCACTGGGTCCACTGACGCGCTCCGTTGACCCCGCCGGGCGCGTGGCGTAGCATAGCCGCCATGGCTCCCTCGCGACCTCAGACCGTGGCCGCCCTGCTGGCCGACACGGAGCCCTTCAAGCGGCTCACGCCGGCTCAGCGCCAGCGGCTAGTAGCCGCCTCGCGCGAGCGCCGCTATGCCAAGGGGGAAACGGTGTTCCGCGAGGGCCAGCCGGCGGATGCGGTGTGCATCGTCAAGGAAGGCCGAGTCCACCTCATCAAGTTCCTCGAAGGGGGGCAGGCGTCCACGACGTGCGTGATGACACCCGGCGAGACGTTTTGCTGCCTGCCGGCCCTGGACCGCAAGCCCTACCCGGCGGACGCGGTGGCCGCGGCGGACTCCGTCGTCGTGCGCGTGCCCACCGAGGCCTTTCACCAGCTCCTCCAGGAGAACCCCACGTTCCTCCAGGACTCGCTGTGCCTCTTCTGCGACCGCCTGCGCCAGGTGGAGCAGAAGAGCTGCCTGGCCTACGACTCCGTCGAACGCCGGCTCGCGCAGGCGCTGCTGGGGCTCTCGAAGAAGTTCGGCGCGACCGTGCCGCTGACCAAGCACGAGCTCGCGGAATTGGCCCATACCACCGTGGAAACGACGATCCGGATCTTGGGCCACTTCAGGAAACAGGGCCTCATCACGTCGGCGCGCGGCTCGACCACCATCTCGAAGCCCGAGACGCTCCGCCGCCTGGCCGGCCTCTAGAACGTCAGCTTGAGACTCAGCGAGAGGACCTGGCGGTCCTCCCAGTCGGTGCCGGTGCGCACGCTCTGGATACCCCAGGCGGCTGTGCCGCTCACGCGGGTGTGCGGGGCCCAGGTGACGCCAACGAAGACGCGGTGCTGATCCCACGCGTCCGGCGGCGTGGAGTAGAAGAGCTCATCGTTGGCGAAGAAGGTCAGCGCGCCCGACGGGTAGGCGATCTGGAGGCGGGGTCGCAGGCGCCACTCCTCCTCCCCGGCCGATCCCTCGATCCATCGCAGTTCGCCGCGGGCGCGCGGCTCGAGGCGCACCAGGCCCCAGGGGAACTTGCCGGAGAGTTCAAATTCGGGCCGGTGCTCCTCGCGCCAGTGGTTGCCGGTGCGCTTCTGCTGGATGTAGCTGTAGTTGGCGGCCGCAGCGAGGGATGTCGAGAGGCTCCAGCGGTTGACCAGTTTCCCCTGGACAAAATAGATGTCGCTGAAGTCATCGCGGTACTTGGTGGTTTGAGAAACGCTGGCCTGATAGGGCCCGGAGGTGAACACGCGGACCTCTTCGTCCTGCCAGAGCTCCCAGTCATCGCGAGCCCATGCCGGCGTCGCGGAGGGGGTGCTGAGGGCCAGGAGGCCGACCGTCCACCGGAGCGCGTGTTGTCTCCACATGGCCACGAATCTCCCGGCGGTTAGCCTAGCGCCGTCTGGTCCATGATCGTATGATGCCCATCATAGACCTGCACGAAGGTGTGCGGTTAGACTTTTCAGTGACGCGAGCATCACGCGGAGGCGAGGCATGGACGCGGTCGAACGACTGAAGAGGGATCACGTCGTGTTGCGCACGAAGCTGGACGTGCTGGAGTCCGCACTGGCCCGGCGGCCGGAAGCGTGGTTTGTGCTCCGCGAGGTGTGCTTCACGCTCTCCAAGCAGATTGCCGACCACCTGCGGCGCGAAGAGGCGTTGATCGCGGCGTGCCGCAAGCAACTCCCGCCGGAAGCCCTGAGCCACGTCGCGCTGGAGCACCAGGACGAACCCGAGCATCTGCGGCGTATCAACCACCTGTTCGTCACGACCGAAGGCCAGTCGCTCGATCGGATCCGTCCGGAGCTCGAACGGCTCATCACCGGCATGCGGGAGCACCTGGCGGACGAGGAAGCCACGCTCTTCCCAGCGCTGGAGCACCTGCTGGCGGGCTGGAAGCTCAGCGCCCTCACGCCGCAGGCGTCCGCAGGACCCTTGGAGGGCTCCATGACCGTGAACCGGGTCGTGCGCGACTTCCCGCGCGCCCAGCGAGCCTTCGAGCGGTTGTTCATCAATGTGCCGCTTGAGGGGTGCAGTTGCCTGGATGAGGTCGCCTGGCGCCACGGGATGGAGACGCAGGATCTGGTGGAGTGCCTCTGCCGCGAGATGGGCCTGCCGCGTGCCGCGGGCGCCGACGGGGCACAAGAGCAGCGAGCTCCCAAGGAGCGGGTGGCCTGATGGAGCTGAGGCCCGAGCCGGGCGCTGAGCCGACGCGCGCGCTCTGGATCGCGGTCGCCGTGCTCGGCCTGGTCGGCGCGGCGTTCATCGCGGTCACCGCGCCGCTCGACCGGCTGCTCGGGACCGGCGCGGAGGCCGTGCGCAGCGCGGTGCACGGGCTCGCAGCCGGCGTCCTGATGGTCACGGCCACGATCGGCGTGTTCCAGGCGTACCGGATGTTCCTCGGGCGAGCCGGCGGCCTTGGAGAAGTCCAAGCCGGCAGCGTCGTCAACGCCATCGCCGCCGTCGTGACGGTCGTGTCCGGGAACTGGCTCTACATCCCCTACCGCTCGGCGGCCGGCCCCCGCCAGTACTTCCTCCAGGTCAACCCCGACGTGCACAAGGTCTTCTTCGAATTCAAGGAATTCGCGGCGCTGTTTGTGGTGCCGCTGTCGGTGACCGCGGCCTATCTCCTGGTGCGCTACGGCGAGGATCTTGCCCGGCGGCGGGGACTGAGCACGGTCGTCGCCCTCCTGCTCGTGCTCGTGTTCTTCTATTTTGCCGTCGCCTTCGGGTTGGGCGCGGCGATCACCAAGTTACGGAGTGTGTGAGAGACGGCGATGATGACGGAGCGGCGCATGGCCCCACGACTGCCGACGGGTCCTGCGGCCGCCGCCGTGGTCGCGGCCGGCCTGGGACTCATGGCGCTGGGACTCTCCCAAGTGGGCGCTGAGGCCTCCGAATCCTTCAAAGCCTGGCTGCAGGCGGTTGGAAACGCCTGGATGCCTGGCGCGGGCGGGATCGGGCCCTACTCTGGGAAGGAAACCGTTGCGCTGGTCGTGTGGTGTGGGACGTGGGCCGGGCTCCATTTCGCCTGGCGGCGGCGCGAGGTCAGCGTGACCGTCGCCGGGGTCGCGGCGCTGATTCTGATCGGCCTGGCGACGACGCTCGTCTGGCCTCCGGTCACGGAGTGGCTGGCGCATCGCTGACCAGAGTCGGCAGGGCATGGGGATGATGGCTCAAGGGAGGAGACACGTCGTGGCGAGAACTGTGACACGTGCAGTGCTGTCCACGGGACTCGGACTGGCCGTCGCCATCTGGCTCGGCGCGCCTGAGGGGTTGGCCAAGGCTCGCGCAGCGCAGCCGCTCATTGAGGACGCGGTGCTGACCTTCGCCCCCGACGTGCCGCCGCCCATCGTCCGCACGAAGCCCGCGACGGTGCGCGTCCGCCTGGATTCCGGCGTCAACGTCATGCCCATCGACGCCGAGCATGCCTACCAGTTCTGGACGTTTAACGGGCACGTGCCCGGCCCGTTTATCCGCGCCCGGGTGGGCGACACGCTTGAGGTGCGGGTCACCAACAGCGACGCCTCCGGCATGCCGCACAACGTGGACTTCCACGCGGTGACCGGACCCGGCGGCGGGGCCACGGTGACGACGATCGTGCAAGGGGAAGAGCGCGTAGCCTGGTTCAAGTTGCTGCATCCCGGCCTGTACATTTACCACTGCGCGGCGCCGCCGGTCATGGACCACATCGCGAACGGTATGTATGGCCTCATCCTGGTCGAGCCCAAGCGCGGGCTGCCGAAGGTGGACCGGGAGTTCTACGTCCTGCAGAGCGAGGTCTATGCGCGCCCACCGAGTGCCGAGCCCGCCCCGGAGGCCGGCCATGAGGAGCACGCGCACCCGCCCGCGGAGGCGCCGAACGTGCTGGCCTTCTCACACGAGGACGGTGTGCTGGAGCATCCCCGTTTCGTCGTCCTGAATGGGCGAGTCGGTTCGCTGGTGGGTGGGGGCGCGTTGAAGGCGAAGACAGGCGAGCGGGTGCGCATCTATGTCGGCAACGCCGGGCCGAACCTGATTGCCTCCTTCCATGTCATCGGCGAGATCTTCGATGCCGTGTACCGGGAGGGCGACCTGGTCAGTCCGCCCGGGCGCAGTATTCAGACCACGCTGGTGCCTGCCGGGGGTGCCGCCGCGGTGGAGTTCGGGCTCGAGGTGCCCGGCACCTATACGCTGCTTGATCACGCGATCTTCCGTGTGGAGAAGGGCAACGTCGGGTTCCTGAACGTCGAGGGTGCGCCGCGCCACGACCTCTATCTCTCGCAGGAAGACGCGGCGACTTGCGAGGGGTGCCTCGTACACCCGTAGGAGTGCGAGATGCCGAGTCGACCTCACGGCCCAGCGCGGGCGCTTCGAGCCGGGGACCTCATGCAGCGGCGCGTGGTCACGCTGTCGCCTGACATGCCCATCGCGGCCATCATGGCGCGGCTGGCCGAGCAGGAGGTCAGCGGGGCGCCGGTGGTGGATGAGCGCGACCGGCTGGTGGGGGTCGTGTCGCAGACCGACCTGCTGCGCTATGAGCGCCGCCATGACCGCGCGCCGCGGCCGCGCGAGGTGTCCGCCTTCTATCAGCAGGCCAACGGGGACGTGTTTGTGCGGCACCTGCAGGTGGACGCCGACGACACGACGTGCGCGCGGGACATCATGACGCCGGCGGCCTTCACCACGGACGTGAGCACGCCGGTCGCTGAGGTCGCGCGATTCATGGTCCAGCGGCACGTGCACCGCATCCTGGTGACTCGCCGGGGACGTCTCGCCGGCATGGTGACCTCCATGGACCTGCTGCGCGCGCTCCTGCCGCGCGGCGCCAGGGCCCGCCGAGGTGTGGCGCGGCGCCACCGGCCGCGCGCCGAGCGCCGATGAGCGCGCCGGAGCCGGGCTGCGGGGCGACGGGCTCGCCAGAGCCTGACCGCTGCCGCTATCAGCCGCGGGTGTGCGCGCTGCGCGGTTGCGAGGTGTGGGCCATCACGACCCAGCGGCGGGACGGCACGTGGCGGGCCGTCAATTGTCTCGATAAAGACGAAGGCTGCTTTTCGCTGGGTTGCTGCTTCACCACAGACGGCGGCGCCTGGCCGTTCGAGCTGGAACCCCTCCCCAAGCCATCCGTGCCCGCGCCAGGTGTCTGACCCCACAGGGGGCAGGCGCCTCGCGTGCTGGTAACCGGGTGGCAGACCTTCCTCTCCTGTATTAGAATGAAAGCCTTCCGAGCCTCCCGGCGTCGGCCGGGGAGGAGGCATCTGCACAAGCCCATGATCGCCATCGAGATTCCTGACAACGCCAACTGCGAGCCGGTCGACCTGCGCGTCTTCCACGACCTCGAGCGCGCGCTGCCGGCGCGCCGGGTGCGCCTCGAGCGCGGACCCGGGGGAGCGGCGTGGTATGACGTCACCGGCTGGATGGCCGAGGGCCGGCCGTGCGCCGCCTGGGTCCAGAAGGTGGACGACTCGGGCGACGGGACCGCGTTCCTCCTCCACGGCGGGGACGCCGGGCTGCGGCTGCAACCGGCCGGCCGCAGCGCGGCCTGGCGGCTTGAGGACCCTGCGCAGTGGGGTGCGCCGTTCCTGATCGTCGGGGAGCGCGACGATGTCATGATGGATGGCGCCGATGGCTGACACCTTGCTGAACAAGCGGGTCGAGGAGTTCCTCCGGGCCGCGCCCCAAGCGAGCCGCGAGGAGATCGCGGAGTTCCGCCAGCTCGTGGAGCGCTACTTCACCGGCGAGCTGACGCCGGATGAGTTCAAGGCCCGTCGCTTGCACATGGGCACCTACGGGATCCGCAACACCAAAGACATCCACATGATGCGCATCAAGATCCCGCAGGGGCGACTCACGGCCGAGCAGCTGGAGTGCCTGGCCGGCGTCGCGGAGGACTACTCCAGAGGCATCGGCCACCTCACGACCCGCCAGGACATGCAGCTCTACTGGATCCCCACGCGCGAGGCTCCGGTGGTCATGGCGCGCACCGCGGCGGTCGGCCTGACGACGCGCGAGGCATGCGGCAACAGCGTGCGCAACGTAACCGCCTGCCCCTACGCCGGCATCAGCCCCACCGAAGTCTTCGATGTGACGAAGCACGCCTTCGCGGTCACCCGCCATTTCCTGCGCAACCCGGCCTCGCAGAAGCTGCCGCGCAAGTTCAAGATCGCCTTCGAGGGATGCCCCGAGGACCATGCCAAGACCGCGATCCATGACATCGGCGCGGTGGCCGCCATTCAGCAGGAAGGCGGCAAGCGGGTGCTCGGCTTCAAGCTCTACGCCGGCGGAGGGCTCGGAGCCGCGCCCATGCAGGCGATCTTGCTGGAGCCCTTCACTCCGGCCACGGAGCTCCTGCGCACCTGCGAGGCGATCGTCCGGGTGCACGACCGGCTGGGGGACCGCAAGAACAAGGCGACCGCCCGCATCAAGTTCGTCGTCAAGCGGCTGGGGCCTGACGCCTTCCGGCAGGAGGTCTTCGCGGAGCGGGCGAAGCTGCCGGCATACCCCTATCCGGAGATGGCCGTGACCGAGACCGATGAGCAGCCGCCGTCCTTCGACAGGACTCAGGACGGCGCCCTGAGCGACGTCGAAGGGCCGCCGGTGCCGCAGGGTATTCCCTCGACGGCGAATGTGAACGGAACGTTCAAGCGG
This sequence comes from Planctomycetales bacterium, assembly GCA_005239935.1. Classification (GTDB taxonomy): domain Bacteria; phylum Omnitrophota; class Gorgyraeia; order Aquiviventales; family Aquiviventaceae; genus SBAZ01. The sequence goes on along the minus strand of SBAZ01000080.1, from coordinate 5,880 downwards.
TGGCGACTCACCAACGTGATGGAGCAGAAGCAGGCCGGCTACTCGGCCGTCACGATCAAACTGCAATTGGGCGACATCACCACCGCCCAGATGCACGCCCTGGCCGCGATCCTCCGCAGGTACTGCGGCGGGATCGTCCAGGTCTCGATTGAGCAGAACCTCCTCTTGCGCTGGGTCCGCACCGAGCATGTGATGAGCCTCTTCAGCGAACTCGCGCCGCTCGGGCTGGCGGATCCGGAAGCAAACCTGCTGGCCGACGTCACCTCCTGCCCAGGTGCTGAGACGTGCCAGCTCGGCATCTCCGCCTCGCGCGGGCTGGCACGCGCCCTCGAAGCCCGGTTCAAGGAGGTCGGCCTCGGGGGGAAGGACATCGAGGGCATCCGGATCAAGGTCAGCGGGTGCCCCAACTCGTGCGGCCAGCACCACGTCGCGGACATCGGATTCTTCGGGGGTGCGAAGAAGGTGAACGACCGCTTGGCCCCGCATTTTCAGCTCATGTTGGGCGGCATGACCGAGGAAGGGAAGGCGGTGTTCGGCCAGCCGGTGCTGAAACTGCCGGCGCGGCGCATCCCGGATGCCGTGGTGCATATGCTTGAGCGCTACCGGAAGGAGCGCACGTCCGAGCAGGAGCCCTTCCGCGTGTTCGCAGGACGCGTCGGCCTCGACTCCTGGAAGCAGAGCCTGAACGCGTTCACGACCCTGCCGGCGTATGACAGCACCCCAGAGGCGTACCGCGACTGGGGCGCCGAGACCGACTTCTCGCTCGGGGGCATGGGCCCGGGCGAGTGCGCCGCGTAGACCCGCACCACCCCGTGCCCCGAAGACCGCCGTCCGAGTGACCCACCACCGTCCAGGCGTCCCGTCGGACGGTTGGTAAGCTGCAGTTCCCAGTCGGAACACCTCACGCCGACCCCCATCGGGGCCTCCCCAGTCCGGCGGCCCTATGACACGCGTCATAGACGAGCCGACCTCCCATCCCTACGCTTGGACCATGCGCAGTCTGGCGAGCGCCGCGCCGGAGCCCGGCGGGTTGCCCGCGTTGCTGCGCCGGCCGCATGGGCCGGAACAAGGCGTTCCTGCCATGGGGGAATAGGACGCTGATCGAGCACCTGATTGAGCAGCTGCGTCCGGTTACCGATGAGATTGTGGTGGCGGTGAAGGATGCGCGGCCGTTCCGGCACCTCCCTGTGAAGGTGGTGGAGGATTGCGTGCCGGACGCGCATGCGCTGGGCGGCCTCTATACGGGATTGCGGGCCGCCTCGCATGCCCGGTGCTTCGTGTGCGGCTGCGACGCGCCATTCCTGCAGCCGGCGCTCATCCGCTTTCTCCTGTCGCAGATGCCGGGCTACATGCTGGTCATTCCACGGACCGCCGGGGGGTTGCAGCCACTCCATGCGGTCTACGCGACGTCCGTCCTGCCGGTGATTGCCGCGCAGCTCCGACGACGGCAATGGGAGCTCCGGGCGCTGGTGCCGAAGGTCCGCGCGCTTATCGTCGAGCGGGACCAGACCGCCCCGTTTGACCGGCATGGCCGGGCATTCCGCAATCTCAACACGCCAGAGGAGTACGCCGCGACCTGCCCCCGTCAGGCTCATTGACGCGCATCATAGAAGGCGCTGAGCCCCCAGGATAGAGTACAGGCTTTAATCCACACGATGAGGCAGCTCCAGCCATGACGGTGTACCTGGACAACGCAGCCACCTCGTTTCCGAAACCCGCGCGGGTCTATGAGCGGTTGCGCGAATATCTTGAGCGGTACGGCGGCTGCCCCGGGCGGGGCGGATACCGAATGGCGAAGGAGGCGGAGGCCGTGGTGGCGGATACTCGAGCGCTGCTCGCGGAGCTCTTCAGTGTCCAGGACCCTGAGCGGATCGTCTTTACGCTCAATGCCACGGACGCGCTCAACATGGCGATCAAGGGAACCGTCATGCCTGGCGATCATGTGGTGACCACGGTCCTGGAGCATAATTCGGTTTCACGCCCGCTCAACCGCCTCGAGCGCAAGGGGCTGATCCAGGTGACGCGCGTGGGCGTTTCGCCAGAGGGGCGGGTGGACCCGGAGGACATTCGGCACGCCCTAACCGCGCGCACGACGCTCGTGGCGGTCATTCATGGCTCGAACGTCACCGGCGCGCTGCAGCCGGTCGAGGCCATTGGTCCGTTGGTGCGGCAGCACGGCGCGTGGTTCCTCGTGGACGCCTCGCAGACCGCCGGGGCGGTGCCCATTGACGTGGAGCGCGCCGGCATTGACCTGTTGGCGTTTCCGGGGCACAAGGCGCTGCTGGGACTGCCGGGGACCGGGGGCCTCTATGTCGGCCCGCGCGTTCGGCTGGCACCCTGGCGTGAGGGCGGGACCGGGGTGCTGTCGGAACTGCCGCTTCAGCCCGAGATGCTGCCGTATGCGCTGGAAGCTGGCTCTCCGAACACCCTGGGGCTGGCGGGGTTGCGGGAATCGCTCCAGTTCATCCTGCAGTACGGCATGTCCTGGATCCGGACGCACGAGTTGGCCTTGACGCAGCGGCTGCTGGACGGTGTGAACACCGATGGCCGCTTCAAGGTGTATGGACCGGCCGACTCGGCGCACCGCGTGGCGGTCATCTCGCTCAACCTGCCCGGGTGCCCGCCGGAGGCCGTCGCAGAGCGGCTCGATCGCGCCGCGGGCATCGCGGTCCGGGCCGGGTTGCACTGCGCGCCGGGCGCGCACCAGGCCCTGGGGACGTTCCCCCGGGGCACGGTGAGAATCAGCCCCGGCTACTTCACCACCGAGGAGGAGATTGACGCATGCCTGCGGGCGCTCCAAGACCTTGCCGACGACCAGTGGCACTCGCATGATCAACCTCACGAAGCTCTATTGCGGGCTTGACAGCCCCAGCGACCCCCTCCGCTACGGGCCCGACGGCTCCCGGGACCCGGGCCGGGGGCCCGAGGCGGCCCCGACGGCCCGGACCCGCAAGCCGATCGTCGTCTGGACCATGAGCCGACGGTGCAACCTGCATTGCGTGCACTGCTACACGGACTCCGAGAACCGCGACTACCCCGGCGAGCTGACCGTGGATGACGCGCGCCGCATGCTGGAGGACCTGGCCGAGTTCCGCATCCCGGCGCTGCTCCTCTCAGGCGGGGAGCCGCTGGCGCACCCGCACTTCTTCGAGCTGGCCGCGGAGGCCGCCCGCCTGGGATTGCGCCTCACGCTGTCCACCAACGGGACGCTGATCGACGCGGAGACGGCCCGCCGGATCCGGGAGACCGGCTTCACCTATGTCGGGATTTCGTTCGACGGCTTGGGGAAGGTCAACGACCAGTTCCGGGGCCGCCAGGGCGCCTTCGAGGCGGCCCTGGCCGGTGTGCGGCGCCTCAAAGCCGTCGGCCAGCGAGTGGGGCTGCGCTTCACGCTCACGCGGCGGAACGCGGCGGCGCTCCCGCAGATCTTCGAGCTGGTGGAGCGGGAGGGCATGGACCGCGTGTGCTTTTACCATCTGGTGTACTCGGGCCGGGGAAGCCGGATCGCGGTCGATGACCTGGCGCATGCCGACACCCGCGACGTGCTGGATCAGATCTGCGCGTGGGCGGTGGCGCTGGAGTCCCTGGACCGCCGCGTCGAGATTCTCACGGTGGACAACCACGTGGACGGTGTCTATCTCTATCTGAAACTGCGCGAGGGGGACCCGGGCCGGGCCGAGATGGTCAGGCGGCTGCTCGAGTGGAACGGCGGCGGCGCGAACGCTTCCGGGGTCGGCATCGCCAACATTGACGCCTGCGGCAATGTCCATCCGGATCAGTTCTGGCAGACCGCGACGCTGGGCAACGTCCGCGAGCGGCCCTTCAGCCAGATCTGGACCGACGAGTCTCATCCGCTGCTGGCGGGCCTGCGCAACCGCCTGCCGCTGCTCAAGGGCCGATGCGGCCGGTGCCGCTGGAAGCCGCTGTGCGGCGGCTCGTTCCGCGTGCGGGCGCTGCAGGCCACCGGCGATGCGTGGGCGCCAGATCCGGCATGCTATCTCACGGACGAGGAGATCGCCGGCTGATGTGGTCGCGGTGCTGGTGGGCGACGTGGCTCTCCGGCTTCTTCGGCATCGCCGGATTGCTGCACCTGCTGCGGCTGGCCGCGCCGTTTGAGCTGTCCATCGCCGGATTCGACGTGCCGCTGCCGGTGACGGCAGGAGCCGGCGCAGCGTGCCTGATGCTCTCGGCCGGATTGCTGCTCCTCGAGGTGCGGCGGGAGCGGCGCAAGCGGGCAGCCGAGGCGCGTGAGCCGTCCGTGGGGCCATGGAGGAACATCTGGTGGAGCAAATCACTGTCACGAACGCGCCCACGCCCCATCCCTTAGGGTCGCGGGCCAAGATTCTCCTGACCAGCGTCTTCGGGCCCTACGGCCGCGACGACAAGTACGGCAGCCGGGCCATCAACCCGATGGAGCTCTACCAGAACCAGGTGACGCGCGCGGAGGGGCCCTTCTCCCTGCGCATGTTCCACCGCTCCTGGGGCATCATGCTGATTCAGGCGAACATCGGGGCCCCCTGCACGGTCCTGGATTTCCCGACGCTGGACCGGTTCGTACAAGAGCTGCAGGACTACCCGTATGACATCGTGGGGATCAGCTCGATCCTCACCAATGTGGAGAAAGTCAAGGTCATGTGCCGCCTCGTTCGAGCGCACCAGCCGCAGGCGACCATCGTGGTGGGCGGGCACGTCGCCAACAAACCGGGCCTGCGGGAGCTCGTTGACGCGGATTACATTGTCCCGGGAGAGGGGGTGCGCTGGTTCAGGCAGTTCCTCGGCGAGGACGCCGGCCAACCGATCCGCCATCCGCTGATTTCCTCCGCGATCGGCACGCGGGTGATGGGGTTCCAGGCGAAGAACAGCGGGCCGAACGTGGCCGCCGCCCTGCTCCCCTCGGTCGGCTGCCCGATGGGGTGCAATTTCTGCGCGACCTCCGCGATGTTCGGGGGGAAGGGCAAGTTCATTAACTTCTATGAAACCGGCGACGAGCTCTTCCGGATCATGTGCGGCATCGAGCAGCGCATGGGGGTCCGGTCGTTCTTCGTCATGGACGAGAATTTTCTGCTCCACCGCAAGCGCGCACTGCGGCTGCTTGAACTCATAGAGGAGCACGGCAAGTCCTGGTCGTTGTATGTGTTCAGCTCGGCGCGGGTTGTGCAATCGTACCGCATCGAGCAACTGGTGCGCTTGGGCATCTCGTGGGTCTGGATGGGGCTCGAGGGCAAGCGCAGCCGGTACGTCAAGCTCTCCGGCGTGGACACGCATGCGCTCGTGAAGATGCTGCAGTCGCACGGCATCCGGGTCCTGGGCTCGAGCATCATCGGCCTGGAGGAGCACACGGCGGAGAATATCGGCGAGGCCATCGAGTACGCGATCAGCCATGGCACCGACTTCCACCAGTTCATGCTCTATACCCCGATCCCCGGCACGCAGCTCTACGCGGAGCATGCGGCCAACCAGACGCTCCTGGACCCCGCGGAGTATCAGGAGGCCGACGTGCATGGGCAGTTTGTCTTCAGGCACCGGCACCCGCACATCCGGCGAGGGCAGGAAAGCGAGATCATCCTGCGAGCGTTTCAGCGCGATTTCGAGGTGAACGGCCCGAGTGTGCTGCGCATCGCGCGCACGGTGCTGGCCGGCTGGAGGCGCTACAAGCACCACCCGGACCCGTGTATCCGCAGCCGCGTGGCCTGGGAAGCCCGGGATCTCACCGTCACCTTCCCCGCGACGCTCTGGGCCGCCACGCGATGGTTTCGTGAGCGGAACCCCAGGCTGGTGGGAAAGCTCTCCGGGCTCTTGGACGACATCAAGCGGGAAGTCGGGCTCAGAGCGCGGCTCGTGGCTCCGCTCGCCGGCCGGCTCGTCTGGTCGCAACTGCGG
>SBAZ01000156.1 GCA_005239935.1 Planctomycetales bacterium | reverse complement strand
ATTGGCCAGTGGCCCATGGTTCCTCAAGGCTGTCCTGCTGCGGACTGTCCTGCGTGTCCAGCGCCACAACGGAGACGGCCTGCTCCCGCGCCGCGTCGAGCAGGGCGGCGCGCTGCACGTCCTGCAAGGGAACGTGTCCCAGCCGCAGCGCGTGCTGGGTGCGGAGCACCAGGGAGCCGGCCGCCACACTCAGCAGGCCCATCACCCAGAGAACAATGATGAGAAGTTGGCCGCGCCGGGTCATCCTGCAACCTCGGGCAGCGCCCCGGCCGGCTGGCGCAGGACCCGCACCAGGGTCGCAGTCTGCACCCCGCGCGGCACGGTCAGGGACAGCCGGACCAGCCGCGGGATGCCGGAGAGCGCGCCGTCCCACGACGGCATCCACACCAGCGCGCCCTCGGGCGTCCGGGCGGCCGCTTCGAACACGGCATCACTCAGGGTGGCCAGCACCCGGCGCTCGAGCGGCGCGCCAGCCGCGTCACGCCACCGGAACACCTCGCGGGTCAGCACCAGAATGCCATCCTGCTCTTCCACTTGATACCGGACGCGGAGCCAGTCGGCCGCCGCCGCGTCCGGCAGGATCCCGACCCGGACGAGTTCGAGCCTGCGCGCCTCGAGCGCGAACGGAGCAACCCCAAGCGCTTGGGCGGACTGGATGTCGTGGTCGAGCAGGAGGAGGGCGCGCTCCAGCGCCTCGGCCGGGTCAGCCTGGCCGATGGCGTGGTAGGCCCGCGTGCCGGCCAGCAAGAGTCCTCCCACGGCGGCAAAGAGCCCCGCGAAGAGGCTCGCCGCCAGCACCAACTCCACGAGTGTCAGCCCGGCCGCGCGGGACTTACTCGACCCAGGGCCGCGCGGTAACGGTCTGCGCTGTCGCATCGTCTGCCCTCACGGTGACGGTGACGGCCTTGAGCGGAGCCGCGAGCCCGGTGCCGTCCGCCACGGTGAGCGTCCACTCACCGGCGCCCGCAGGCTCCAAGGCTCCGCCTAATGCGGTCTGCGTGTTGAGGGTGTCCGGCAGCAGGGCGGCCTGCCCCGCGACCAGCTGGGCACGCGTCATCTGGGCCCACCGCGCCTCGGTGCCGCGGGTAGCTTGGACCAGTCCGCCGACCAGCAGGGACCCTGCCGCCGCCACGAGCACCGCGGCAAGGAGCAGCTCCACCAGGGAGAGGCCTCGGTTACGTCGAGGGAATCTCATGGAGTTCCACGGTGCCGTTGGGTGCAGTCTTCAGACGGAACGCCCGTTGAAACTTCGGCGCCTCGACCACCAGCGTGCCGGCCTCCAGCGCGCCTTGGGCGTCGGTGCGGATCGGCTCCCCGCTCGTCTCGGCGATCTCGAGCCCCTTCGGCAGCCACAGGGTCCGCTGGATCGCCTCGCGGCGCGGCGCGACCAGCACCAGGACGAGCCGCCGGCTTCCCGGGTCCACCCGGAGCACGGCGCGCTGTTTCTGCTGGCGCGCCAGGCCCGGCATGGCCCTGACCATCCGCGACACCTCGCCCATCGTCACGCGGTAGCACGTGAACTCGGTGGCGGCCTGCCACCGCGGGACAATGACCGAGCTGAGCAGCACCACCGCTCCGATCGCCACGACGCCCTCGATGAGGCTGAAGCCACGGTCGACGCGAGGCGCGTGGGGTGCGAGGCGCGCACGCGATGGGGACGTCTCTCCCGCCGGGGCAGAAGTGTCCCCATGAGAAACGTCCCCGCTGTTCGGTGGTGTCGCGCCGGGCATCATCCCACCAGCCGCGTCATCTCGAAGATCGGCAGCACCATCGCCAGGACACAGAACCCGACCAGGACCCCCATCAGGATGATCATGAGCGGCTCCACCAACGACGCGGTGATCCGCAGCGACTCGTCCAGGAACCGCTCATAGTAGGCGCCCAACTCGTCCAGCACCTGCTCCAGTGTCCCCCCGGCTTCGCCGACGGCGATCAGGTGGACGACGATCGGGGGAAAGCAGCGGGCGGTCTTGAAGCTCTCTGCCACGCCGCCGCCGCGCTTCACGGCCTCCTGGGCCTCGCGCACCCGGGTTTCGGTCCTCGCGCTGCCGAGCGTCGGCCGGGCGATGTCGATCGCCTGGTAGATCGGCAGCCCGCTGCGCACCAGCAGCTGGAGCGTTCGGCTGAATCCGGCAATCTGCCGCGCCTCGAGGATGTCGCGGGTCATCGGCACGAGCCGCAGGCCCTCTTCCGCCGCCTGGGCCACGACCGGCAGACGCGCCAGGCGGGTGACCACCACGCCGAGGAGCGCCACTCCGCCGAGGACCCAACCCCACGAGGTCTGCAGCCACGTGCTCACCTCGAGGAGGACTCGCGTCGGCCAGGGGAGCTCGCCGCCGAACTGGGCGAACATCCCCGCCATGCGCGGCACGACAAACCAGATGAAGAACCCGACACACGCCAGTCCCAGGGCGAGCAACACGCAGGGGTAGGCCAAGGCCCCCCGCAGGCGGCTTTCCATCTGCTCCTGCTGCTCGCCCAGCGCCACGAGCCGCAGCAGGACGTCGTCCAGCGTCCCCGCCGCTTCCCCGGCGCGGATGGCGGCGCGGAAGAACGGGGAAAAAACGCGCGGGTGGCGGGCGAGCGCGTCGGAGAAACTGTTGCCGTCGCGCATCTGGTGCTCGAGATCCTCGAGGAGGCGTCCCAGCCCCGGCGACGGGCTCTGCTCCTCCAGCATCCGCATCGCCGGCACCAGTTCCACCTTGGCTCGCAAGAGGGTGCTCAGCTGCCGGGTGAAGAGCCGCACCTCGGTGGCGCGCACGCGCACACGCCGCGCGCGTGCCCCATCGATGGGCAGGTCGCCCGGCTGGATCAGCACGGAAATGGGCACCAGGCCGTCGCGGAGCAGCTGCGCGACCACCTCATCCTTGGTCTGTGCCTCGATGGTGCCCTCCACCACTTCGGACGGACCCTGTTTGGCCTGGTACGCGAACGTCGGCATGAGTCCCCGTCAGTCGTCCATCGTCACCCTGAGGACCTCCTCAGGCGTCGTCTGCCCCATCGCCACTTTCTGCCACCCATCCTGCCGCATACTCTTCCACCCGCCCTCCACCAGGCGCTGCCGGATGGTCTCGGCGGGAGCTTTCTGCATGATCAGATCGTGCACGGCCTGGTCCACCACCAGGATCTCATAGAGGCCGAGACGTCCCCGATACCCGCTCAGGCGGCACGCCTCGCACCCCTTGCCCTTGTAGACCGTCGGCGGCACCTCGCCGGGCCTGCTGCCGGAGGGCACCAGCGGCTCTGTGTCCACCGTCTTGCAATCCGGGCAGATCATCCGCACCAGGCGCTGGCCGATGAACGCCAGACAGGTCGAGGACACGAGATAGGGCTCGAGGCCCATGTCCAGCAGGCGGGTGACGCTGCCGGGCGCGTCGTTCGTGTGGAGGGTCGAAAACACGAGGTGCCCGGTGAGCGCCATCCGGATGGTGATCTCCGCCGACTCATGGTCTCGCACCTCACCGACCATCATGATGTCCGGGTCGTGCCGGAGCATGCTCCGCAGGCCTTCCATGAAGCTGAACCCCAGCTTCGGGGCCACGGGGATCTGGGTGACACCTTTCAGCTCGTACTCGATGGGGTTCTCGATGGTGATGATCTTCCGGTCCGGCGTGTTGAGGCGCGAGAGGCACGCGTAGAGCGTCGTGGTCTTGCCGGAGCCGGTCGGGCCGGTGACGAAGATGACGCCGTGGGGCTTCGCAATGATGCGCTCCAGCGTCTTCAGGTCCTCAGGGAGCATCCCCAGCTGTTCCAGGCTGAAGAGCATCTTCGTGGCCAGCAGTCGCAAGACGACGTTCTCCCCGTAGAGGGAGGGCATGATGGACACGCGCAGCTCCACGTCATCCTGCCCGACCATCACTTTGATGCGTCCATCCTGCGGCAGCCGCTTCTCGACGATGTCGAGGCTGGCCATGATCTTGATGCGCGAAATGATGGCCTGGTGGAAGCGCCGGAGCTCATCCGGCACCGGCACGTCGTAGAGCACGCCATCCACCCGGTAGCGGATCTGCAGCTCGTCGCGGAACGGTTCGATGTGGACGTCCGAGGCCCGAGCCTTGTAGGCCTCGAGGAGCAGTTGATTGACGAGCCGGATGACGGAGGCATCCTCGGCCATTCGGGCCAGGTCGGTCGTCTGCTCCTCCGCCGCGGCCGGCGCGGAGACGCCGTTGCCCGGCGCGGCGTCCAAAATCTCGCCCACGGTGTCGGCGCCCACGCCGTAGTAGCGCTGAATCGCCTCCTGGATGTCCGCCTCCGTCGAGAGCACGACGTCCGCCTCGAGGCCGTAGTGGACCTTCAGGTCATCGATCGGCCGCACCTGCAGGGGGTCCGACATCGCGAGCGTCACGGTCTTGCCGGACACGCGCACCGGCATGCAGCGGTAGTGCCACGCGAAGCGCACCGGCACGCGCTTGACCGCCTGGTCCTCGATGGCGAGCTGCTTGAGGTTGACGATGGGAATCTGCAGATGCTCCGCCAACCCCTCCAGGAGCTGCCGCTCGCTGATGTAGCCCAACCGAATGAGCGTCCGGCCCAGCAGTTCGCCGCTCTTCTTCTGCTCGAGCAGCGCATGCTCCAGCGCCTGCGCGCTGATGAGCTTTTTCTCCACCAAGATTTCGCCGAGCCGCCTCGTCACCATCGTCCCCTCACCTCCCTTCCGTGGTTGGCAGTGCGCCGATCATGTAGAACGCGTCCTCCGGCTGGCCGTCCCCCCGCCCGGCGAGGATGGCCTCACAGCCCTCCAGCGTCGCGGCCAGTGGGACGTAGGCCCCCGGCTTGCCCGTGTACAGTTCCGCCGTGAAGAAGGGCTGCGTCAGGAAATTCTGCAGCCGCCGGGCGCGGCCGAACACCGCCTGGTCGGCTTTCGGCAGCTCTTCGAGCCCGATGATGGCGACAATCCGGCGCAGCTCTTCGTACCGCTTGAGCAGGGCGAGCACCTGCTGGGCGATCGCATAGTGCCGCGGCCCGACGATGGACTCGTCCAGGTGGGACGTCGATGAGCGCACCGGGTCCACCGCTGGATACAGCCCCAATTGCACCCGCTCGCGCGAGAGCACCACCACCTGGTCCAGGTAGCTGGCGATGCAGACGACCGCCGGATCCGTCAGGTCATCCGAAGGGACATAGACGGATTCGATGGCGGTAATCGCGCTGCCCAGGTGGGTTGTGATGCGCTCCTGGAAGCTCGACACCTCGGCCGCGAGCGTCGGCTGGTAGCCGGTCTCGGAGGGGATGCGCCCCATGAGCGCCGAGAGTTCGGCCCCCGCCTGCACGAACCGAAAGACCGAGTCCACGAAGAGCAGCACGTCGTGCCCCTCGCGCAGATAGGCTTCGGCCAGCGTCACCCCGGCAAACGCCGCATTGAACCGCGCGCCCGGCGATTCGTTCATCTGCCCGAACACCAGCGCCACATTACGCAAGAGCTGCTGGTCGCGCATCGCGAGGACGAGCTCGTTGCCCTCGCGGATGCGCTCCCCCACCCCGGCGAAGACGCACACGGCGCTGGCCTTCACCACGACGTTGTGGATCAGCTCCAAGGTCAGGAGGCTCTTGCCGAGCGCCGCCCCGCCCAAGACACCCGTCTTTGATCCCTTGATCAGGGGAAAGAGCAGATCGATCATTTTGATGCCAGTCTCGAGCACTTCGAACGTGGTCCCGTGGAGCACCGGGCGGGTCTCCCCGGGTGTGCCGCGGATGGGCCGGTACTGTTCCGCCGCGACGAGCGCGGTGCCGTCGATGGGGTCGCCGAGCACGTTCACCACCCGTCCCAGCATGCCGGCCCCAACCGGCAAATCAATCGTGCGGCCCAGCGCACGCACCGGGCTGTGCCGGCGCACATCGAAGGTCGAGGCCAGGGCGACCGCGCGGACACGCTGGTCCGCCAGGTGCTCCACCACCTCGAAGGGGACCGTCCGCTGATCGATCGTCTTGGTTTCCAGCAGCTCGCCCAGCGCAGGCAGCGGCTCGCGTTCCGGGAAGCGAATCTCAGCCACCGGGCCTCGCAGTTGCATGAGGATGCCGACTGCGCCGGCCATCACCGCCCCCCTCTGGTCGAGGACGGCGCCGGCCGACGGAGCCCGTGCCGCTGCACGATGCAGCTTTCCCGCACCATGACATCCACACGGGTATGCATCGCCTTGAAGAACTCATGCTGCAAGCGCCGACTGTGCTGGGCCAGCTCATGCCGGGCGCTCTCCATGTGCATGGCGCGGGCGGCGAATTCTGCGCGCCGTGCGGACCAGCACGCTTCCAGGCACTGCCACGCCACCCACACGGTCGCCAGGCCCTGCACGACCGCCTCGGCGTCCGGTTCCAGCACCAGATCCGCGCTCGCGGCGGTCCGCGAGGGCACCCCGCACGGCAACGGGAGGAGCGGATACTCCACCACCTCCTGCCGAGTCGCGGAACGGTATCGCGGCGCCACCAGCCAGGCATCCCGCAGGTTCGCCGTCACAAACTCGTGGAGTACCGCACGAGCCAGCTGGCCCATGCGGTGCCCGAGCTCCTCCTCGGCGGGCATCGCCATGACTCGCATCTGGCCCGGCCGGTCGCCGACGAGCCGCGCACCGCGCTGGCCCACCAGCATCCACCGGGTCTCCGGCATCTGGAGCGCGTGCGCGTGCCGCAGGACCAGCGCATGCAGCGGCCCGACCATGCCCTCGTCTGATGTCATAACGACGAGGAGCCGCCCGCCCGGGCCCCCGCGCGTGAGCAGATGGGTCCGCGCCTGCTCCGGCACCAGGGGAAAGAAGTCCTGTCGGAGCACGTCCGTGAGGCTGGGCGCGGCACCCCAGCGCTCATCGGCCCGGTGGAGTTGGGCGACGGCCGCCTGCTGCACGACATCGCAGAGCGTCGCGAACTCCGACACGAACCGCAAGTCTTCGCGGAGACGCTGCTCAGACAGCATGGGCAGTCGCCTCCTGCTGCGTGTAGGGGTCCAGGACCGCGCCCAACGCCGCGTCGAGCTTGGCGCGGACCGGCGGCGTCAGGGCCGGATGGTCGCGCAGCACGTCCTGCGCGAACGCCGCCACGCGGCCGCTGAGGCCCCGCAGACAGACCGCCAGCCCGTCCTCGCTGACATGGTCGAGCCTGCCCGTCTGAAAGGCATAGAAGAGCAGCATCTGGTCTTCGAGGCTCATGGGCTCGTGCGCCGGTTGCGCCATGAGGCGTCGCAGCAGCGCCCCACGGCGCCGCCGCACCGCCAGGTTCTCCGGCAGCACAGCGGAGAAGCGCGTGAGCCGCACGAGCTCCTGGTACTGCAAGAGATCGAGCCGCAGGCTGCCGGTCGCCCAGCGGAGGGCCGGCGTCTGGACCTTGTTGCCGATACGCGACACCGACAGGCCCACGTCGATCGCCGGCTTGAGGCCCTCGTAGAACAGCTCGCTGGAGAGGTAGAGCTGCCCATCGGTCATCGAGATGAGGTTGGAGCTGATGTAGCCGGTCACGTCTCCTTGCTGCGTCTCGCAGATGGGTAAGAACGTCATGGACCCGCCGTGCTGCCCGCGGCCGAGCTGCCCGGCGCGCTCCATGAGCTGGGCGTGCATGTAGAACATGTCGCCCGGGTAGGCTTCCCGGCCCGGCGGCAGCTCCAGCAGCAACGAGAGCTGCCGATATGCCCAGGCGTGCTTTGACAGGTCGTCGAAGACCACCAGGACGTCCCGGCCCTGCGCCATGAAGTGCTCGCCGAGCGCCGCGGCCGCATACGGGGCCAGGAATTGCTCGCTTGCTTCGTGCGACGCCGGAGCGGCCACCACGGCCGTATAGGCGAGAGCGCCCCGGTCCCGCAGCACATCCACGACCTGACGGAGTTTCTGGTGCGACTGGCCGATGCTGCAGTAGATGCACAGCACCCCCTGGCCCTGCTGGCTGAGCATCGCATCCAGCGCCAGGGTGGTCTTGCCCGTCATGCGATCGCCCAGGATCAGTTCGCGCTGCCCGAGCCCCAGCGGGATCATCGTGTCGATGGCTCGGATGCCGGTGCGCAGCTGCCGTTCGACCGGCGTGCGCTGCAGGATGCCCGGCGCCTCGGCGAACATCGGCCGCCAGTCCTCCGGGGCGGCGGCGGCGTCCCCGTCAAGCGCCTCGCCGAGGGCGCTCACCACCCGGCCGAGGAAGTCGTGCCCCACGGGCATGCGCAGCGGCTGCTGGCTGACGGCCACCTGCTGCCCGACGCGCAGCGCCTGCTCGCGACCCAGCACCAGCGCCAGGACCTCGACATCGGTAAAGCCGATGACGAACCCGCGCGCGCCGCCGCCGAACTCGATGAGCTGTCCGAGCACGCAGGATGGCAGGCCGTGGAGCCGCATGATCCCCCGGCGGATCTCCGCGACGGTCCCGAGCTCTCGGATGTCCGGTCCCTGCGTCATCGGGCTCGCTCCAGCCGCGTCGCTAAGCTGTTGTCGATGCGCGTCCCGCCCGCCTCCAGGATGCCGCCGGCGATCAGCGTGTCATCCACGGACGCCTCCAGCGGCACCGGCGCGGGCAGCGCCTTGCGCATCCACCGCGTCAGGCGCGCGGACTCCTCGGCGCTGAGCGGCGTCGCCGTCCGGAGGACCACCTGCTCGACTGCCGCGCTGGGGCTGGACGATCCGAGGCCCTCGACGGCCCCCAGCAGTTCCTCCATGAGCCGGTGATGGACGCTCTGCCGCTCGGCCTCGCCCCAGAACGTGCGCAGGGCGGCGCAAGCCTGCCGGAACACCTCGCCGTTCAACTCCTGGGCCACGTCCTCGCGGAGGTGCGCGCGGCCCTGCTCGGCCTCAAGCAGCAGCTGACGGGCCCGGTGCTTGGCTTCTTCGATTGCCGCGGTGCGGATGTTCACCGCCTGCTGTTTCGCCTCCTCGATGACCTGAGCCGCTTCCTGCTCGCCCCGGCGGACCTTCGCTTGATACTCCCCCTCCAGCTGGCTCAACCGATGCTCGAGCCGGTCCGCCTTGGCCTGGACCTCCTGCTCCTGCTGCGCGACGCGCCGCAGGGCCTGGGTCAGGTCACGGGCGAACACGCCGCGCGTCAGCAGGACTACGACGGCGATGACGCCCAACGCCAGCACGAGCAGAATCGTCACGGTCGCGAGGTCCATCAGGCGCTCAGAATCGTGACGTGATTGCGCTCGACCCGCGCCACCCCGCCGCGGATCGCGAACCGCTGCCCATCGATCTGGACCTCCCCGGCCGCCAGCGCGCAGAGCATCGGGGCGTGGAAGGCCAGCACGCCGACCTCGCCGGATTCGCCCGGGAGCACCACCTGGCGTGCCGCCCCGTCGAACCGGGCAGTGTGACCCTGGAAGAGCCGCACGCGGATCATGGCGCCTCCCCGGGGATGTTCGTGCGGGACTGGATGAATGCGTGCAGGTCGGCCGGCCGCACCAGCCAGCCGCCGATCTTGGAGGCCTTGATCTTGCGCGCGCGGATGAGCTGCCGCACCCGCTCCTCGGTGAGCCCGAGGCTGCGGGCGACTTCTCCGACCGTCAGCCACTGCCAATCCGGCAGCCCGTCGCGTGTACCGTTTTGCGTCATGCGGTGTCGTGGTGTTCCATTTAGTGTCCTGAGACACAAAAAACGAGCCCGTCCGTGAGGAGGGCTCGTGCGAAACCTCAGGACCGGCAGCCCCGCTGTCCGTCCGGTGCCAGGCACCTCGCTCCGCGAGGAGCCAGGCACCGGCTAGGGACCGGTGGCTTTGCGTCCTACCCTTTCAGGTAGTTTGCCTTTTGCGGTACGTGTGAATTGTCAAGGGTCGTTCGAAGTATGCCCGACGCCGCGCGGCGCCGTCAAGCCGTGCCGGGTCTGACCTCTAGAGAGGGAGGCGGAGGGCCCGGAAGAGCCAGCCGCCCATCCAGCCGAGGACAGGCGGTGCGAGGAGGGACACCCCGAAGCGGACCAGGGCGATGCGCGGGCCGAGGATGGGCAGCTCCCACACCAGGAAGCGGTTGAGGCCGATGAGGCCCCACGCGGCGATATAGGCGACGACCGGTCCTACCCCGGCTCCCTTCGAGAGGAGAGAGGCCACGATGGGGAAGTGGGTGAAGGGCCCGCCCGGGGTCAGCATGCCGGCGGTGGTGCCCACCAGCAGCCCGCGGACGCCGGTCTCATGCCCCATCCAGCCGCTGATGAGCTCTTGGGGGATGAGGACCTGCAGGAATCCTGCCAGGGCGAACCCGAGGCACAGATTCGGCAGGACCGCCAGGAACAATTCCGCACCGCTCCCCAGCGCTTGTCCCACGCGCGCGGGTCCGCCGCTGCGCCAGGCGAGCAGCACGCCCACGGCGACCAGCGTCCCCAGGAGGACCCACGACCGCCACATGGACTGCAGCGGCGGGGTCATTCGCGGGGAGCTGCCGAGGCGTGCAAGACCTCCTCCACGATGGTCATGAGATCGGTTGCACCGGCAAGTCGCTCGGCAATCCGCCCGTCCCGCCCGATCACGTAAGTCGTCGGCAGCCCTTCCACGGCATAGCGCGTGGCTAGTTCCTGCCCGGCATCGAAGGCGACCGGGTACGGCAGGGGTTTGGCGGCGACGAATTGCTGCACCGTGCGCTCGTCGTCATCCACGCTCACCGCCAGGATCCTGACTCCGCGCTCGCGCCATGCGGGCCCGCTCAGCGCGATCAACTCGCCGATCTCTCCCCGGCAGCAGGGACACCAGGTCGCCCAGAAATGCAGGAGCAGGACTTGGTCCTTGTACTGCGCCGCGGTGTGCGTGCGTCCCTCGAGGTCCGTAACCGAGAAGGCGGGGGGCGCTGGTGGGTCCGGGTCCCTGCGGCCGCCGGCGCGTTCGGCTGGGACACCGCGAGGAGGACCGCCGAGGCGCCGAGGCCCAGCAGCGCCCCGAGCCGTCCGAGGCGGCTCATGCGCTCGGGCTCGCCTTCAGGGGACGAAACAGCCCGAGGCTGGCGGTATACCCGTGGAGAAAATTGGCGCGGCCGACCGGCCCGATCTCGCCGTTGCAGAAGAAGCCGCCGATGGGGACTTCGGCCCGGAGGCGCTGGATGAGTTGGGTGTCGTGGTGCGGCATGCCGTACAGCGATTGCCCGCGTCCCAAGCACGTGAACAGGAGGCCTCCAGCCGTCGGCTGGGCCTGTGCCGGACGCTCCTGCTGCCCGAGCAAGCGGCGCAGTTCCTCGCGCGCCGTGCTCGCGTCACGGAGGTGGAACTGGATGGTCTGCCCGACGTGCACGCGGTCGCTGATGGCCAGCCCGCCGGCCTGCGGGTCCAGCCCGACGAGATTGCGAATCAGGAAGTCGCCGGCCGCAAACCCATGCCGCATCTCATCCAGGACGAGCCCGATGAAGAGCGCGCCCTGCTGGGCCAGCTCGCGGTCTTTCTGGGACAGGCCGGCCAGCACCTCGTGGAGCACCGCGACCGCCTCGCGCCCCGCCAGCTGCCAGATGATGTTCTCCTCCGCCTTCGTGACGACGTAGGGACGCCCCACCGGGCGGCAGCCTTGAGAGACGATGGTGTCCATGGCGATGTTGCCTGTCATGGCCACACCCACCGCCCCCTCCTGGTAGACATCGGTGTCCAGCACGACGAGATGCTCGCCCGGCTTGTTGCCCCCGCTGACCAGCCCGCCGACCACTGGGCGCTCCGGAAACGTTTCATTCACTTCATCCAGCAGCTTCGAGGCGTCGCACGTGAGGGGGTCCGCGAAGACGACGAAGATCGGGTGGGCCTCCGGGGAGACGCCGATTTTCTGCGTCCAGAACTCCCCCGCAGCGGACCCGTCGAGCTCGTCCGGGGTCAGCGCAAAGGGGAACAGCCGCACCTCGGGGAGATGGGCGCCCACGATGGAGATCGCCGGCACCCATTCCAACTCCCGGCTGCCGCCGATGATCCCGCTGGCGCTGCAGCCGATGAGGACGTGCGGGGCGAGCCGGGCATGCACGGCCGTGAGGATCGCCGGCCAGTCCGCCCGGTAACTGGTGGAAAAGAAGACGCAGGCCAAGTGGCACGGGTGTCCCTGCAGCTGCTCCAGCACCTGCCGGGAGGCTGTCTCGGCCGCCGCCTGGGGATTGAGGGCATCGCTGATGCCCGAGGTGAACCGCATGGTGCCCTCCTCACGCAAGAGCTTAGACGCCCCTGCGCACGATGTCAATGCGGGCACAGGCGCGCGGGGCGTCGCTCGGTGCGCGCAATCGCTCCCAGACCGTCGTGCGGCGATGCTAGAATGGCGTGATGCCCGACGCCCTGCATCCCTTCCCCTACGACGCCTTCCAGCAGGAGGCGATCCACCACCTCGACCAGGGCATCTCGCTGTTTGTCGCCGCCCCCACCGGATCCGGCAAGACTGTGCTCGCGGATTACGTCATCGACCGCGCCCTCGCGTCCGGGCGCCGGGTGATCTACACCGCGCCGATCAAGGCGCTGAGCAACCAAAAGTACCGCGATTTCACGGCCCGGTACGGCGAGCGAGTGGGGATTCTGACCGGTGACGTCACCATCAACGCCCGTGCGCCCCTGGTCATCATGACGACCGAGATCTACCGCAACACCCTCCTCGAAGACACGGATCCCCTCGCCGCCTATGCCTGGGTGATCTTCGACGAGGTCCACTACCTGGATGACCCGGAGCGCGGCACCGTCTGGGAGGAAGCCCTGCTCTTTACCCCGTCCCACATCAACCTGCTGTGCCTGAGCGCGACGATCCCGAACGTCGAGCCCATCGCCGCATGGATCCGCCGCATCCACGGCCGGCCGGTCGCGGTCGTCGAGGAGTCCCACCGCCCAGTCCCGCTCCACCTGCGGTTCCAGTGTCACAACCGGATCCTGCACAGTGAGGAGGAGCTGCGCGCCGTCGGGTTCTCCCAGGCCTCGCGCGAGGCCGGACGTCCGCTGCGGCGGCACGGCTCCCGTGCTGCGCCGCACGGATCCCGCTGGCGGCACCGCCACCACCTCGAGTCGCACGCGCCGGCCAACCGCATCCAGCCGCTGCTCCAGCATCTGTTGAAGGCGGACCATCTGCCTTGCATCCTCTTCACCTTCGGCCGCCGTCGGGCGGAAGACCTCGCGTGGGAAGCCGCATCCCTGCCGTTCCTCGACGACACGGAACGCGTGCAGGTGCGCCGGCTCTTCCGCGATCTCTGCAACCGATTCTCCCTGAGCCACGACCGTACCGCCGAGGCCCTCAGCCACCTGCTCGATCGGGGGGTGGCTTACCATCACGCGGGGATGCTGCCGACGATGAAGGAGGTCGTCGAGCGCTGTTTCACGAGCCGCCTGGTCAAGTGCATCGTGACCACCGAGACGTTCGCGCTCGGCATCAACATGCCTGCGCGGAGCGTGATCCTGGATGCGCTGACGAAGCGCTCCGGGGAGAGCTTTGCCCCTCTGCGCCGCCGGGAGTTCCTGCAGATGGCCGGCCGGGCCGGGCGCCGCGGAATGGACGAGGCCGGCTATGTGTACGTCCGCGTGAATCCGGTGCACGTGCGTCCGGCCGAGCTCCACCAGATGCTCCATGGCGAGCCCGAGCCGGTCCTCAGCCGCTTCAACACGACGTATGCCACTCTCCTCAACCTCTACCGCCGGGATGGCGCTAAGTTAGTGGAGCTGTACCCGCGAACGCTGTACTACGCCCAGAGTCAGGACGCCCGGCGGCAGGCCGGACTGGAGACGCTGCAACGCAAGCTCGACCTGCTGACCGCCATGGGCTACACGACCCCGCACGGCCTGACGCGCGCCGGAGAATTCGCCTCGTACCTCTACGGCTACGAGCTGCTCCTGACCGAACTCTACCGCGACGGGGCGCTGGACGGGTTGGATCCGCTAGCGCTCGCGGTCCTGCTGGCGGGCGCGGTCTATGAACCGCGTCCCCGCGTGACGGTTCCCCGGTTGCCCCGCACCGCCAAGGCGCTGGCCACGCTGTGCGAGACGCCGTTGGCGCGCATCCACCGGGAGGAGACGCGGCATCGGATCAGCCCGAAGACGCGCGCGCCCTGCTTCCACCTCGCGCACGCGCTGGAGGCGTGGATGGCGCAGACCCCGTTCGCCAAGGTGATCCGGCTCTGTCCGGTGGACGAGGGGGAAATCGTGCGGTATTTCCGGATGACCGTCCAGTTGCTACGGCAGTTCAGCCAGGCTCCGGCCGCCGATCCGGACCTGCGGGAGCGAGCCCAGCGCGCGCTGCGCCGCATCAATCGGGACGTCGTGGACGCGGAAGCTCAGCTGCGGATGGGGTGAGCGATGCCGCCCACCGGACGTGTTCTGGCGCTTCTCGCGGCGGGCTGCCTCCTCACCGGCTGCGCGGTCCCCGCCTACACCGTGCGCGGGACGCCGGCGCCGGATGAATCGCCGATGAATCTCCAGATTGAACGGACGATCAGCGCGCTGCAGGCCCGCGCATTCACCCGTCAGGGGGCCCGCCGCGTGCTGCCGGGGGAGCGCCTCTGGGGATTCGATGTCCCGGCGCTCGTGGACCGGCTGCGGCGGGTGACCGAGCGGCCTGGGCTGCCGTACACCGTGTGGGTGTATGAGGAGGAGGATCCGAATGCGGCCGCGCTGGCCGACGGACGCATCTACGTCTCGACCGGGATGCTCCGCTACCTGGCTGACCGGGGTGAGGAGCCGGACGAGCCCCTCGACTCGGTCCCTCGACTGCGCTCGGGACCGAGTCCCGAGTGGGAGTCGAGAGACTCGGCTTCGCCGCGTACCTCGACTGCGCTCGGTACCCCGAGCGAGCGTAGCGAGTCGAGGGGCTCGGGGCGAATGCCGAGCGGCGTCGAGGCAGAACTGGCATTTGTGCTCGCGCACGAGCTGGCGCACACCGTCGCGCAGCACCTGGTGAGGCGCTACCACCAACTCCGCCGCCAGCAGGCGCTGCTCGCGCTGGTCTCGGCCGGGGCCGCCGCCGCCACCCGCGGGGCCGGCCCAGGCGGTCAGCAGGCCGGCCAACTCGCGGTGGATGTGGCCAGCCTCCTCAACGAGGTCGCCATCAGCGGGTACAGTCAGGAGCAGGAGCTGGAGGCGGATCAGTTGGGGATCCGCTATCTTCAGCGGGCGGGGTTCACGCCGGAAGCCGCGCTGACGCTCCTGAATGATTTCCAGCGGTTTGAGCGCGGCGGGGCGTTTCTGCGGACGCACCCCTACGCCGCCGAGCGGCGCGCGCACCTCGTGCGGTATCTGGCCGAGACGGGGGCGTCACCCGGGCACGTGGGCGCCACAGAGGACGGTCTTGAGGCGCGCAAGCAGGCGCTGCGCGCGGCGCAGGAGCTCTATCCGCGGAACTCGGTCAGCTGGCAGAATCTCCAGCGCCAGCTGGACGCGCTGGACGCCGGCGGGCGGTAGGCAGGCGCCGTCCGGCCCGCGCCTCGGCGGGATGCGGAGCGAGCCGCACGACCTCTTCCAGGAGTCCCAGCACGGCGGCGATGCTCAGGCCATGCCGCCAGGCCAGCTCGTCCACGCCCACATCCCCTTCGTGCCGGCAGTCCACCTGTAACGCCTCGAAGACGCGCGAGGTCTCCGGATAGCGCCGGAGAATGGCGTTGGCGCTCATGGTGCCAGAGATCCCGACGCCGTAGCGGCGCAGTCGGTGCGTCGGCGCGGTCTGGCGCGTGCGTCCCCGACGGGTGGTGCTCGCGGCCATCAACGCCTCCTCCGCCGAACGGGCGGGAATCGGTTCCGGTCCTTCGGGCGAGGACCAGGACCGTTCGGGCCTCAGGAGCCACCCACGACCTGGCTGTGGCGCGGCGCGATGATGACGGACAGGTTCGTCCGGGGATCGGAGTGCGGATAATCAGTCGCAGTCTACGCCTGGTGTCTGACACCGACAAGCGAAAACGTGCGCACCGCGCAGCCTACACCGCAGGGTCCTCACAGGTCGGCAGGTCGCCCTTGCCAAGCAGCAGCATCAGCGTCGGCAGGATGGCCGGCGGCTCGAGCGGCTTGGTGAGATAGGCATCGGCGCCGAAGGCGAACCCCCGCACCTGGTCGGACGGCGCATCGAGACTCGTGAGCATCACGATGGGCACATCCCACGGACCGTAGAGCGTGCGCAGCTCCTTGCAGACGTCGTAGCCGCTCACGTCCGGCAGCCGCAGATCCAAGATCACGAGGTCGGGCCGGTGCTCCGCGGCGTAGCGCAGGGCCGGCGTGCCATAGCGTTCCTGGTGCACGACAAAGCCCATCTCCCGCAGGTAGGTGCCGAACAGGGCCGACACCGGCTGGTCGTCCTCGACCAGCAGAATTGCCCGTCCCTGGCCGACGTCCATCCTGCCTCCCGGGTGTGCGCAAATGAGACGCGCCCCGACTGCGACAGTGAGGGCGCTGACTTAAGTATGGCTGACCGGGAAACCGCGCGTCAAGCCTGCCGCGCCCGGGCCCTGCTCAGTCCTCCAGGGGCATGCCGTGCCGAGCGGTATTCTCCGTGATCGTCTTCGGCAGGAGGACCTCGAGCAGGTAGTCGGGGCCGCCGGCTTTGGTGCCCAGCCCGGAGAGCCGATGGCCCCCGAAGGGCTGCCGCCCGACCACGGCCCCGGTGATGGGCCGGTTGATGTAGAGGTTCCCCACGTCGAAGGCGCGCCGCGCCAGTCGGATGTGGGCCGGAGAGCGAGAGTAGACCCCGCCGGTGAGCGCGTAGCCCGTGCCGTTCGCCAGTGCCAGCCCGTCGCCGAACGTGCTCACCCGGAAGACGCACAGCAGCGGCCCGAACAACTCCTCCTGGGCCAACCCATGTCCCTGCGGGACCTCCCCGACGAGCCACGGTCCGACGAAGAAGCCCTCGCGCGGCAGCCGGGCCTCGGGATAGCGGTAGAGCACGCGCCCCACGCTCTGCGCCTGGGTCGCCGCGTCCCGCAGCCGCTGCTGGGCGCTCGCCTCGATGAGCGGACCCATCTCGGTGGCGGGATCCGCCGGGTCACCCACGACGAGCCGGTCCACGGCCGCCGTCAGCCGGGCTATCAGCCGGTCGTAGAGCGCCGCGTGCACGATGAGCCGCGACGCCGCCGAGCACTTCTGGCCTGCGTAGCTGAAAGCGGAGGTGCATACCCCTTGGATGACTGCGTCCAGGTCGGCGTCATCGTCCACGACGATCGCGTTCTTCCCGCCCATTTCGGCGACGACATGCTTCACGAACCGCTGGCTCGCCCCGACCTGTGCGGAGGCCCGGAGGATGTCCAGTCCGACCGTCTTCGAGCCCGTGAAGAGCGTCACGTGCGTGTCCGGGTGGCGCACCAGCGCCGCGCCCACCTCCGGCCCGAGTCCCGGCAGCAACTGCAACACCGCCGGGGGAACGCCGGCCTCGCGCAGGAGCTGCACCAGGTGCCAGGCGATGAGGGGGGACTGCTCCGCGGGCTTGAGCAGCACCGCGTTGCCGGCGGCCAGCGCCGCGGCCGTCATGCCCAGCGGAATCGCCAACGGGAAATTCCACGGGGCGATGACGACGGCCAGGCCGCGCGGCACGTAGGTGTAGGTATTGCGCTCCCCAGGCACGTGCGGCAGCGGGCGCCCCGCGGCCAGTTGCTCCATCTGCTCGCTGTAATACTCCAGGAAACTGATGGCCTCGACCAGGTCCGCATCCGCTTCGCGCCAGGGCTTGCCGACTTCGAGGACCTCCCACGCGGCCAGCGTCCACCGGCGTGCCCGCAGGAGGGCGGCGGCCCGCCGCAGGCACTCCGTGCGCGCGGCGACCGGCTGCGCCCCCCAGGCCCGCTGCGCGGCGGAGGCCTGGGCGACCGCCTCCCGGACGATCGCGGGTGAGGCGGCGCACACGTGCCCCAGGAGGTCCTGGGGGTGCGCCGGATTGCGCACGGGCAGGCGGTCCGGCGTTTCGAGCGGGCCGCGGCCCAGCAGGACGGGATAGACGCGGCCGAACTCCTGCCGCCTCGCCTGGAGCGCCTCGGCCAGCGCCAGACGCTGGGCGGCGCTGGCCGGATCCATCCAGGTCTCTCCGGTCCATCCGGTCCACCCCGTGGTCCTCGGCGGCTCGTCCGGCACCCGAGGCGGACGCAACAAGTCCTCCACCGATCGCTCCTGCGTCCAGTCCTGCCGCAGAAACGATTCGTTCGCGGTGTTCTCCAGCAGCCGTCGCACGAGGTACGCCATCCCGGGAATCAGCGGACCCATCGGGGTGTACACGCGCACCGGGTACCCGCGCCCCAGAATGGCCGCCTGGAGGGACTCGCCCATCCCGTAGAGGAGCTGGAATTCGAGCTCCGTGCGCTCCATCCCCCGCAACTCGGCGACGGCCATCGCATGCGCGACGGAACGGACGTTGTGCGACGCCACGGCCGTCGTCACGAGCGGGTGGGCGCCCAGGAGCCGCTCGGTGAGCCGCTCGAACGCCGCGTCGGTCGCAGGCTTCTCCTCATGCACCGGCGCGGGCCAATGGAACCGACGGGCCTGCGCGACCTCGTAGTCCCAGTAGGCGCCTTTCACGAGGCGGACCGTCAGCCCCCGTTCATGCCGCGTGAGCCACTGCAGCACCTCGTCGAGCGACGGCTCCGCGTCCCGCAGGTAGGCCTGCAGCACAATCCCGAGTTGGCCGTGCCGCAGCGCGGGATGGACGAGGAGCCGGCGTGCCAGCTCGAGGGTGAGATCGCGCACCTCGCGCTGCTCCATGTCGAGCGTGACCCGCACCCCGAGTCCGGCCGCGCGTTCGGCGATGGGGAGCAGACGACGCAGCGCCGCGTCGAGGCTCGCCTCCTGGCAGAGCGGGTCGAACCGGGGCGTGAGGGCGGTGGGTTTGATCGACACATCGAGTCGCGGGCCGCACACACGCACGCGCTCCGCCTCGGGCGCGCCCGCGGCCGCGGCGAGATCGTCCACCACCTGGAGGTATTGCCGGGCGTAGGCATCCGCCTCGGCCTCGCTGAGGACTTGCTCGCCCAGCACATCCACACTGCACGTCGCGCCCTGTTGGGCGAGCGCGCGCAGGGTGTGTGCGGCCCCCGAGGGCCCAGGCTCCGCAATGAACTGCCGGGCGACCTGCTCAACCGACTGCCGCACCACGGCAGCCAGCCCAGCCGCTCCCAGCGTCCCGCCTCGGGCCACCGTGGCCCCGAGCCGCAGTGCGGCCGGCAGGCGGGCTTGTTCCGTCGGGAAATACTCCACGACATGCCGTGCGACGCTGGCGGGCGTCTCCAACCCGGGGAGCACGTCGAGAAGGCGCAGGACGTTGGCCTTGACCGCAGGGTCCGCCAGGCACCAGGCCAGGATCTGCTGGGTCCAGCGGTTCAGGGCGGAGAGGCGCGCAGCGTGGGCGCGCGCCGCGCTGAAGAGCTCGCGGCCGATGGCCTGCGTGCGCGCCTCGAGGAGATGTGGATCGATCTGTCCCGACCCGGGCATGTCCGAGGGCATGATCCTAGTCAGCGATGAGAATACCACTCACGGATGGCCGTGGCTGGCATTTTCATCCCAGAATGCTTTCGCCCTCAAAGTCCAAATGAAAGAGTTGTTTGCTTTCGACCTTGTACTTAAAGTTTTGCTCAATTTTCTTTCATTATGCTACTATAGCACTACCATGGAGTTAGAGTTGTTCAGCGAGAAAGCTGCGGGAAAGCTGGTCAAGACCCCCCAGGGATACCGTGCCTTCCTGCTAGGTGGGCTCCCAGAAACTATCCCCTATGACGATGAGTTGGCGTTCGCTCTTTCGGACGCCGATACTCAGCTAGGAACATTGCGTGGAATGGGAGAGACGCTGCCAAATCCCGAACTCCTCATCGTGCCCTACACAAGGCGAGAAGCTGTCCTCAGCTCCAAGATTGAGGGGACTCAAACCTCCCTCTCTGAGCTATTCATCTTCGAAGCCGGTCAACCCGACAAGACTCGTGGAGACGTGAGAGAAGTGTGGAACTACCTTCGGACCATGGAGTACGGACTGAGACGCTTGAAGACCCTTCCTCTCTCAACGCGACTGGTGCAAGAGCTGCATGGAAAACTCATGCGGGGAGTACGAGGAGAGGAATTTCCCCCTGGGGAGTTCAAGAAGCGCCAGAACTGGATTGGACCACACGGCACTCCGCTTGAGAAGGCCACGTTTGTGCCTGCCCCACCCCTTGAGGTACCGCGGCTCATGGGGGAGTGGGAGCGCTTCGTCCATGCGGAGAACAAGATCCCTCCGTTGGTGAAGGCCGCTATCCTCCACTATGGTTTTGAAGTGATCCATCCTTTCCCTGATGGGAACGGTCGCGTGGGGCGCCTTCTGATCACGCTGTTTCTCTGCGAGAAGGGGCACCTCCCAAAACCCTTGCTCTATCTCAGTGCCTATCTTGAGCGAAACCAAAAGGCATACTACAACAGCCTGTTGCAGGTTAGTACTGAGGGCCGTTGGCGCGACTGGCTGCTATTTTTCCTGCGTGGGGTCGCAGAGCAAGCGAGAGATGCTGTGGACTGCTCGCAGAGGATTCTCGCGTTACGAGAGGCGTGGCGTGAGCGCTTGCATCGTCGGCAACGAGCTTCGGCCAAGCTCTTTCTGCTCTTAGACCATGTTTTTCGAAGCCCTGTGCTAACGATCCCCACTGCAATGAGAGAACTCAAAGTGTCATCGCCTGGGGCGAGGCATTTGCTGCTGCAGCTTGTTGATGCAGGAGTCTTGGTAGAAGGAAAAGCACGTGTACACCGAAGGAGAATGTTCTTCGCAAAGAAGTTGATGCAAACAATCGAGGCCCGATGAGAGTTGGTGCTCGCCTCATCCCCAGTCCTTAGAGCGCCTTTCTCTACCTCGCGCGAGCCGCGTTGCGTGCGCCGGGCGGATCCCGCCGAGGCGCGACGACGACGGCGTAGTCGCAGCACGACGCCGAGGAGGAGCACCGGCGGCGGGGCCGCCCGCCGCCGCAACCCACGGCACGCCTAGGGCTGGGCCGATCCGCGTCGGCCCGCGGCGTCCCT
>SBAZ01000010.1 GCA_005239935.1 Planctomycetales bacterium | reverse complement strand
GGGGCGGGGGGCGGAGGGCGGGGGGCGCGGGCCGTTCCCTGGTCTCCTGTTTCCTGCCCCTTGCCCCCAAGAAGGTCTTCAGCCATAGTCCTGGGTCTCCCTGAGGACCTCTGCCAGCGTGGTCACTCCCGCGAGCACTTTCTGCACCCCATCCTCGCGCAGGGTCTGCATCCCTGCGGCCTGGGCCTGCGCGCGCAGGTCCGCAGCAGGCGCGCGGTTGAGAATCAGCGGGTGCAACCGCTCATCCATCACGAGCAGCTCGAAGAGCCCGGTCCGGCCCCGATATCCCAGCCCGCTGCACTCCGCGCATCCGACCGGCTCCATGAGCGCCTGCGCTGTCTGGCCGCCGGCCGGGCCGAGCGCGGCCTGCTCCTCCACGGTGGCCGGCCGCGGGCGCCGGCACGCGGGACACACGACGCGGACCAAGCGCTGGGCCAGGACGCCGGTCAGGGTCGAGGTCAGCAGGAACGGCTCCAGGCCCATGTCCAGCAGCCGCGTCACCGCTCCGGGCGCGTCATTCGTGTGCAGTGTGGAGAGCACCAGGTGGCCCGTGAGGGCCGACTGGATGGCGACCTGCGCGGTCTCCTGGTCCCGGATCTCCCCCACCATGATGACGTCCGGGTCATGGCGCAGAATCGCCCGCAGGCAGGTCGCGAACGAGAGGCCGATCTTCTCGCTGACCGCCACTTGAACCAGGCCTCCGACATCATACTCAACTGGATCCTCGGTCGTGATGACCTTCTCCTCCGGCGTGTTGCGCGCCGCCAGGCACGCGTAGAGGGTGGTGGTTTTGCCTGCCCCGGTCGGTCCGGTCACCAGGAGCAGGCCATGAGGCCGCGCGCTCAGCCGGCCGATCGTCTCCCGCATCGCCGGCTGCATCCCCAGCTCTTCTAGGGTCTTGCTCACCGCGCCCTTGTCCAGGACACGCAGCACGATGCTCTCGCCGTGCACGGTGGGCAGCGTGGAGATGCGCAGGTCCACGGAGCGGTCCTGCACCGTGAGGAGAATCCGCCCATCCTGCGGCAGGCGCGACTCTGCCACATCGAGGTTCGCCATCACCTTGAGGCGCGAGGCGATGGCCAGTGCCAGGCTCTTGGGCGGCTCGGCCACCCGGTAGCAGCGCCCATCGATCCGGTACCGGACGAAGACATCGCGCTCGAACGCCTCGACATGCACATCGGAGGCCCTCCGGGTCACCGCCTCGCTCAGGACCGCGTCCACGAGGCGGACTACCGGAGCGGTGCTGGCAAGCTCCAGGAGCTGCTCGCTGTCCGCCGGCTCCGTGCCGGCCGCCGCGCCGGCCTGCGCGAACACCTCCGCCAGCGCATCCACGCGCAGCTGTCCTGCCGCGTCGCTCATCCCGAGTCCTAGTCCGTCTCCGTGATCACCCGCAGGACTTCCGCCATGGTCGTCAGTCCCTCGCGGATCTTGCCGATCCCGTCCGCGCGCAACGTCCGCATGCCCTCCTTGAGGGCCTGCGCGCGCAAGAGCGAGGCCGGCGCGCGCTGCACGATGAGCTCCCGCAGGCGGTCGCTGATCACCAAGAGCTCGAAGACCCCGAGCCGACCGAGGAAGCCCGTAGTTCGGCACTTGTCGCAGCCCGTGTTCCGGATGACCTGCAGGACTTCCGGGCCGCCGAGGAAGACCCGCTCCTCTGGGGTGGCGTTGTCCGTAATCCGGCAGCTGGGGCAGACGCGTCGAACCAGCCGCTGCGCGAGCACGCCCTGCACGGTGGACGCCACCAGGAACGGAGGCACCCCCATGTCGATCAGCCGGGTGATCGAGGACGCGGCGTCGTTCGTGTGCAGCGTCGAGAGCACCAGGTGGCCGGTCAGGGCCGCTTGCACGGCCACCTGGGCCGTTTCCGCATCGCGAATCTCCCCAACCATAATGACGTCGGGAGCCTGCCGCAGCATGGAGCGCAGCCCGGCCGCGAACGTCAGGCCCACCATGCTGCGGACCGCGACCTGGTTGACCCCCGGCAGCTGGTACTCGACCGGATCCTCCACCGTGATGAGCTTCCGGTCGGGCTGGTTCAGGGTCGCGAGCGCGCCATAGAGCGTCGTGGTCTTGCCCGAGCCCGTGGGCCCGGTCACGAGGAGCATGCCGTAGGGCCGGCGGATCAAGGTCTCCCACCGGGTCTGGTCATCCGGCAGCATGCCCAGTTCGACCAACCCCCGGACCGGCTGGCCGCGATCCAGCAGCCGCATGACCACAGACTCGCCGTGCAGGGCCGGCAGGGTGGAGAGCCGGATATCCATCGCCCGCTCTTCGACGGTCGTCTGCAGCCGGCCGTCCTGGGGGAGGCGTCTCTCCGCGATGTTGAGCCCCGCGAGAATCTTGAGGCGGCTCACCACCGGGCCGTGCAGGGCGCGCGGTGGGCTGTTCACATCGTGCAGGACGCCGTCAATCCGATAGCGAACCCGGAGCGCATCCGCACTGGGCTGGACGTGCACATCGCTCGCTCGCAGGCGGACCGCCTCGGCGAGCATGGAGTCGACCAGCCGCACGATCGGCTCATCGCTCGCCCCTGGCACCGGCGTCCCCGCTCCAGCCGCCTGGGCCGGTGCCTGCCCTGCCCCGGGTGGCGGTCGAGTCGCCGCTGGACGCGGCGCGACGGGTAGTGCCGGCTTCGCAGCCGCTGGCGCGCTGCCCGCATCCGCCGCACGGACCGCGGCGGCCGGTGGGGTCGAAGTCGCCTGGGGGGCAGCCGCGCCGGCGGCCTGCCAGCAGGCGGTCAGCACCGCGTCTGTCACCAGGACCGCATCGATCCGGCAGCCGCACCGGCTGCCGAGAAATTCCAGGGCGAAGACCGAGAGGGGGTCGTCCGTTGCGACGAGCAGGGCGCCGTCGCGTTCCTCGAGGGGGGCCAACCGGTGGGCGCGCCAGAGCGCGTCAGGAACTCGCGCGGCACCAGGCATGTCACCCCGTGCCGCCTCGGGCCGTTGGGGAAACGCCCCGAGCTGCGCCGCGAGCCGGCGCCCGGCCTCGGGATCGCGGAGCAGCTTCTGCCGGACCAGGATGACCGACACGCGTTCCTGGGTACTCGCCACTTCCTGCTTGACGGCCTCCAGCTGGGTGGGTGACACCAGGCCGAGGTCCCGCAGGCGAGTCGCGACCAGGTCAGCGTGCAGCGTCACAAGCGTCGCGGCCATCAGGCTCGGGCAGGCCCGGTGACGTACACATACCGCGCACTCCGGCGGGATACATTGGCCACCTGGTGCCACGTGCCCGCCGGCAGGAACAGCGAGGTCAGCGCGCGAAGGGGGATCCGCCGTCGGCGCCCACGGTGCGGCCGGTTCACCTCGACGCGCACGCGTCCGTCCAGGACGAGGAGCAGCTCTTCACGGCGGCCGGTGCTGTGCCAGTCCATCGTCTCCCCGGCGCGCAACCGCACACACCGCGCGCGCAACCCGCGCCCGGGCCCCGGCACCAGGCGGCCCGGCCGGCGCAATGCGCGTGGAGCGCCGGGCAGGCGACGCGTCGTCCCTCGACTCGGCCGCGCCTCGCTCGGGACGGCCCCTCGACGGCTCAGCCGCGACACCCCGAGCAAGGGCCGAAGGCCCGCGTCGAGGGGTCGGAGCGTCATCGACGCGGCGGCCGGTTGATCACCTGGGCAAGGTAGCCGGCACCGAAGCCGTTGTCGATGTTCACGACCGCCACACCCGGCACGCAGCTGTTCATCATGGCCAAGAGCGGCGCGATTCCCTGGAAACTGGCCCCGTAGCCCACGGACGTCGGCACCGCGATCACCGGCGCGCGGATGAGTCCGGCCACCACGCTGGCCAGCGCGCCTTCCATGCCCGCGACCACGATCACCACGCGCGCCGCCCGCAGGGTCTTCCACTCGTGGAGCAGCCGATGCACCCCGGCGACGCCCACATCATAGAGCCGTGCGACGCGGCTGCCCAGGGCCGCCGCCGTGACTGCGGCCTCCTCGGCGACTGCCAGATCCGACGTGCCGCCGGACACCACGGCCACCAAGCCGGCCAGGCGCGGCGAGTGACGCGCCCTCCGGTACGCGATTCGGGCCAGCGGGACGTAGCGAAGGTGAGGAATGCGCCGTAGGAGTGCCGGGGCCAACGCCGGGTCGAGCCGCGTGAGCAGCACCGGCCCGCGTCCGTGCGCCACCCGCTGCGCGATGGCCAGCAGGTGCGCCGGGGTCTTGCCCTCGCACAGCACGACTTCAGGGTGGCCGCGCCGGAGCGCACGGTGGGTGTCGAGCCGCGCGAACCCGAGATTCTCAAAGGGGAGCCGCGCGAGGTCATCCAGCAGGGCGGCCGCCGGCCGCCGGCCGCGCCGCGCGTCATGCAGCCATCGCCGGAGCCGCTGCTCCGTGACCATCAGCGCGAGGTCGACAGGTAGACCGCAACGGCCGCGAGCAGGCCGGCCGACACGAGGTAAAAATCGTAGAAATACACCGCCTCGCGCAGCCGATCGACGCGTGAACGACGGCGGACCGTGGCGCGCACCGGGCGAAAGGCCATTCGAGTCTTCAAGGCCTCGGCCTGCTCCGGACGGAACCGTAGGAACTGCCCGCCGAGTTTATAGCCGGTCAAGCGTCCCTCACGGGCCAGCTGTTCCACGTCCGCCTCCGTGATCCCCAGGTACTGCGCGACCTCCGTGGCGGTCCACAGTTTTTCCATCGCTCCCTAACTCACTCGGGGTCTGGGCCCCGTAGGGGGCCTGACCCCGGGGTCAAGAACTCGGCCTTGAAGGGGACGTTTCCTGCCCGGCCCCCAGCCGGGCGGAAATGTCCCCGATGTCTACTCGTCCTTGAAGGGGTCTGGGCCCCGCAGGGGGCCTGACCCCGCCGTCTATTTGTTGATCTTCTCCTGCGCGAGCCACTCCTCGATCCGGCTGCGCTCAAAACGCCACTGCTCCCCCTGCCGCTGCCCGGGCAGCCGGCCGCTCTGCGCCCACTGCACGACGGTTGCGGGCTCGACTTCCAGATAGCGTGCCAGCTCGTCGACGCCGATCCAGCCGCTGTCTCCGCCTCCCGCCATGTCCAGGGTCCCTTGGAGGATCGCTCCATCCTGCATGATGACGCGGGGACTCGTGATCTTCCCAGACACTTTCGCGGAGGGGAGCAGTTCAACCCGCGTGGTCGCGCGGATGTCCCCCTGCACGGTGCCCCCGACCGTGATGGCCTCCCCGTGGATGGTCGCCTTGACTTGCGCCTTGGGGCCGATCGACAGCGCGCCCTTGGTATCCAAGGTGCCCTCGAACCGGCCGTTGATCTGCAAATTCACCGGGTCCTTGAACGTGAGCGTCCCGGTCATGCTGGCGTCGACCTCCAGCCACCGCTCGCCTTCCCCGCCCTCCTTGCCCCGTCTGAGCGCCATCGGCCCTCCTCTCGCTGCCGTCCCCCGCGACTCCGTCAACTCCGCCAGACCCAGTTCCGAGTTACGAGTTGCGAATTCTAAGCTGCGTATTGGACGGCAAAAACTCTCAACTCGCAACTCCCAACTGGCTCATGATGAGTTCGCACTGGATCAAGGTATGTCCCCGTGGCGCCCTGGGCGGATGCTCCGCTCGACGCCGCGCAGGGCATAGAGCACCAGCAAAATCAGGATCCCTGCGGACACCGCGCCGCTGTAGAACCGGGCGCCCACCGCAATGCCAAGGATGCCCACGGCCCACAGGCTTGCGGCC
>SBAZ01000154.1 GCA_005239935.1 Planctomycetales bacterium | reverse complement strand
GTCAGCGCACGGGATCGCGCGCCCCAAGCCGTCAGGGGGCGGCGGGAGCCGTCTCCTCGGCTGGAGCATCCATCGGAGACTCCTCGACCGACGATTCGGTAGCCGGGGCCGCCGATTCAGGCGTGGTGACGAGGCCGGTCTCCGCCGACGCGGCCGTGGTGGCTGCAGCTACCGGGGCCGCGGGGACGACTGGGGCCTCAGCCGCGGCGGCCGGCACGGTCAGTTGCACGGTCACCGCATGCCGCTTCGCGGTATTGACGTCGAAGTTGTACTCCACCTCGACCGGGGTCCCGGACGAGAGGTCGGCGACCGCCCGCGGCGTGCCGCCCTGGCTCATCACCGTCTGTGGGTCGAGGTAGATCGGCGTCTCGAAGCCGTACCGATCCTTCACTTTCAGCAGGGTGGCGCTGGGATCGGAGGTGTCCACCGACACGACTTCACCCTTGACCAGGAGCGTCGGCAGGGCCTTGATGCCGTCCTCGGCGTAGGCTGCTGGGACCGCGCACAGAGCGGTGATGACGATCCAGACACCTCGCATCCGTCGAGCGTCCATCCGTTCTGGTCACCTCCTCACTGAAACGGGTGCCTGCTACTGTGTGGTGTGGGAATTGTTTCGTGCAGGAACCAGCGTCAGTATAGCAAGTCTAGCGACCTTGTCAACTGCCGCCGCCAGCCAGATCAGTCGTCACAACCTGCTGTCCATCAAGAGGATGGCGCTCACACGCCTTGACGAAGTCCCGGACGCCTGACAGCATCACCATCCGCAATCCCACCAGGAGCGCACCCAACGGGACCGGCCGCTCCGAGCGCAGCCAGGTCGACATCTCCAGCGTGGTCGTCGGCCGGACGCTGCCGTCCTTGCGGTGCTCTGGCGGGCCGTCCTCCAGGAGCACGACCCCCCGAAACTCCCCCAGCCCTGCTCTGGCCCACCGGAACCGGATCGCACGCAGGGGCTCCTGCTCCACTTCGAAGGTGAAGGTGATGACCTTCCAGAGCACCTGGGTTTCCACCTCGATGACCTGACGCTCCGGCGTGCGCTCGCGGTACCGGATGGACTTCACCCCGGGCGCCATGCGCCCCACATCGGCGTAGTCGGTGCTGAGACGGAAGACCGTGCCGCGGTCCAGCGGTGCCTGGAACCGCACGCCGGTGAACAGCTCTCGTCTCCGCTTCAGGTGCCGCCAGCGCACCTGCTGGCGTCCGACCTCCGGGTGCCGCACCGTCTGCCGCGGCCAGGGCTGCTCCAGCACGCTCGTGTCAATGGCCGCCGACACCGAGCCACCCCAGGCCAGCCCCAGCGCGAGGGCCAGCGCGGGTCCTGGCAGGCTGCACCTCATGGCGTGCGGTCGTCCTGGATGCGCCGCACCATGCCGGTCACGGTCTTGCGTGGCAGCCACCGCGCGAGCCGTGCGAGGACGCGATTCTGCACGCCCGGGACCACGACCGTGCGCCCGCGCAGCGCGGCCTCCAGGCCTTCGCGCGCGACCCGGGCCGCGCCCATCACCTTGCTGCGGAAGAGCCGTGCGTGCCCCACGCCGGCCCGCGCGCTGAAGCCGGTCGCGGTCGGCCCGGGACACAGCACGGTCACGGTGACGCCGCTGCCGGCCAGCTCATTCGCGAGCGCCTCGGAGAAGGACAGCACGTAGGCTTTGCTCGCGTAGTAGACGGCCATGAGCGGCCCGGGCTGGAAGGCCGCGGTCGAGGCCACATTGAGGATACGGCCCCAGCGGCGCGCACGCATCTCCGGCAGCACCAGCCGCGTCAGGTGCGTGAGCGCCGTCACGTTGACCTGGAGCATGGCGAGCTGGGTCGCCGGGTTCGCCTCGGCGAAGGGTCCCCAGGCGCCGAAGCCGGCGTTATTCACCAGCACGTCAACCCGCCAGCCCTCGCGGTGCACGGCGTCCAGGATCCGCTCGGCCGCGCCTGCCACGGCCAGATCCTGCGGGACGACGAGCGCGCGCACGTGGTGCTGCAGACGCAGATCCTCCGCCAGGGCGCGCAGCGCCTCCGTCGTGCGGGCCACCAGGATCACGTCGAACCCGCGCGCCGCGCACTCCCGGGCGAGCTCCGCCCCGATGCCGCTGGAGGCACCGGTAATGAGCGCCTGACGCGCGTCGAGCGCGGCTGGAGGTGCCTCGGGCATGCTCAGGCCGTCGGCTTCGGGCTGGGCCAGCGCTGATACGGCCGCTCGAGCACCACGTAGAACGGGATCGTGCAGAGAATCGTCAGGCCCGTCGCACCGCCCACCAGCAGCACGGCGGCGGTCCCGGCGCTCACCGCCAGCGTCGCGAGCCACAGATACACTGCGGCCACAATCGGGAAATGCAGCAGGTACAGACTGTAGGAGATGTCGCCGAGCGCCACCGCCGGCCGGGATTCCAGCACTCGCAGCACAGCGGGGCGTCCGGGCCGCTCGGCGTCCACGACCCCCGTCGCCCACACCATGAGCGAGGCCGCGGTCAGGCCGGTGAGGGCGTCATACGCGGCCCAGAACCCGTAGAATCCTTCTCGAAACGTCGCGACCCCCACGGTGACGGCGGCCAGTCCGAGGGTCAGCCATCCCCAGGGCAGGCGTGCGCGCCACCGGACCCAGGATCCCTGGGCGCTGTCGGTCATGAGCGCGGCCGCCATCCCGACCGCAAAGAGCCCCAGATACCAGGGTTTCGAGAAGGTGAAGTGGTGTTCGGGAGCGAGCAGGCTCGGCAGGAGCCCTGCCCCCCAGGCAGTGACCATCAGCAGCCCGAACCCACCCCGGCGCCACACCGGCAGCAGGAGCAGCGGAAAGAGCAGGTAGATGATCCACTCCGTCGAGAGGCTCCACAGCGGGGTGTTGATCTTCCAGGCCCACTCACGGCTGACCCCGTGGAGCAGGACGAGGTGCGACGCCGCACTGCCGGGCGAGAAGGCCGGCAGCGCGAAGTCCCAGAAACTCCCGCGGGGATCCTGCAGCATCGGCACGGCAGCGATGAACATCCACGACGCGATGACCGCCCCGTAGTACGGCGGGAGAATCCGCTGGGCCCGGCGCCGCAGATAGCCGCCGACGCCGTTCGGCAGGCGGCCGTCGGGCCGCGCCGCCACGGGCAGCATCAGGCAGTAGCCGGAGAGCACGAAGAAAATCGCCAGCATCTCATGGCCGTACCGCAACCAGGCCTCTGCGAGCCACTGGGCGGCCTCCGGCAGGGTCCCCCACGGCAGCGGCTGGCCCAGCGTGAGGGGAAAGATGAGGAACGCGAAGGCGTGGTAGATCACGATGTACAGCGCGGCCAGTCCCCGCAGACCCGTGAGGTACTGGAGCCGCGGGCGGCGGCTCATGCCGCGCGCCACACCGCGTGGGGCCGCCCCGCGCCGGGCTGCGCGATCATCCGGCCACGGCGGGCGTCACCGCGGGCTGCCGCGCCGCGAGGGGATAGCGGCGGAACGCGAAGGAGAGCAGGATGTGGCACGTCGTCTGCGCCGAGAAGGAGGCGTAGCCGACGGCGGAGAAGGAGCCGAGCACGGCCGTCCAGGGCACGCCCCCGGCGGTCAGCGTGAAGGTCGCGCCGTAGATCAGCGCGAACAGCGCGTGGGACCAGACCAGCTTCCCGCGCACCTGCGGCTGCTGCAGCCACGTGTACCCGAACCACATGACGTAATGCCAGATGATGAAGAGGTCGTACCCATACGAGCGCTCCGGATAGAGCAGGGCGATGATGAGGAACATCGCGAGCAGCAGGTAGTGGTCTTGGATCACGCGCCACCCGGCCCGCCAGGCCGTCCTGGGCAGCAGGAGTCTGACGAACACTGCGCATGCGGCGACGAGCGCGAGCTGCGCGCGCACGAGCGTCTGGTCGGCGCGGCCCAGATAGGTCGGCGAGATGACGCGGAACGCGAGCAGCAGGAGGAACAGGGGGAACAGGGCGCCCAGCCCAACCCGCTGGTGCGCCTCCGGGTCCCGCTCCGTCATCCGGAAGAGGTGATAGATCCCGTTCTCTGCCGCATGCAGGTAGAACAACGTGTAGACGAGGAGCTCGGTGAACGGATAGGTGCGGAACGCCGCGACGCTCAGGGCCAGGCAGCCGACGAGGGAGAGGACGACCTGCGGCCGTTCCGTGGCCCACCGCTGGTGCGTGCGGGGCGAGGTGAAGAAGAAATGATAGCCGACCGCGAAGTGGATCAGCCCCAGGTACATCATCGCCCGCCTGGTCAGGTGATGCAGGGCCGGGGCCTCCGGCACGAGCTGCCCGTACACCGCCAGGGCGACGCCGATGAGGAAGGTCACCACGATCGAGACCGCGTTGAGCAGCCGGAACTGCTCCCGGCCGGAGGGGGCACCTGTCGTGCCGTCGCCGGGCATCACGGCGTCTGACCGATGGGGACGTTTCTCGCCGCCTCAGGATGAGTCATGCGGCGAGGAACGTCCCCGTTTCCCAACGCTGGCTTCTTAGCGTGACTCACCCACACGTGCTCCCGCCGCAGCACGACCCGCCCTCATCCCGAATCAAGCTGCGCAGCTTGGCCTGCAGCTGCGGCGTCACCTGCACGTTGTTGTGGCACGACTTCGCGTGCGCCGCGGCCTGCCGCATGATGTCCGCCTCGTCCTTGCCATGGAGCACGACGTCGCAGTCCACCCCGACGTCCCGGCACGCCAAGATCTTGCCCATCCCGCACCTCCGTGGTATGTCCCTACCGCCCGTACGTCGTCCGGCTCGGCTGAATCGGCCGGGCCGAATACACGTGATCCCGATGCGTCAGCGGGATCCCGTAGACGATCATGTCCACCGGTTCGCCCTGCCGGCTCGTCACGTACTCGCCGCCGGATAGCAGCGACACCAGCCGATCCCGCTCCTGCGCGCTGTACGCCTCCGCCGGCGTGGGCTGCTGGCCCCCGAGAAGCCCGGAGATGATCCCGCCGACGACTTCTTTTTCCTTGTCGGCGGCGAGCACACTCGTACCAACCGACAGCACCATCACCAGCACGGCCAACGTGCGCATAGATCCTCCCGTCATCGTGCGGAGCTCCCGCCGAATCCTAGTCCTCCACGAGACATGAACCCGGGGCTCATTGCTGCACCCGGGTTCCGGCATTCATCGCTGGTGCCGTATTGGCTGGCGGACTAGGATTCGAACCTAGACAACGAGATCCAGAGTCTCGTGTGCTACCATTACACCATCCGCCAACGAGCGACATCTGGTGGGACGATCAGGCTCGCTTGAGCGCGCCAAGATCCCCGGTGACCAGGGCAAGCTTCTTGGCGCGTGACCACGCCTTCAGCTGTTCCTCTCGGGCCACAGCTTCTCCCCGCGTCGGATAGTCCTCCGTGTAGAGAATGTCACCAGCGCCAAATGCGCGAGTAAACCGACCACCCTGACCGGCACGGTGCTCCGCCAACCGACGCTGGGGGTCTGTGGTGCTGCCCGTGTACAATCGTCCATCGCGGCACTGGAGAATATACACCGTCCACGTCATGTGGCTTCGCTGTGTCCCTCGACTCGCCCCACTGCGTGGGGCTCGCTCGGGATGCTTCGCCTCGGCCAGAGGATCCTGTGCGAAGTGCTGAGCGAGGCCCCGGAGGGGCCGAGTCGAAGCACTACCATTACACCATCCGCCAACGGACATGGGGTCTCCGACGGCAAGCGGAGCGTATTTTATCACACCCGGCGCTGCAGCAGACTCGTCAGGTGCCGGTTCAGTTGCTGGCGGTCCGGGTCCTCCACCCAGCGGAAGCGTACCCCGACGTCGTACTGCACCGGCCCGTGGCGTGAGATCTCCCGCACCCAGAGCACTTCCCCCGTCAAGTGCAGGTCGCCGTCCCCGAAGGGCAGCCCGATCGTCAGCGGCACCTCCTGACCGATGCGCAACTCCACGGCCGTCGGGAAGCGCATCCCGCTCTCACTGATGTCCTGGGTGAAGGACCGCTCCGTCTTCATGGACGCCGGGTGCGGGAACATCACGATGACCGGTGTACTAACCCGGATGTGCTTGCGGCGCTCCTCCATCAGCCGGCTTTCGCCAGGGTGCCTGCGGCGTGGTCGAGGCGCCGCACAACCCTCGCTTGGCCCAGAACGGCCATCACGTCGAAGAGCGGCGGGCTGACCGCGCGCCCGGTCAGGGCCACCCGCACCGGGTGCATGAGCGCCTTGGCTTCGAGCCCCTGCTCCGTGCAGAATCCGCGCACGGCCTGCTCGACCGTGCCCGCATCGAACGCGTCCAGTCGGCTCAGGCGTGCCTTCAAGGCCGCGAGGTGCG
The DNA here is from genome assembly GCA_005239935.1 of Planctomycetales bacterium. Taxonomy (GTDB): domain Bacteria; phylum Omnitrophota; class Gorgyraeia; order Aquiviventales; family Aquiviventaceae; genus SBAZ01. The sequence goes on along the minus strand of SBAZ01000154.1, from coordinate 8,843 downwards.
CCCCGATCGAGTCCTGTCTCAGGAACTTCGCCACCGCCTCCGGATCATAGACCGGCGGCTCCTGGAAGAAGAACGCGTGCTGCTCCTCGATATCGCCCAGCACCTTGAGCCGATCCCGCACGATCGCCGCCACCCGTTCGAGCCATGCCGCGTCGTACGCGGGCGGCAGCAACCCCTTCGCGACCAGCCGTTCGCCTAGGCGCCGGGCAAGGTCAGGCACGGGCATCTGCTTGAGGTACTGGCTGTTGAGCCAGTCGAGCTTCCGCTGGTCGAAGTAGGCCGCCGCCTTCTTCACCTTCCGCAGGTCAAAGAGCTTGACGATCTCCGCCGGCGGCACCTGCTCCCGGTCACCGCCCGGCGACCAGCCGAGGAGGGCCAGGTAGTTCACGAAGGCGTCGGCGACGTAGCCGACTTCACGGTACTCGGCCACCGACGTGGCGCCCTCGCGCTTGGAGAGCCGGGCGCGGTCCGCCCCGACGATGAGCGGAATGTGCGCAAACACCGGCAAGGGATACCCCATCGCCTGGTAGAGGACGACCTGCTTCGGCGTGTTGGCAATGTGGTCGTCGCCCCGGATGATGTGGGTGATGCGCATGAGCGCGTCGTCGACGACGCAGGCGAAGTTATAGGTCGGAGTCCCGTCCGACTTCATGAGCACTAACGATTCAAAGAGCGTCGTCTCCACGGTGATGTCGCCGCGCAGCAGGTCGACGAACGTCACCTGCGCCGGCGGCACCGGGAACACGACCGCGCCCTCCTGGTGCTTCGCCTGCCCCGACTTCAGCAGCCGCTCCGCGTGCTCCTGGTAGAGAGCCTGCCGCTGACTCTGGAAGTAGGGACCCTCGTCCGCCTTGATCCCGAGGAATTCCAGGCTCTGGTAGATGTCGTTGAGAAACTCGGGGTTGGACCGCTTCTGATCGGTGTCCTCGATGCGCAAGATGAACGTACCGCCCTCATGCTTTGCGAAGAAGTAGTTGAAGAGCGCGGTGCGGGCCGAGCCGACGTGCAAAGTCCCCGTCGGACTGGGTGCGAAGCGGACACGGACCGTCATGCGGCTGGTCGAGCCTTACTGGGAGGATTCCGTGAGGAAGGAGAGTGACTCCGGCTTGCCGGCCGGGGTGGTGTGGAACCAGGCCAGGATGCGCGCCGTCAGACTCTCGGGGTCGAGCCGGCACAAGGTCAGGAGCTCATGCCGCTTGCCGTGCTGGACGAACGCGTCCGGCAGCCCGATGCGCAAGTGGGGCACTGTGGAGAGCCCGGCCGCATCGAGCGCCTCAGACACCGCGCTGCCGAACCCGCCGGCGATCTGCCCTTCCTCGAGGGTCACGATGCGGCCGAGGCGCGCGACCTGCCGCACCATCGCCTCGTCGAGCGGCTTGACGAAGCGCGCGTTCACGACCAGGGCCTCGATCCCCTCGCGCGCCAGCGACTCCGCCGCTTTCAACGCCGGGTAGACCATACTCCCGAGGGCGACCAGCGCCACGTCCCGTCCGTGGCGCAGTACCTCGGCTCTGGCGGACACGATCTTCCCGGGCTTGCCCAGCGGCTCGCCGCAGACGATGCCGCCGCGCGCATATCGCAGCGCCACCGGCCGGTCCTGCTCGAGAGCCCAGCGCAGCATCGCACGCAGTTCGTCCGGATCCTTCGGCGAGAGCACGACGAGGTGAGGCAGGGTGCGCAAGTAGGCGATGTCGAAAACACCGTGATGCGTGGGACCGTCCTCGCCGACCAGGCCGCCGCGGTCGATGGCCAGCACGACCGGGAGCTCCTGCAGACACATGTCATGCATGATCTGGTCGTACGCGCGCTGCAGGAAGGTCGAATAGATGGCCACGACCGGCCTCGCCCCGCCCCTCGCCAGGCCGGCGGCCAGCCCTACGGCATGCTGCTCGGCCATTCCCACGTCGATGCAGCGTCCTGGGAAACGCCGCGCGAACTCCGTGACCCCTGTCCCTTCCGGCATCGCGGCGGTGATCGCGACGATCCGGCGGCTCGTCTCGCCGAGCCGCACCAACTCCTCGCTGAAGGCCCCGGTGAACGACACGGACGGCGCCGAGCCGCCCCGTAGACGGCCGCCGCCCCGTGTGGGCACCGGCGAGGCGGCCTTGGCCTGGCCGCTGGCGGAGTCGAACGCCTCGGTCTTGTGGAAGCGCTCAGGGTCCTCCTCCGCCGGCCGGTATCCCTTGCCCTTCGTGGTCACCACGTGCAGGAGGATGGGGCCTTTCAGCCGCTTCACATTCTGCAGCGTCTCGATCAACTCGCGCAGGTTATGGCCGTCGATCGGCCCCACGTAGCGGAACCCGAACTCCTCGAAGACGAGTCCAGGCACCAGGAATCCCTTGATGGATTCCTCGACCTTCCGGCCGAGGCGCACCAGCGAGGAGCCATGGGGAAGTTTCCGGACCAGCTGCTCCAGATCCGCGCGGAGGCGGTTGTAGGTCGGGTTCGTAATGATGCGGTTGAGGTAGCGGCTCAGGCCTCCGACCGGCGGGGCGATGGACATCTTGTTGTCGTTGAGGATGACGAGAAGGTTCCGCTGGAGGTGCCCGATGTGATTCATGGCCTCCAGGGCCATGCCCTCGCCGAGGCTCGCATCGCCGATGACGGCCACCACCTGCCGGCTGCTGCGCACCTGGTCGCGGGCCATGGCCAGGCCCAGGGCCGTGGAGAGGACGGTGCCGCCGTGGCCGGTCGTGAAGAGGTCGTAGGGACTTTCATCTTTGTTGTTGAAGCCCGTGAGTCCGCCGAACTGCTTCAGTGTATGGAACCGCTCGCGCCGCCCGGTGATCAACTTGTGCGCGAAAGCCTGGTAGCCCATGTCCCACACGAGCTGGTCATCCGGCGCCTCGAAGACGTAGTGCAGCGCCAGGCACAGCTCGACCGCCCAGGCTGGAGGCCAGATGCCCGCCCAGATGTGAGATGGTCTGGATGAGCGTCTGGCGGATTTCGAGCGCCAGCGCCGCGAGGTCCTTGACGCTGAGCGCTTTGATGTCTCCCGGCCGGTCAATCGTCTCCAGCAGCCTCATCGCGGGCCCACCAACTGCTCGGCCAGCGCGCGCAACGTCCGCGCGCGCCGCCCGAAGGGCTGCAGGGCCTCAACCGCTCGGGTCACCAGCCGCGCGGCGTCGGCGCGTGCCGCCTCGATACCCATCGCGCCGGCGAGTCCGTCACGGTCGTGTACGTCGTCCATCAGCTGAAAGGCCAGCCCGACGTCCCGCCCATACTGCTCGAGCCGGCGCACCTGCGTCGGACGTCCGCGCCCGGCCAAGCCGCCGGCCACCACGCTCGCGGTGATGAGGGCGGCGGTCTTGCGGCGTGCGATCTCCGTCCAGACCGTCTCCGTGGCCGAGGTCGGCCGGCTGATGGCCTGCAGATCCAGCACCTGCCCGCCGATGAGCCCGGCGGTCCCACTCTGCCGCCCCAGAGTGCGGATGATGCCGGTCGCGTTCGGCAGCCCGTCGCGCGCCAACAACTCGAAGGCAAGCGTCAGAAGAGCATCACCGACCAGGACCGCGTTCGCCTCGCCATACTTGCGGTGACAGGACGGCCGGCCGCGCCGCTTATCGGCGTTGTCCATTGCCGGCAGGTCGTCGTGGACCAGCGAATACGTATGCACCAGTTCCATCGCGGCGGCCGCCGGCAGGGCCGGCCGAACCGTGCCGCCGACCGCTTCACAGGCCCCCAGGCACAGCAGGGGCCGGTACCGCTTGCCCCCCGGAAAGATGCAGTAGCGCATCGCCTCCGCGAGGACCGGCGGCGCCTGGCCAGGGCCAGGCAGGGCTTGGCTGATCGCCCGGTCCACGAGGCGCGTCAGTGCCGCCAGGTGACGGGAGACGCCCTGGTCACTTGGTCGTGCTGTCGTCCTCGTCCGCGTCGCCGCCAGCAGCGTCATCGAAGGGCTCCAGCGTGGCATCACCGACCGTGTGCTTGACCAGGATCTCGACCTTCTTCTTCGCCTGCTCAAGCCGCTTGAGCAGGGTGGCGGCGAGTTTCGTGCCCTCTTCGAACCGTTTGAGCCTCGTCTCGAGATCGAGCTCCGGCTTCTCCAGATCGGCCACGAGCTTCTCCAGACGCCTGAGCGCGTCCTCGTACTTCACCTCAGCCGGCGCGGCCATCCGCCACCTCCCTGGCTTCATGAATCTCCCGCACCGCGCTCACCACGCGCCCCTCGGCGAGGAGCGTTTCCAGCTCATCGCCAGGCCGCAGCAATGCGGCGCGCGTGACAATCGCGCGCCCCGGCCGTCGAAACGTGATGCTGTAGCCCCGGCTGAGGACGGCCAGCGGACTTAACGCGTCCAGCCGACCGGCCAGCCCCTGCAGGAGCTGTTCGTCGCGCTCCAGACTGTGCCGAACGAAGAAGACCAGTGCGTCCTGCGCCTCCTGGGCGCGGCGCGCGTAATCCCGCAGCATCTGCATCGGGTGCAGCACTCGCAGGTGGCGGGCCAGGCTCTCGAGGTGCCGGCTGCGCTCATCGAGATCCGCGGTCATGCCGGTCACCAGGTCGTCCGCCAGCCGGCGCGCGTCGTCGACGACCTGCCGCCACGCCTCGGCGATCTGTTGGGCCGCATGCGTCGGGGTGGACGCGCGGGCGTCCGCCACGAAGTCCGCAATCGTCCAGTCGTCCTGATGCCCCACGGCCGAGATCACGGGAATGCGCGAGCCGGCGATCGCCCGCGCGACGTCCTCCTCGTTGAAGGCCCAGAGGTCCTCCAGGCTCCCCCCGCCCCGGCCGACGATGAGCAGCTCCGCGAGCCGGCGCGCGTTGGCGATCCGGATCGCCTCGGCGATCTCCCACGCCGCCCCTTCGCCCTGCACCTTGGCCGGCACGATCACGACGTGCACCTGCCCACGCAGGCGCGCGACCATGTCGTGCACGGCCGAGCCGGTCGGTGAGGTGATGATCGCCACGCGCTCCGGCAGGCGCGGGATCGGGCGCTTGCGCGCCTCATCAAAGAGCCCTTCGGCGCCGAGTCGTTTCTTCAGCTGCTCAAAGGCCAGTTGGAGCGCGCCCTGCCCCTTCGGCTCGACGCGCAGGACAATCACCTGGTACTGTCCGCGCGCCTCATAGGTGGTGACTTCGCCGAGGCACAGCACCTTCAGGCCGTCTTCAAGCCGGAACTTCAGCTTGGCATTCGCACGGCGGAAGAAGGCACAGGGCAAGACCAGACGCTGCCCGAAGCGGTCGGTGGCCTGCTCATCGACCAGGCTGAAGTAGATGTGGCCGGAGGAATGGTAGGTGCAGTTCGAGACTTGCCCCTCCACCCAGACCGGCGCCGGAAACGCCTCCGTGATCAGGCCGCGGATGCGCCCGACCACCTCGCCGACGGTCAGCGGCTTCCGGGCGGCGGCGCGCGGCTCAGTCGGCCGCGCGCTCTCGCGCTGCGGCACTCCTGTCGCCGACCCCGCCTTCCGCGGGGTGCCCGGCTCAGTCGCCGGCGCCAGCGACGGTTCCATCCATCACCCGTTTGATCCGCTCCACGCGCGTGGCCTTGCCCGTCTTCTCGTTCACGTCCACCACGAGTGCATGCAACTGGATGTTTCCCTCGGCCACCTCCGAGCGCACCGGTATCTGCTTCAGAAAACGGTCGAGGATTTGGTCTACCTTGCGGCCGATCACGGAATCATACGGTCCGGTCATGCCGATATCGGTGATGAACCCGGTCCCCTTGGGGAGGACGCGCTCATCGGCGGTGGGAATGTGGGTGTGGGTTCCGAAGACGCACGAGACGCGCCCGTCGAGAAACCAGCCGATCCCGACCTTCTCGCTGGTCGCCTCGGCATGCATATCGACGATGATGACGGGGGTGGTTGCGGTGAGCCGCGCGACCTCCCGCTCTGCCGCGCGGAACGGGCAGTCCAGCGGCTCCATGAACACGCGGCCCATGACGTTCAGCACGCCGACCTTCTGCCCGGAGAGGGATTCCACAACGGTTGAGCCGCTGCCCGGCGCCGAGTCGGGGTAGTTCGCCGGCCGGATGACGCGGGGGTCCATCTTCAGGAGCTCCACCCCCTCCTTCTTGCGCCAGACGTGGTTGCCGGAGGTGAGCACGTCCACCCCCGCCCGGAAGAGCTCATCCGCCGTGCCCGGCGTGACGCCAGCCCCCCCTGCCACGTTCTCGCAGTTGGCGACGACGAAGTCAAGACCGAGCTCCTCGCGCAGGGGGACGAGCGTCTGCTGGACGATCGCGCGCCCGGGACGGCCGACAATATCCCCAATGACCAGAATTTTCAGCGCGCGTACTCGATGCTGCGGGTTTCGCGGATGACGGTGATTTTGATCTGTCCAGGAAACTCGATCGAGCCCTCGATCTTGCGCTTGATCTCTCGCGCGAGCGCGATCGCCTCCAGGTCGGTCACGCGGTCCGGCTGAACCATGACGCGGACCTCGCGGCCCGCCTGGATGGCGAAGGCCTTCTGCACGCCGGTGAAGGAGTCGCAGAGTGTCTCCAACGCCTGGAGCCGCTTGACGTAGTTCTCCAGCGTGTCGCCGCGCGCGCCCGGCCGGGAGCCACTGATGGAATCGGCGATGATCGTGAGCACGGCGTGCAGCGTCGTCGGCGGCACATCCTCGTGGTGCGCCTCGATCGCGTGGACCACCTCGGGCTTCTCGCCGTACTTCTTGGCGAGCTCCCCGCCGATGATGGCGTGCGGCCCTTCCACTTCGTGGCTGACGGCCTTGCCGATGTCGTGCAGGACTCCGCAGCGGCGCGCCAGCCGTTGATCGAGCCCCAGCTCCCCCGCGATCATGCCGCACAGGTAGCCGGTTTCCTTCATGTGCATCAGGACGTTCTGGCCGTAACTGGTGCGGTACCGGGTGCGCCCGAGCAGCTTGACCAGTTCCGGATGGACGCCCATGGCGCCCAGCTCCTGGATGGCCTTCTGCCCCTCTTGGACGAGATGCTGCTCGAACTCGCGCCGCGTCTTCTCCACGACCTCTTCAATGCGGGCCGGGTGGATGCGCCCATCGGACATGAGCCGCTCGAGCGACTGTTTTGCGATTTCCCGCCGCACCGTATCGAAGGACGAGAGCGTCACGACGTCCGGGGTTTCATCCACGATCAGGTCGACTCCGGTGGCCAGCTCGAAGGCCTTGATGTTGCGTCCCTCGCGGCCGATGATGCGGCCCTTCATGTCCTCGTTGGGCAGGTGCAGGACGGCCGTGGTCGTCTCGACGGTGAATTCGGCCGCCATGCGCTGCATCGTCTCGACCAGAATGCGCTTGGCGACTTGCTGGGCGTCTTCCTTCGTCGAGGCTTCCACCTGCTGGATCACCATGCCGGCCTCGGCCCGGCAGTCCTGCTCGATGCGCTGCAAGAGGAGCTGCTTCGCCTCCTCGGTCCCGAGCCCGGACACCGTCCTCAACTTCTCCTTCTCTTCCGCGATCAGCTGCTCGAGCTGATCCTCCCTGGCCTTGAGCCCCTGCTCCTTCCCCGCGACTTGCTTCTCGCGCTCGCCGAACTCCCGCTCCTTGCGGTCGAACTGCTCCAATTTCCGGTCGATCAGCTCCTCGCGCTGGTGGAGCCGCTTCTCCTGTTGCGAGAGCTCATTGCGCCGGTCCCGCGTCTTCTCCTCGAAGTCCTGCCGCAGCGCCTGGAGCTTCTCCTTGCTCTCCACGTCCGCCTGCTTGGCCGTGGCGGCCGCGCGGCGTTCGGCCTCCTCGACGAGTTGGCGGGCTTTCACCTCGGCGCCGGCCAGCCCGCGCTGGCTCAGGAGTTGCCGCAGGCCGAAGCCCGCGGCGAAGGCCGCGGCCGCAAGGCCGAGCCAGATCAGCACAGATACGTCCATGACGGGTCCCCTCTGAGCTCGCCCACCGGGTCTCCGGCAACCGCCGGAGCGGCGGGATTAGGCGCTCAGCACCGCCTGGACGGCGTGGTCGTGCGGATCGGCAGGAAGGCGAGGCACGAGCTGGCAGCGGTACGCCAGCCCGATCGTCGGCACGTCTTTCGGCAGCCGGGCCAGGAAGCGGTCGAAGTATCCCGCGCCATGGCCCAGGCGGTGCCCGCGCCGGTCGAACGCGATCCCCGGCACCAGCACCAAGTCCAGCCGCCGGATGGACACTGGGCGGCGCGCGTGCGGCCGCGGTTCCCACACGCCGAACCGGCCTGGAGCCAGCTCGGCAAGCGGGTCGCGCACCTCCGAGAACTCCAGCCGCGTCGAGCGCGGCCGGGTCACCGGCACTGCCACGCGTTTGCCCTGTGCCACCATCGCCTCAATCATCCGCCACGTGTGCACTTCATACGGCAGGGCGACGTAACACCCAACCCACGTCGCCCGCCGAAACGCCGTCAGGCGAAACACTTTCCGCTGAATCGCCTCGCTGCGTTGACGTCGATCGTCCTCCTTCTGTCGGTGAAGTTGTCGGAACACGCGTGCTCGGATCTGAGTTTTGGTCATCGAGCATCCCCGCCACTCAGATGTGGAACACGTACCGATGGTCCAATGGATCGCCTGCGGCTGTCCGGACTTCGTCGCACAGATCCTGGAGCGTGACCGCATCCAGGGACTGCGCCAGCCGCTCGTGCACACAGCGCCAGACGGCCCGCTCGATGCGGGCCGCATGGCGCGCGAGCTCCTTGCTCTCGGGACGCGTCCCGTTCGCACCGGACGCCCGCCGGCGGGGCGTCTTGGAGCGCGCCCGCCTCAGGTCCGACGAGGGGCGGGCCGGGGCGGCGCCGTTCACCGTGTCGAAACCGCCATCCAGCGCGCGCACGACGGTCCCCATGCTGATCTGGTGCGGTGGGGTGCGCAAGATATAGCCGCCACGGGGACCGCGCACGCTGCCGACGAGCCCAGCTTTCTTCAACCGGTGGAGCAGCTGCTCCAGGTAGGCGACGGAGAGGCGC
>SBAZ01000021.1 GCA_005239935.1 Planctomycetales bacterium | reverse complement strand
GCCTCCCGGTGCGTCAGTCGGGGAAAGGGGACCGTGAGCGGCGCCTTGAGGACGTCCGTGAAGACTCGTGCCAAGGCTTCCTCCACGACCTGGAAGATATCGTCCTCCTCGACGAATGACATCTCGAAATCCAGCTGCGTGAACTCCGGCTGGCGGTCGGCGCGCAGATCCTCATCGCGGAAGCAGCGCGCGATCTGCACGTAGCGCTCAAGGCCCGCCACCATGAGGAGCTGCTTGTACAGCTGCGGCGACTGCGGCAGCGCGTAGAATTGCCCAGGATTCGGCCGGGACGGCACCAGGTAGTCGCGGGCACCCTCCGGGGTGGACTTGGTCAGGATCGGCGTCTCGACCTCCACGAAGCCCTGCGCGTGGAATGACTGCCTGAGGCTGTGGACGATGCGGTCGCGCACGAGCAGGCGCGACTGACTTGCGGGCCGGCGCAGGTCGATGTAGCGCCAGGCCATGCGTACATCTTCGGAGGGCTCGACCTGGTCGTCCACTTCGAAGGGCGGCGTCTCGGCCGGGTTGAGCAGGGTCACCGCCGTCGCGCCGACCTCGACCATGCCAGAAGGCAACTTCGGGTTCTCGCTGCCCTTCGGCCTGGGGCGCACCGCCCCGGTCACCTGGATCACGAACTCCGCGCCGAAGGTCTTGGCCTGCTCGTGCAGGCCCGCGTCCGCCTTCGCGTTGAACACCACCTGGGCCAGGCCCGAACGGTCCCGCAGATCAATGAAGCTCAAGCCCCCATGGTCGCGGCGGCGGTGCACCCAGCCGGCGAGCGTCACCTGCTGGCCCACGTGGCTCTCGCGCAGGTCACCACACCCGTGCGTCTTCAGCATGCGTGGCACCCGCCCGCCTTCAGCCGGCTGGCCACCTGCTCTGCGAAGACGTCAAACGCAACCTGTTCCTGGCTGCCCTGCTCGAGGTCTTTCACGGTCATGGCACGCGCCTGCTGCTCCTGCTCGCCCAGGATCGCGACGAGGCGCGCCTGCGCGCGGTCGGCCTCGCGCAGTTGCGCCTTGAGGCTGCGGCCGTCGTAGTCGAGTGTGGCGCGCACGCCCTTGGCGCGCACCTGCTGGATGAATCGGAAGCCCTCGCCGAGGAGCTCTGGCTGCGCCACGGCGAGGAAGAGGCCACGCCGGGCGGCAGCCGGCGCCCCGGCGGCCTGCCGCTCCGCGGCCGTCAGGACACGCTCGATCCCGGCCGCGAACCCCACCGCGCCCAACGACGGGCCGCCGAAGTCCTCGACCAGATGGTCATACCGGCCGCCGGCGGCGAGCGCATCCTGCGCGCCAAGACCGGCCGCGCGGACCTCGAAGACGGTGCGCGTGTAGTAGTCCAGGCCGCGCGCGAACACCTTCGAATCGTCGAACGCCACGCCGGCGTCCTTCAGCCCGCGGCGCACCTCGTCGAAGTGCGCGCGACAGTCGTCGCAGCGCAGGAACGGCGAGCCCTTGACCGCGCCCCAGCCGAGTTCACGGCAGCCTGACTGTTTGCAGTCAAGGACGCGGAAGACGTTCTTCTCAATGCGGCCCTGGCAGTCCTTGCAGAGCTTCGCGCGATGCGGCTGCAGCTGCGTGCGCAGCTCCTCGGCCGAGCGGCGCTGGTCGTCCCGGCAGCCCATGCTCGCGACCCACACGGTTGCGTCCTGGACACCGGCCGCCCGCAGGATCTCCACGCACAGGACGATGATCTCCACGTCCACCCAGGGGCTGGCTGAGCCGATGGCCTCGACCCCGTACTGGTGGAACTGCCGGAACCGCCCGGCCTGCGGCCGCTCCGCGCGGAACATCGGCCCCAAGTAGAACAGTTTCGCGAAGCCCTCGGTCTTGTGCAGGCTGTGCTCCAGGTAGGCCCGTACCACGGCGGCGGTGCCCTCCGGCCGCAGCACGATGTCGTGCCCGCCGCGATCCTCGAACTGGAACATTTCTTTCTGCACGATGTCGGTGGTTTCCCCGACCGAGCGCTGGAACAGGGCGGCGTCCTCGATGATGGGGGTGCGCAGCTCCCGGTAGCCGTAGAGGGCGGCGAGGCGGCGGGCGCGGTGCTCAAGGGCTGACCACCGGGCGACCTCGTCGGGAAGTAGATCGGACGTGCCGCGCAGAGCTTGGAAGGCCATTACAGACGGTATTTTAACACAGGGCCGGGCGGGAAAGGCGGCGGGAACTTACTTGATGTCTTGCCGCATGAGGAGGCCCGGCTTGAAGACGACCACCCGCTTGGGCGGCACCGGAACCTCTTGGCCCGTCTTCGGATTGCGCCCGCGGCGGGGCGCACGCTGCCGGACCTTGAAGACGCCGAAGTTGCGCAGTTCGATGGTCTTGCCGTCTTTGAGATGCTGGACGATCTGGGAGAGGGTGTGCTGGACCACCCGTTTGACGTCCACTTGGGTGATCCCGGTGTCGCGGGCGACCGATAGCACTAAGTCTTTCTTAGTCAGCGCCATAGGACGCCACACACTAGCATTCCAGCCTGGGGTTGTCAAATTTTTTTCTGACGGGGCTTGGTGCTACCGCTTGCGGCTCAAGCGGTTGGCGCGGAGGGGGCTTTGTCGACGGAGGACAAGCGGTCTCAGATACCGCGCCCGGCGCGGTGTCTGAAACCAGCTGGGTCCAACGGGCGCGGCGGCTGCCGCTTGAGGGTAATCGCTTCCCCGCCAAGGAGTTGCTCCAAGGCGTCGAAGAGTTCTGGCCGGGCATCCACCTTGAAGCCCTCGGGCAGACGCAGGCGGAGTGCGGGCTCCTGGGGCATCTCGACGCGGAGGAACACCGGCAACTCCCCCGGGAAGCGCTCGAGGAGCTGTTTGAGTCCCTCGAGGCGCTCCGGGCCTGCTGCGCCGCGCAGCGCCACCTCCATGGACTGCGCCAATTTCCCGGCGGCCTGGTCGATTGGGACGATCTGCTGCGCAATGAGGCGGGGCCGGTCCTCGCGGATGGCGATGCGTCCCTCGACAAAGACCACCGCGTTCGGCTTCAACTGGGGCGCCAGCTGCGCGAACGAGGCCGGGAACACCAGCGTCTCCACGTCCCCCTCCAGGTCCTCCAGGACGCACACGGCCATCTGCTCGTTGGACTTCTTGGTCGTCGTCACCTTGATCTTCGTGAACATGCCGCCGACCGTGACGGTCTTCCCTTCTTGCGCATAGGCCAGCTGGGCCGAGGTGGCGGTGCCCAGCATCTTGATGGTGCGCTCATAGCGTGCGAGCGGATGCCCGGAGACGTAGAAGCCGAGCAGCGCCTTCTCGAACGCCAGCTTCTGGCTCTCTGGCCAATCCCGCGGCGGCGACACCGTCCGGGGCGTCGGCTCCTGGGATGTCGGCGTCTCGGCCTGCAGGCTCTCGAAGAACGTCAGCTGCCCACGCGCGCGGTCGCGCTGGGTGTTGGCGGCCTCCTCCATGGCTTGGTCCAGGCTCGCGAGGAGTGCCGCGCGCGAGCGGCCCATGCTGTCGCACGCCCCGGCCTTGATGAGGCTTTCGAGGACCTTGCGGTTGACGAGGCGCAGATCGAGATCGCGGCACAGCTCGTCCATCGCACGGAACCGCCCCCGCGCCTCGCGGGCCTGGATCACGGACTCGATGGCGCCCATCCCGACGTTCTTGATGAGGCCCAGCCCGCAGCGGACCGTGCGGTCATCCACCGCGGACATCGCGGCATGGCTCTCGTTGACGTCGGGTGGCAGGACGGTCAGGCCCATCCGCTTGGCTTCATCGAGGTACTGCACGACTTTGTCGGTGTTGCCCATCTCGCTCGTGAGCAGCGCGGTCACGAACTCGACCGGGTAGTGCGCCTTCAGGTACGCCGTCTGATAGGAAATCATCGCGTAGGCCGCGCTGTGGCTGCGGTTGAAGCCATAACCCGAAAAATGCTCCATGAGGTCGAAGATCCGGCTCGCCGTGCGTTCGGGAATCTGGTTGCGCTTGCAGCCGTCGACGAACGCCTTGCGCTGGGCCTCCATGACTTCCGGAATTTTCTTGCCCATCGCGCGGCGCAAGAGATCGGCCTGCGCGAGCGAGAACCCGGCCAGGTCGCTGGCGATGCGCATGACTTGCTCCTGGTACACGATAATCCCGTGCGTGGACTTCAGAATCGGTTCGAGGCGGGGGTGCTCGTACTTGACCGCGATCTGCCCATGCTTGCGCTTCATGAAGTCGTCGAGCATGCCGGAGCCGATGGGGCCGGGGCGGAAGAGCGCCAGGACCGCAATGATGTCCTCGAACTCGGTCGGCTTGATCTTCTTGAGGAGGTCGCGCATGCCCGAGCTTTCCAGCTGGAACACGCCCATTGTCTCGGCCCGAGCGAGGAGCGCGTAAGTGTCCGGGTCATCGAGTGGCAGCATCGCGAGGTTGAGCATCGTCCCCCGGCGGCGCTCGGCGAGTTTGATCGTCTCGTCAATGACGGTCAGCGTGCGCAGCCCGAGCATGTCGATCTTGAGCAGACCTAAGTGCTCGAGCGAGGTCATGTCGAGGCCGGTCGTGATCTGGTCGTCGTTGCTCTTGAAGAGGGGCACGTATTCGGTAAGCGGCCGGTCGGCGATCGTGATGCCCGCCGCGTGGGTCGAGGCGTGGCGCGTGAGCCCCTCGAGCACGAGGGCGGTGTCCATGAGCTGCCGCACCTGGTCATCGCTGCGGTAGAGTTGGATGAGCTCCGGGACCTCGGCGAGCGCCTTGCTCAGCGTCGTGTCGAGCTCGTACGGGATGAGTTTGGCCAGCCGATCGGCCTCGGCATAGGACATCTTCATCGCGCGCGCCACGTCGCGCACCACGGCCTTCGCCTGCATCGTGCCGAAGGTGATGATCTGCGCGACGTTCGTCTTGCCGTACTTCTTGATGACGTAGTCGATGACCTCGGGCCGCCGCTCGTAGCAGAAGTCGATATCGATGTCCGGCTGGGTGACGCGCTCCGGATTGAGGAAGCGCTCAAAGAGAAGGTTGTACTTGATGGGGTCAATGTCCGTGATGCCCAGGCAGTAGCTCACGAGGCTGCCGGCGGCCGAGCCGCGTCCCGGGCCCACCGGGATGCCCTGCTCCTTGGCGAACCGGACGAAATCCCAGACGATGAGGAAGTAGCTCGCGTACCCGGCCTGCTTGATCACCCCGAGCTCGTGCTCCAGCCGCTCGCGCAACGCAGGGGTCGGCGCGCCGCGGTAGCGGCCCTCGAGCCCGCGCAGGCACAGGTCGCGGAGGTAGACCTCCTGGGTCTGCCCGGCCGGCGGCTCGTAATGCGGCAGCCGGAGCTTGCCGAGCTCCAGCTCGAGGTTGCAGCGCTCCGCAATCTCGACCGTCGAGGCCAGCGCCTCGGGCGTGTCCGCGAAGAGGGCCTTCATCTCGTCCGCGGACTTGAGGTAGAACGCGGCATGCTCGTAGCGCAGACGGTTGGGGTCGTCGATCGTGGTCTGCGTCTGGATGGCCATGAGCGCGTCGTGCGCGTCCGCGTGGGCCTGTTCAATATAGTGCACGTCGTTCGTCGCGACCGTCCTGAGGCCGGCGTCCGTCGCCAGCTGCAGGAGGATCGGGCGGACCTTGTGCTCGAGGGCAAGGTCGTGGTTGTGCAGCTCGATGTAGACGTTCTCCTTGCCGAGGATCTGCACGTAGTCGTCCAGTTCTTTGCGCGCGAGCGCGACCTGGTCCTGGGTGAGGAAGACGTTCAGGACACCCTTGAGGCAGCTGGTAAGGAGGATGAGGCCCTTGCCGTGCTTGGCCAGGAGTTCCTTGTCGATGCGCGGCTTGTAGTAGAAGCCTTCGAGGTACCCGGCGCTGACGAGGCGCATGAGGTTCGCGTAGCCCTCCTCATCCTTGGCGAGCAGGACGAGGTGGCTGTTCGTGTCGCGGATGCCGGTGCCGGAGCGCTCGAATCGGCTGCCAGGGGCGATGTACGCCTCGCACCCGATGATGGGTTTGATCCCGTGCTTCGTGCAGGCCTCATAGAACTCGACCGCGCCGAAGAGGTTGCCGTGGTCGGTCATCGCGAGCGCCGGGAACTTGAGTTCGGCCGCGCGCTTGACCAGGGGGGTGATGCGGCAGGCTCCGTCGAGGAGCGAGTAGTTCGTGTGGACGTGCAGGTGGACGAAGTCGGCGTGGGGGCTGGTCATGCCGGGCACGGGCGGAAGCAGGCGGGAACTCGCATAATCAGGTGGCGCGATGGGGACGTTTCTCGCCCCTCGTCTGCTTGCTCGCGGGGCAGAAACGTCCCCGCTTTGGGGACGCTTCCCGCCGCGTCTGCTCGACTCATGGACGGACGTGTCCCCGCTTTTTGATGATAAAACTAGTCTAGCCCCGCACTCTGCGGATGGAAAGCGGAAAAAGCACCGTCAGGGGTGATCGTCGTGCTCACCGTGATGGTGCTCGTGCTCGCTGGCTGAGTCGGCAGGCGTCGCAGCAGCCGCCGGAGCGGCCTGCCCTGTCTCGCCCGTCACTAGGGGCACGGCGATCGTGACACCGGCCCCTTCCACATAGACCATCCGGGCGCCGAGGTCCCCGGTCTGGGCCGTGAGCACGGTGATGCCACCGAGCAAGAGGAGGAAGATCGGGGCCAGCCGGGGTCGCTGGTCGCGGTGGGCGAAGCTCCAGGCCGCCGCGACCCAGGCGAGCCGCACGATCCACACGCCAATCTCCTCATGCGTTTCAAGGAGCCGGTGGATTCGTGCATTGTGCGGCAGGCTGTCCTCGGCCGCATCACCGGTCCACAGCGCGGCGACCGCGCCGACCAGCGCCAGGTACAAGCAGGCCCGGCCCGCGACGCACCAGGCACGGCGCTTCAGGCACACGCCCAGGGTATAGAGGAGGAAGCTGGCCGGGAATAGCGCGACCGGAAAATGCACCGCCAAGGGGTGGAGATTCATCACTTCGCCCAGACTTCGAAATCCCAGCACTGACCAGTCCATGCCTGCCTCCGGTTAGTGTCCTAGTCCGTTGATGACCCACCCTGCAACGGCGACGAGCGGCAGGGTGACTGCCAACAACCACAAGACGGTTCGGCGCCCGATGCTCGTCCAGAGCGCGCCGAGTTCGGTGTAGTCGGTCACCACACCGGCCATGAGGAACGCGAAGGCGTTCCCGAGGGCGCCTGTGTGACGGTACAGTTCAAACGCCAGCGGTGCCGTGCCCTCGGAGCACACCTCAAGGACGGTCGCCACGAGCAGTGTCAGGCCCAAACCGCCGGCGGTCGGCCCCAGCCAATCCATGAACACGTGGTGCGGCACGAAGGCGCCCAAGAGCGCACTGAGCAGCAGTCCGAGCTGCACCCAGCCGACGATCATCCGACCCAGCGCAGCGCTGCCGCGCAGCGTGCCCCGCGCGTCGTCCAGCAAATGGGCGCGGGTCCACTGGTGGTCCCGCCACCGCGCGGCCAAGTCCCGGCGGATGGAATAGCCGGGTTCGATGGAGACAGTGTGCGGGTTGTGGTCCACCAGGCCGCGTGCGGCCAGCCGCTGGAACACGAGCCCGGTGACCATGGCGATCACCAGGGCGCCGAACACGAAGACCAGCCCCCGCGCGCCGAAGAGCGCCAGCAGCAGGAGCGTGAGGGGCATGCTCGCCCACGGACTGGCCAGCAGAAACGCGATGACGGCCGGGACGGACGCCCCCTTGCGGTAGAGTTCAATGGCCAGCGCCAGGCATCCGTGACTGCAGGTCGAGGCGAGGAACCCCAGCAGGACCGCGCGGCCGATCACGCGTTTTCGGGCCCCGGCCAACAGTCGGATAATGTATTCCTTCGGGACGAACTGGTCCATGAGGCCGCCGATGAGCAGTCCAGCCAAGACCGGCAGCCCGATCACCCGCAGGTACTCCCGGTATCGCGCGCTGGCCGCCTGCGGCCACCACAGGTCGGCGGTGGCGAGCAGGACCGCGGTCACGGGCACCCAGACCCAGGGATCACGCCACCAGCGCCGAGGCGGGACGTGGCACGCATCGCCCGCGGCTGCCTGTTGCTGCGCATACTGCTGGGCGCACCGCTCGCTGCAAAACCAGCGGCCGTGCCGGGGGAGTGTGCCCGTCATGCCGCAGATGGGATCGCGCCGGTCGTCGAGCGCCGCGGGCGGTCGCTCTGCGGAGCGAGATCCTGAGCGAGGCGATGCAGGCGGCCGAGTCGAAGGATCACTCATCGTGGCAGGTGCACGTCTCTCCTCGGCAGCGGCAGGGCGCTGGCGCGTCCTGGCGCAGCTGCGCATGCGTGCGCTCGAGCGTCGCCGCGCTCTCCCGGATGGCGTGGGCCAGCGTGGCCAGGCCCGTCATCTCCCGGCCGAGGCCGGCGGTCTGAGCCTCCAGCTGTCCCAGCACCTCAGCGTGGGCGCACTTGGTACATGGGGGCAGCGACTGGAGGGTCTGCTCAAAG
>SBAZ01000057.1 GCA_005239935.1 Planctomycetales bacterium | reverse complement strand
CGGCCGGCCGCTCGAGCGGCTGGCGCACGGGCAGGCCTCGTCGCTCGACAAGCTCTACGCGGCGCTGCGCACAGACAGCGCGCACGATCTCGAGCTGCTCTGCGCCACGAAGGACCACCAGCCCGTGGCGGTGAATCTCTCCGCTTCCCAGCTGTGCGATCAGAAGGGCACGGTCGTCGGCAATGTGGTGGTGCTCCGGGACATCACCGAGCGCAAGCGCGCCCAAGAGGCGCTCGCCTTGAAGGTGCGGGAACTGGAACGGCTGAACCAGATTATGCTGGGACGCGAGGAGCGGATCCTGGAGCTCAAAGAGGCGGTCAAACGACTGGAGGCCCCAGCCGGAAGGAACGGCACAGGGGCTGACGGAGCGCGCTCGGCCGGCGAGGGGGAGCCATGAGCGCACGCGAGCGGACGGCGCACCCGATGCCCTCGCAGGGCCGTTTCCTGTCGGGTTGGACTCCGGTAGCCGGCGGCCTTGCGCTGCTGGCGTCGCTCTGCCTAGCCGTGGTTGGCCGTGCCGTGGAATCGCGGTACCTGGCCCAGGAGTTTCGCAAGCACGCGCACGCGGCGGGCGAGGCGATTCAGGAGGCGATGGAATCCGAAGTGGTGCTCCTGCAAGCTCTGCGGGGCCTGTACGCGGCCAGCCGCGAGGTCGATCGCGACGAATTCAGCATCTTTCTCCGCGAGGGGCTGGCGATGCCATCATTCCTCAGTGCGGTGCAATGGGCTCCGCGGGTGTCCCGGGAAGAGCGTGAGACCTTTGAGGCTGCCGCCGCGGCCCAGCAGGCCGGCTTTCGGATCTTCGAGGTCAACGACCTGGGCCAGCCGGTCCCTGCCGCCGAGCGGCCTGAGTATTTTCCTCTCCTCTATGTGGAGTCGGAAGGACCGTTCTCAGAAGCCAGGGGCCTGGACTTGGCGTTTGAAGTGCGCCGGCGGCGCGCGCTCGAGACCGCACGGGACACCGATCGCGCGGTCGCCACCGAGCCGGTCGAGCTCGTTGGGGACGTCGGCGAGAACCGCGCCGGCTATCTGCTGGTCCTCCCGGTCTACCGAAACGGTGTCCCGCATGACTCGCAGGCGCAGCGCCGCGAGTACCTCACGGGGTATCTGTTAGCGGTGGTCTCCCTGTCGCGCCTGGCCCAACAGAGCCTCGCAGCAGTGCCAGGGCAGGCGTTCATCTCAGCGGGGCTGGCTCAAGGCGAAGCGGCCAGGCCGCGGACTCTCGGCGCGGCGGATGCGTCTCCGCAGCAGACCGGATGGGTCGAGCGGCTGAGTGGTCCAGGCCGGTTGTCCGAGACGATTGCTTGGACCCATGGCGGCCAGGATTGGACCTTGACGTGCGAGGCGACCGAAGTCTTCTACCAGAAGCCGTACCGGAACGAGCCGCGGATCGCGCTGGCTTTGGCCTTGGCGCTCGTGTGGCTCTTGTTCATCCTGATCCTCCGCGCGGGCCGGCAGAGGCGAGCGGTCGAAATCCAGGTTCAAGAGCGGACCAAAGCCCTGCAGCGGGAGGTCGCGGAGCGCGTGCGGGCCGAGCAGGCCCTGCAGAGCAACCGCGCCGAGCTCCATGACCAAGCCATGACGCTCGAGGCCAGGAACCTGGCGCTGCGACGGCAAGAGACGATCACGCAGAGTCTCCTGGAGGACACGCAGTCGGCCAACGAACGGCTCGCGGACCGTGAACGGTCGCTGCAAGACGCGAATCGGCGGCTGCAGGAGCTGGCGGTGCTGAAGGACGAATTCGTCGCGAAGGTCAGCCATGAGCTGCGCACACCGCTCACGTCCATCAAGGAAGGGTTGAACCTCCTGCTGGACAACGCGCTCGGCGAGACGACCGCCGATCAGCGGGACTTCCTGAGCACGATGGACCAGGACATCGACCGCCTGACCGACCTCATCAGCAACATGCTGGACATCGCGAAGATCGAGGCAGGCCGAATGCGTCTGGCCCGGCGGCGCCTCGGCCTGCACGAGGTGGTCTCCGCGGTCGTGCCCAGTATCCAGCGGCTGGCCGGGGGACGCACGATCCAGGTGGACGGTCCGACGGATCTTGAGACCTACGGGGATCGCAACCGGCTCATCCAGGTGCTCAGCAACCTCCTCTCAAACGCCGTGAAGTTCACTCCGGAGGACGGCCGCATTACCGTGAGGGCCTTGCGTCTGGGCGGGGAGGTGGGCTTCGCCGTGCAGGACACCGGGGCGGGCATGGCCCCGGAAGACCTGGCGAGGCTCTTCCAGAAGTTCTCCCAGGTCGGGCCCCAGGACCCGGCGAGGCCCCGGGGTACTGGCCTGGGCCTGGTGGTGTGCAAGGAGCTTGTGGAGCTGCACGGCGGCCGCATTGAGGTGGAGTCGGAGCCTGGCCGCGGCACGACGTTCACCGTGCGCTTGCCGGTCTATTCGGACGAGCACGCGTTGGCGGCGACCTTCCGGGAGCTGCGCCTCATGGCGGAGTCGGAGGGTCGTGGCGTCGCCCTGGTCCTCATGAACGCAGAGGGGACTGGGGCGCGCCTGCCGGAGTGCGAGCGACTCGCCGAGGCCGCGCGGCAGCACCTGCATCGCGGCGACGTGGTCCTGACGCTGCGGCCGGCGTGGGTGGCGATCCTGGCCGTCACTGAGCCGGACGGCATCGGCGCCATTGTGCGGCGCCTCGATGCGGCCCTGGCCAGACCTGGGTTGCGCTGGGGGGCGGCGTTGTCCCCCCGCGACGGCATGACGGTCGGCACGCTGTTCGCCCGGGCCGCGCGGACCCTGGGCCGCGGAGCGGATGTCGCCACAGCCGCGGTCGGCGCGGACGGTGGTCAGCCGACGGGACCACTCGCATGAGCGCGCGCTCGTACTCGTTGCGTCACCGCCTCGACGTGGTCGCGGGCGTCCTGTTGCTCGCGGTGGCCGGGGCCGGCATCACCGGCCTGCAGGACACTGTGCGCCAGCGCGAAGCGGCCATCTATCTGCGTGCGCTCCATGAAGAGGAGCGGACTGTGAGTGCTGCCGCCCTACTGGTCATCTCGGACAGCGAGAGCGCCGCGACGGAAGTCCGCTCGCTCCTGCAGGACGCGGAGCGGCGTCTCGGGACCCTGCTCGGCGGCGGGGCACTGGACCTGGATGGCACACCGCTGATGGTGGGTCCTGGACGCGGGGCGCGGCTGGCCGCGCACCTGCAGCGGGCGCGGGACTGGATCGCGGCGACCGGCACCCAGGTGGACCTGCGGCCGCAGGAATTAGCCGCCAGGCTCCGGGAGGTGCAGGCACACCTGCAGGCGGCCGCCCGGGCCGCCGACCGAGACGCGATGGCCGAGCGGGTGCGGGCCGGATGGATTCAACTCGTCATGATCCTCCTGGCGACCGGCTGCTTCCTCCTCGGGGTGGCCTGGCTGCGCCGCCTGGTCACTACACCGCTCCACCGGATGGCGGACATGATTGAGGAGATGCTCAGGACCGGGCGGCTGATCAAGCTACCGGTCGGCGCACGCAACGAACTGGGGATCGTGAGCGAGGGCTTCAACCGGCTGACGGTGCAGGCCGAGGAGCAGAAGCGGCGTCTCCGCGAGCACATCGTGGAGCTGCAGCGTGTGAACATGGAGTTGGATCAACTGGCGCATGTGAAGGACGATTTTCTCATGACGATCAATCATCAGCTGCGGACCCCGCTCACCTCGGTTGTCGAGGGCATCGAGCTGGTGCGCGAAGAGGTGGGGGACAGCCTGTCGGCGGGCCAGCGCGAGATCATGGTGACGATGGACGACAACGCGCGACGCCTGGCTCAGTTGGTGGACAGCATGCTCGACCTGCAGATGTTGCAGTCCGGGCGTCGACCGTTAAGTCGGCGGGCCGCATCGGTGCAGCCGGTGCTTCAGCGGGTCCTGGCGACCTGGCAGCCCGTGGCCGAGCAGCGCATCATCCGCCTCACGGCGGGCGCGCTGCCGGAGGTCTATGCGGATCCCGGCGCGGTCGGGGAGGTCCTGGACCATTTACTGCGCAACGCCCTGCGGCACGGTCCCAAGGGCAGCGTGGTCGACATCCAGGCACAGGTGAGCGGCGAGGAGGTCACCGTGACGGTCCGAGATTATGGCCCCGGCCTCACCCCGGAGCAGCTGGACAAATTATTCCAGCCGTTCGTCCATGTGCACACGCCGGACGCCCCGGGCCGGGATGGCAGCGGATTGGGCCTGGCCTTCTGCCGGCAGATCGTGGAGCGCCACCGGGGGCGGATTGCGGCCGAAGTCCCGCCGGACGGCGGGCTGGCGGTGCGGTTCACCCTGCCTGTGGCGACCCCGGGGTTCTTGTTCCGCGAGGCCTGCGAGCAGGCCCAGGAGACCGCGGAGCAGGGGCACTTCGGGGTGCTCCTGGTGGACACCAGCGGCCCGGCAGGGGAGCGAGTGCACCAGCACCTGCGCGCCAACACCCACCACGGCGATGCGTTTGTGGCGCTCGAGGACGGTTGCCTGGCCATCGTCGCGGCGACGGATGCCGCCGGATTCGAGGCCATGCAGCGGCGCCTCCGTCAGGTGCTTGAGCAGGCCGAAGTATCCTGCGCGATGGGGGCCGCCCACTCGGCACGTGCGGGAGCCGCGCCGGAGGCCCTGCGCGCCGCGGCGCAGGCCGCCCTGGCGGGGGGGCGTGCTAGAATCGCTGCAGGCGGCTCCGGGGATCGGAGGACGTGATGGCACCCGATCCGACGCGGCGCAAGCGGATCCTGATCGGCGAGGACGACGAGAGCATCTCGAAGATGACGCGATTCCGCCTGGAGCATGAGGGCTATGATGTGGTCGAGGCGTCCGACGGCGAAGCGGTCCTCGAGCAGGCGGCCGCCCTGCCGATCCATCTCATCCTCCTGGACATTAAGATGCCCCGGCTGGACGGCTACGAGGTGTGCCGGCGCCTACGGGGGAGTCAGGCGACCGCGGGCATCCCAGTCATCGTGTTCACGGCGTCCGAGAGCCAGATGGCGCGGCTGGCCGACAAGTGCATCGAGGTCGGCGCAAGCGACTGGATCAAGAAACCATTCCGCACGAAGGACCTCATGGAGAAGATTCATCGCATCCTGGGAGAGGAGGGATCGGGTCATGGCTGAGAAGGCGCGGATCCTGCTCGTCGATGACGAGCCGAGCATCGTGAAGATGGTGGGCAAGCGCTTGGAAGTGGAGGGTTTTGACGTCCTCGTGGCCATGGACGGGCAGGACGCCCTCGCCAAGGCCCGAGCCGAGAACCCCTCGCTCATCGTGTTGGACCTCATGCTGCCCAAGATGAACGGCTACGAGGTCTGCACGATGCTCAAGCAGGATGCCCGCTTCCAGAAGATCCCGATCATCATCTTCACGGCGAAGACGCAGGAGAAAGACGAGAAGATGGCGCTGGAGTGCGGCGCGGAGGGGTTTGTGCGCAAGCCGTTCCGCGCCCAGGAGCTCTTGGAGAAGATCCGCACGCTGCTGGGCACGCCAGTGCAGCCGGGGGAGGTTCAGTGATGGCCGACGCGCCCAAGAAGAAGATTCTGGTCGTGGACGACACCAAGGACATCCTCTTGGTCGTGTCCCGCCGGCTGCAGAGCTGGGGCTACGAGGCGCTGACCGCCGACAGCGGAGAAGAGGCGCTCCGCGTCATCGAGCGGGAACTGCCGGACCTCGTCCTCCTCGACATCATGATGCCGAGAATGAAGGGCCGTGACGTCTGCGCGAAGGTGAAGGCGGACCCGAGGACGAAGCACATCCCGGTGATCTTCCTGACGGCCCTCGGGCTGGCGGACCACATCAAGGCCGGCATGGACCTGGGCGCGGACGATTACATCGTGAAGCCCTTTGAGCCGGCTGAACTGAAAGAGCGCATTGCAATTTGCCTCTCGCGGCACGGCGGGGCCGAGCCCGCGCAGGGCTGAGGGGCGGACACAGACCAGGCGGACATCGATGGCGGTCGCCCGACAAACCAAATCGCTGCCGGACCTGCTCATTGAGCACGGGCTGGTGACGCGGGATCAGGTACAGGAGGCGCAGGCCCAGGCCACGCGCGCCGGGGTGCCGCTCAAACGCATCCTCGTCCAGCGCGGGCTCATGACCGAGGACGACCTGGCCACCGCGGTCGCCGCGCAATCCGGGGTGACCACGGTGGACCTGTCGAACTGCCTGGTCAAGCCAGAGGTGGTGCAGCTGGTGCCGGAGCCGCTCGCCCGCAAGCACGGCCTCATGCCGATCTTCCGCATCGGCGACACCCTGACGGTGGCCATGGAGGACCCGCTCAATTTCTTCGCCATCGATGAGCTGCGGCTGAAGACGAAATGCGACATCAAGACCGTTGTCGCGAGCGAGACCGGCATCCGCCGGGCCATCGACCAGTTTTACGGCACGGCCGGGACCGTGGCGGAGGTGGCCGAGGCCATCAAGGCCGCCGCCCTGCCGCAGAAGGAGGAGGAGGCCGCGGCCGAAGCCCCCATCATCCGGCTCGTGAATCTCCTCATCATGCAGGCGGTGCGCGAGCGCGCCAGTGACATCCATATCGAGCCTGGCGAGGGTGTGCTGCGAACCCGGTTCCGGGTGGACGGCGTCTTGCGCGAGGTGAACGGCCCGCCGCTCCACCTGCACTCCGCGATCGTCTCGCGCATCAAGGTGCTCGCGAAGCTGGACATCGCGGAGAAGCGCAAGCCGCAGGACGGCCGGTTCCAGCTGCGCCTCGAGGACCGGGAGATTGACCTGCGCGTCTCCGTGGTGCCGACGCAGTCCGGCGAGAAGGCGGTGCTGCGGCTCCTGGACACCGCCACCATCCTGCTCTCGATGGAGGACCTGGGGCTGGACGATCAGGTCTGGGAGCAGCTGGAAGGGCTCATCCGCCGGCCGCACGGCATCGTGCTGGTCACCGGGCCCACGGGCTCAGGCAAGACGACGACCCTGTACGCTGCGCTGAGCGTCCTGAATGCCCCGGAGCGCAACATCATCACGATCGAGGACCCGGTCGAGTACCGCCTGCCCGGCGTGAATCAGGTCCAGGTCAACGTCAAGGCTGAGGTCACCTTCGCCTCCGCGCTGCGCTCCTTTCTGCGGCAGGACCCGAACGTGATCATGGTCGGCGAGATCCGCGACCGGGAGACGGCGGAGATCGCCATCCAGGCCGCCCTCACTGGCCACATGGTGTTTTCGACGCTGCACACGAATGACGCGCCCAGCGCCTTGACCCGGCTGACCGAGATGGGGATCGAGCCGTTCCTGATCGCCTCGAGTGTCGTGGGCGTCCTGGCGCAGCGGCTGGTGCGCACCGTGTGCCCGAAGTGCAAGGAGACCTACCCCTGTCCGCCGAATCTGGCGGCGGACCTGCGGCTCAAGGAGGGGACCCTGCTGACGCGGGGAGCCGGGTGCGCCGCGTGCCAGCAGAGCGGGTACAAGGGCCGGGTGGCCCTCTTCGAGCTGCTCGCGATGGATGAAGCCGTCAGGGAACTGGTGGTGGCCAAGGCCGCGGCGCATACGATCCATGCGGCGGCGCGCACGGCCGGCATGCGGACCCTGCGCGAGGATGGGCTCGCCAAGGTGCGGGCCGGGGTGACCAGCGTCGAGGAGGTCCTGCGGGTTGCCCCGCAGGGATGAGGATGCCTGCGAACGGCCAACCGTCTCAACGGACCATCCTGGTCGTCGATGACGAGCCGGCCCTGCTGAAGGTCATCAGTCTCCGGCTGCGACAGGCCGGCTATGAGGTCTTGACCACGACCAGCGGCCGGGACGGCCTCCAGATCGCCGAGGAGCAGCAGCCGGACCTGATCCTCCTGGACGTGATGATGCCCGGCCTGAAGGGCCGGGACGTGTGCGCGACCCTGAAGGCCAATCCGAAGACGCGCGAGATCCCCGTGATCTTCCTCACGGCGCTCGGGTACGCTGACCATGTCCAAGCCGGCATGGCGCTTGGGGCCGAGGACTACATCGTCAAGCCCTTCAACGGCGAGCTCCTCAAGCAGCGCATTCGCGTGTGCCTCCTCCGCCATCCGCCGAAGCCTGGGCGAGGCGCCTGAGCATGCCGCAGTACCGCTACACGGCGCGCGATGAGCGCGGACAGGCCCGCAGCGGCACCCTCGCCGCGGACACGCCCGAAGCGCTGGCGGATGCCCTTCGGCGCGAAGGGTTCCTCGTCACCGGGGTGCGGCCGATCGCGGAGGGGACCAGCGCGACGCCGGCCATGTCTGGCGGACGCCGCGTCAAGCACGACGATCTGGTCCTCCTCAGCGTCCAGCTGGCCAAGATGGTGCAGGTGGGCATCCCGCTGATTTCCGCGCTGGAGACGTTGGGTGAGCAATCCGGCCGCGCGCACATTCGGGCGGTCATGCAAGAGGTCGCGCGGAGCGTGCAGGGCGGCCTGAGTTTTTCGCAGGCACTCGCCAGGCACCCCCGAACCTTTTCAGCGCTCTTCGTCAACATGGTCCGCGCCGGCGAGGCCTCCGGCAAACTCGATGAGGTGCTCCGCCGGCTCGCGGACCATGT
>SBAZ01000118.1 GCA_005239935.1 Planctomycetales bacterium | reverse complement strand
GGTGCTCTCCATGTACCTGCTGGCGCAGTATTTTCGGGCAGCGCGGGGCCAGGCGGCGGACTGGCGCCTGGCAGGGCTTGGCGCGCTCTACGAGGACATCCGCACCGTCAACAAGCACATCGCGCGGCGGCTCACCGAGGTGGTCACGGGCGATGCGAGCGTGAACGCCGTGGTGATCTTGGATGCGTTCGCGAACTCCATTAGCTTCTCGCTGGACGAGCGGATGCTCGATGACCTGGAAGCGCTCTTCGAGCCGCATTTTGACCCGGGGCCTCCCCCGGCGGGCGGCGCACCGCTGCGCGCCGAGGACGCGCGGAGCCCCCAGGACTGACCACGCCATGGCACACCGGACCTTGACGATCGTGTTTGCGGATATGCAGGGCTTCACGAGCCGGACGAGCCGCCAGACGCGGGCGGAGACGACGCAACTCATCCAGCGGCTGCGCGAGCGGGTGCAGCCAATCGTGGCGGCAGCAGGCGGAACGCTCGTGAAGCAGTTTGGTGACGGGTTCCTCATGACCTTTGAGAGCCCGACGGATGCGGTGCTGGCCGGGGTGAAAGTGCAGGAGGCCCTGCGAGCGTACAATGCGACCGTCGAGCCTCAGGACCGTATTCAGGTGCGGGTGGCCGTGAACACGGGAGAAGTGACCCAGGAACAGAGCGATGTCTATGGCGAGGCGGTGAATATCGCTGCGCGGGTGCAGGAGTTGGCCGAGGCCGGCAGCGTGCTGCTCACGGAGTCCACCTACCTCGCGATGCATCGGGCCGAGGTGCCCACCATCGAAGTCGGCAAGCGCGCGCTTAAAGGTATCCCGGAGGCCGTGCGGATCTACCGGGTGGCGGCGGAAGACGGCTGGCCGGCGTTCGGGCGGCGGGGATGGCTGGTCGCTGCCTTGGTGGGCGTCGTGGCGGTCGGCGGGCTCCTGGCGGCCCGCGGACTCTCACGCCCCCCAACACCGGAGGCCCTGCCGGCTGTCGAGACGCCGCCTGAGGTCGACGTGCTGGCGGAGGCCATACCTGCTGACGCACCGGCTGAGGTGCCTGGCGAAGTGCCGGCGGACGTCGCGATTGAGCCACCGCCGGAGGCGCCGGCTGAGCCGGAATCGGTTCCGGCCGAGGACCCGGCGGCCGCAGAGCTCCTCGCGACGATCCTCCAGCAGGTGCAGAGCTACAACGATCAGCACGTGGCGCTGCGTGAGCAGCTCAGCGGGGTCGAGAGTTCGATCCGGGACTGGCGGCGCGAGGTCGCACGCGTGCGGCTCGCGCTCCCTCGAGCCGAGGGGCAGGTCGCCGCCGCGCTCCAAGCGTTGCCCGGCGTCCGCGAGAATCACCAGCAGCAGGTGAACACGCTGGTCGAGCGTCTTCGCGGGCGGGGCGATGACTATTCGGCCGGCTACCTCACGGCGGATTTGGCCCAGTACGAGGCGCAGGCTGCGCAGTGGGAGGCTACACTTCAGGCCCACCTGGCGACGCTGCAGGCAGGCCAGCCGTCGCACAAGGAGCTGGACCGAACCGTCGAGCGCGCCTGGGACGAGTTATCCCGGGTCCGGATGGATTTGGCCGGCGTGACCTCGGAGATCAACGCGCTGCGGTTGCTGACGACTTGGGATCCGAGGCTGGATCAGATGGCGACCACGCTGGAGGCGTTGGGCGGGCGCATTGCGGCGCTCGGCGAAGCGACCGTGGCGGTGCCTGGGGAACTGGACGCCCGGCAACAGGAGATGGCGGCGGCGGAGAGCGGCCTGACCGGCTGGACGGATTTTCAGACGCAGTGGCGGACATACCTTACCGCGTGGCGATGAGCGCCCCCGGTTGCGCAGCCGGCTGGGATGACGGCACGGCGATCCTGTGAGCAGATGACAGGCACCGGTCGATGGGTCCACGGCGCTGTCCTACTCATGCTGCTGACAGTACACGGGGAGCCCGTATGGGCAGAGGACATGCCTGACGCGACATCACCCGCAACGACACTCGCGACCTTCGCCGGCGGCTGCTTCTGGTGTATCGAGGCCCCGTTCGAGGGCGTGGCAGGGGTGCGCTCGGTCACGTCGGGGTATACCGGCGGGACGACCGTCAATCCGAGCTACGAGGAAGTCTCCGCCGGCCGCACCGGCCATGCCGAGGCCGTGCAGATCGTGTACGACCCCACTCAGATCAGCTATGAGGATCTCCTGGAGGTCTTCTGGCGCAACATCAACCCCACCCAGGCCGAGGGCCAGTTCGCCGACCACGGCTCGCAGTATCGCACGGCGATCTTTTACCACACCGAGGCACAGCGGCAGGCTGCCGAGGCCTCGAAGGCATCGTTGGAGCGGATGAAGGTCTTCGACCGCCCCATCGTCACCGCAATTCTGCCGGCCGAGCCGTTCTACCCGGCCGAGGAGTACCACCAGGACTACGCGAAGAAGAACGCGTTGCGCTACACGCTGTACAAGGAAGGATCCGGGCGGGCCGGGTTCATCGCCTCCACCTGGTCGTCGGTCGGCCGGATCTGTCCCCTGCGGCCGCCCCGGCGCACGACGAGTCCGGAACGCCAGTAAGCGGACATGGGGTGGGATCCGATCGAGCTCTTCCTGCGCTGGTTTCCCCCGCTGGCCAAGGCCTTCGGGCTGGCGACCCTCCTCTTCGGCGCGTTCAGCGCGGCGCGCCCCGCCACCTCCATCGCCCTGTACCAACGCCTTATGGCGTGGTTCAACTGGCGGGTCGAGCCGCTCGATGCGCCCCGTGAGGTGCGGACGACCCGGGGGCTCGGGCTCGTGATGGTGATCCTGAGCGTCGCGCTGGGCTGGCTCGTGGAGGTCGCGGGGTC
The DNA here is from genome assembly GCA_005239935.1 of Planctomycetales bacterium. Lineage (GTDB taxonomy): Bacteria > Omnitrophota > Gorgyraeia > Aquiviventales > Aquiviventaceae > SBAZ01. Next base: position 3,875 of record SBAZ01000118.1, on the reverse strand, counting down.
GCCTCGATGAGCGCGGGGCGCACGCCGCGTCTCGGGATGCGGGGTCCGGGAATCGGCTGATGTGGCCGCTCATCGTCGGCGGGGCCTCGGTCGCGTTCTTCCACGCCGTCGCGCCGGACCACTGGCTGCCGTTCGTCGCGCTGGCGCGGGGCTCGCGGTGGAGCATGGGGCGGCTCGGCATGATTGCCACGCTGGCCGGGACGGGACACGTCCTCTCCTCTCTGCTCCTCGGCCTGCTTGGGGTCTGGGCCGGATGGGCGGTGCACCGGATGGAAGGTGTCGAAGCCTGGCGCGGCGGGGTGGCCATCTGGCTGCTGATCGGCTTCGGGGTGGCCTACGCGCTGTGGGGGCTCAAGCACGCCCAGCACGCCCACCCCCATGTCTCCGTTCAGGACGCGGTCAAGGCCTATGCCACCCGCCGCGTGTGGCTCCTCATCGCCATCCTTGTCTTCGGGCCCTGCGAGCCATTGATCCCACTGATGTTCCTGGCCTATAAGGAGGGCATGACCGCGGTCTGGATGGTCGCCGGGGTCTTCTCCGTGGTGACGGTCGGCATGGTGGTGGGGCAAAGTTGCCTCATGTATGCCGGCATGCGGCTCATCAACGTACCCTGGATGGAGCGCTACGCCCACGCGCTGGCCGGCCTCGTCATCGTCCTGACGGCCGTCGTGGTGATGCTGACAGGCGTCTGACAGCATCGCTTTGCCGGGTCCGGGGCTGGTGTTACAATCAGGCCGGCATGAAGGACCGCGCCGCCGACCGCATTCCCCCGTACGTGCCCTGGACCTACCGCGCGTTCCTGAAGGTCCGCAAGTCGTACCGCCAGCACCTGACTCGGGCCCAGGAACGCGCCGCCGCCCGCCGCCCCCTCGACCCGCTCCTCGCGGACGGCGAGCCTGCCGCCGGCTGGAGCGACGGCGTACCGGTCCCCAACCCCCGCGCGGCGGTCAGCAAGTGCGCCCGCTGGATGGACGAGGACCTGGTCCGTCCAGACGTCAAGGCCATCGTGGAGGCACTCGTCGCCCTCAAGGCCGCGTTGACCCGGCGCGGACTGCGGTTCACGAACACGGCCGGCAACTTCCTTCCCCGGCTCTATCATCCAGAGACCGAACGCGGCAAATTGTGGGAGGACGCCTGGGTGTTGCGCCATAGCGACATCCGGCCGGGTCAACGGGTCCTGGATGTCGGCGGCGCCTCGACCATCTTCTCCTTCTACCTGGCCAGCCTGGGCTGTCGGATGGTCGTGGTGGACAACGATTGGGCCAACTGCGGCACGCTCTATAACGCCCGCTACGTCGCGCGGCAGATGGGCTGGGACCTGGCCGCCCTCGACCGGGACGTGTCGAAGCCGCTGCCGTTCCAAGATGGCTCGTTCGATCGGGCCTTTTCGATCTGCGTGCTGGAGCACCTGCCGCCGGCGGTGCGCCAGTTCGCGATGCGGGAGATGGGCCGGGTGCTCGCGCCGGATGGGATCGCCGGGTTCACCACGGATTTCGATGCCGGGCGTCCCGTGCTGGTGACCGACAAAGGCCTGCGGTTTGCGTACCGGGACAAGTTCGAGCGCGACGTCCTGCGCCCGTCGGGGTTGCAGCCCCATGGGATCTGGGACTGGACCGACGCGCATCCGCGCGAGGGATTCCTCGGCGCCTTTCTGCTGCACAAGCCTGCGGCACCGCCCGCGCGGTGATGGCGGCCGCGGCCTGGGGTGAGCGGGTGGCGGTCTGGTCGCTCGTAGCCGGAGCGGCGGTCTCGCCGCTGTCGCACTCGCTGCAGGATGCGGCCATCGTGACGGCCACGCTGGGGTGGCTCCTCGCGGCCGTCTCACGCCGTCAGCCGCCCCGCGCCGAGGTGCTCGGACCGTTTCTCCTCTGGATCGGCGCGGCCGCGCTCTCGTGTCTCAACTCCGGAGACCTCCACGCGAGCCTCCACGGGCTGCGGAAACTCCTCAAGGTCGCACTCATAGTGCTGGTCGCCGCGGAGGTCTTCACCTCCTCGGCCAGGCGCCGCGCGCTCCTCCTCGCCATGCTGGCCGGCGCCACCTTCATCGCGGCGGATGGCCTCGTGCAGGTGTGGCGCGGCCGCGACGTCCTCTATGGGGCGCTCCCCGGGGGCGCGCCGGGCGGCCTGCCACGCGTAACAGGGCCGTACGGCCACGCGAACGACCTCGCGCTGTACGTCACCACGATCCTGCCTGTGGCCGCCTCGACGGCGCTCGGCGTGGTGGGTCCACGTGCCGCCTGGTGGGGGCGGGGGCTCCTGGCAGGGCTGGGCACCGTACTCCTGCTGACGTTCTCGCGATCCGGTGCCTTGGCGGTGACGGTGAGCGGAGCCGCCTTCTGCGTCCTGCGCCGGGCCTGGAAGACCCTCGCGGTCTGTGCGGCCGGCGGGCTCGCCGGCTGGCTGGCGCTGCCTGCCCCTATCCGGGAGTGGGCCGCCAGCCATCCCTCGTGGCTGGCGGCACTCGCCCAGCCGCTGCGGTTTGAAATCTGGGACGTGACCTGGCGGATGATTGCCGCGCACCCCTGGATTGGGGTCGGCGTCAACACCTTCCTCAAGGCATTTCCGTCCTATCAGGTCCCCGGCGACCCGCTGGCGCCGGCGTACGCGCACAACCAGTATCTACACCTCACCGCGGAGCTGGGCCTCGTGGGACTGGCCGCGTTCGTATGGCTCCTGGTGCGGACCGCGCAAATCTGGCGGCAGATCCATCGCGAGGCGCCTCCGGCCGACCGGCTCCTGGCGACGGGACTCGGCTGCGGTCTCCTCGCGTTCCTGACGATGGGACTGCTCGAGTCGGTGCTGTATTCCTCCCGGACGTACTACTTCTTTTGGATCTGGCTGGGCTTGCTCGCCGGCCTGCGGCGCACGGGATCGGCCAGCCATGCTTGACGTCTGGCGCGCCGCGCTGCTCGGGCTGGTCGAGGGTCTGACCGAATACCTGCCGATTTCCTCGACTGGTCACCTCATCCTGGCCGCGCGGGCCCTGCGGCTGGAGGGGGAGGCCGTCAAGACCTTCGAGATCGTGATCCAGTTCGGCGCCATCCTGGCGGTGGTGGGCGTCTATCGGGAGCGGGTGGCCGCGATCCTGCGCGGGGTCGCCGGGCGCGACCTGGTCGGCGCCGCGCTGCTGAGGCGTCTGGTGATCAGCACCGTGCCGGCACTGGTGGTGGGTGGGCTGCTCCATCGGAGGATCAAGGAGGAACTCTTCGCCGCCTGGCCGGTCGTCTGGGCCTTGGCAGTGGGGGGGCTCGTGATGGTGCTGGCCAACCGGTGGCTGCTCGCCAGGAGCCGCAGAGGGCCGGCGTCGCTGGAGGGCCTGAGTGATCGGCACGCCCTCGTGATCGGGCTGGCGCAGTGCCTGGCGCTGTGGCCGGGTATGTCGCGGGCCATGGTCACCATCGTCGCCGGCATGGCGGTCGGGCTGCCAGGCCCCCAAGCGGCCCAATACAGTTTTCTGCTCGCGCTCCCCACGCTGGGCGCCGCGACACTCTACGACGCCTGGGCGGATAGCGGCCACCTGGTCGCCGAGGCCGGCCTTGGTGTGGTGCTCACGGGGTTGGCGACGTCAGCCCTGGTGGCGGCCGCCACGGTCGGCGGGCTCGTCCGGTATCTGAACCGGCACGGCCTGGTCCTCTTCGGCTGGTATCGCCTCGTCCTCGCCGCAGTCTGCTGGTGGGTGCTGCGGGGGCAGACGCCGTAGCTCGTGACGACGGGGTCAGGCTCCGCGCGCAGGCTCACGTTGGGGCGCGCGGACCCAGACCCCTTCAAGGCCGACCGCCTGAGTGCGGGGTCAGGCTCCGCGCGCAGGCTCACGTTGGGGCGCGCGGACCCAGACCCCTTCAAGGCCGACCGCCTGAGTGCGGGGTCAGGCTCCG
>SBAZ01000004.1 GCA_005239935.1 Planctomycetales bacterium | reverse complement strand
TGGACGTTCCACCAGGCCATGCGCCTGCTCGCCGACGCCCTCTGGAGGCTGCCACGCCTGTGGGAGGCCCGGGCGGCATCGAAGTGGATGACCTGCCGCACGTCCGCCCGGGCCTCCCACAGGCGTGGCAGCCTCCAGAGGGCGTCGGCGAGCAGGCGCATGGCCTGGTGGAACGTCCAGACCTGCTTCGTGGTGAGCACCCAGGGTTTGAGGGCCAGGTCAATGGTGCGGGGCCGACCGCGGTCGTCCAGGTACCGCAGGCCGCGCACCTCGGACAGGGCCCGGACGGCATGCAGGCGGTCGTGCAGGGACGCGCGCGGCAGCCGACGAAAAGCCCGGTCAAGACGGGCGCGAGGGATGTGGTCCATGCGGGTGCGGAATATTCTAGTCCCGGGGGTGGGCTTTCGCAAAGACAAAGGGGCCGCGGCTGTGTTATTCTTTCGAGTCATGAACGCGCCGGATGCGCCGTGACCCCCTGACGAACCTTGTGCGACCCCGCGAGGTCCTGGCTGGACTCCTTCGCGCCCTCGCCCGACGCGGGGTGGACTACGCCGATGTGCGCTACGAGCACCTCACGCACGAGGGCTTGCAGGCCGAGAACGGCCGCGTCAGCTCGATCAGCCTCTCCGAGACCTCGGGCATCGGCGTCCGGGTGCTGCTCGACGGCTCCTGGGGATTCGCCTCGACTCCGCACGTGACGCCGCGCCACCTGCGCGAAGCCGTCACACGCGCCATCAGCCTGGCCAAGGCCTCGGCGACCGTCAACCGGCAGGCGCGCCCCCTCGCCCGCGTCGCCCCAGCCCGTGCGCGCCACCACTCGCGCTGGGACATCGACCCGTTCACCGTGCCGCTCGCCAACAAGCTCGACTACCTGCGCTGGGCCAACCAGACCCTGCTTGGGCCCGACGTCATCCAGCGGGCCACGACCCACATGGACTTCCACAAGCGAGAGAAGTGGTTCGCATCGACCGAGGGTGCGTGGACCGAGCAGACGCTGATGGAATCCGGCGCCGGTCTCGAGATCGTGGCGGCGCGCGGCAACGAGGTCCATGTGCGCAGCGCGCCGAACTCCCATCATGGTGCGTTGGCCCAGGCCGGGTACGAATATGTCAAGCGTCTCGACTTGGTCGGCGCGGCCCAGCGCGCGCAGTCCGAGGTGCTCCAGCTCCTCCGGGCCAAGCCGCCGAAAGCCGGCGACACCACGATCGTCCTGGATCCGACCCAGGTGGTCATGCAGCTCCATGAATCGTGCGGCCATCCGATGGAATTGGACCGTGCGCTCGGGCATGAACTCAGTTACGCCGGCGGGAGCTTCCTGACGCCGGACCAGGTGGGCCGCCTGCGCTACGGGTCGCCGGAAGTGACGATCGTCGCGGACGCGACCATCCCCGGCGGCGTGGGCAGTTTCGGGTTCGACGACGAGGGGGTCCCGGCGCAGCGGGTGGAGCTCGTGCGCGCGGGCAAGTTCGTCGCGTATCTGTCCTCGCGGGAGACCGCGGCGGCCGTCGGGCTCACGGCCAGCGGCGGGGCGATGCGCGCCGAGGACTGGAGTGTGCCGCCGCTCATCCGCATGACGAACGTCAACCTGGAGCCCGGCGAGGCCACGTTGGACGAATTGCTCCATGGCATCAAGCACGGCTATCTCCTCTCCACCAACAAGAGCTGGTCCATTGACGACCAACGGCTCAACTTCCAGTTCACGACGGAACTCGGGTGGGAAATCACGAACGGCCGCCTCGGGGCGCTGGTGAAGACCCCGCTCTACACCGGGATCACCCCGCAGTTCTGGGGACGGTGCTCCGGCGTCGGCCGGCGCGAGGACTGGCAGTTGTGGGGGGTTCCCAACTGCGCCAAGGGCGAGCCGATGCAGACGATGCATGTCGGGCACGGCGCCTCGTACGCCCGCTTCGACGGCGTGCAGGTCGCCCCCGCATCCTGATGGTCGGGGCGACACGCTTACTGGCTGCGCTGCAGCACGCCGCCGCGCGCACGCGGGCCGACGGCGCGAGCCTCCTCGCGCACGCCTCCAGCCGCCAGGTGTTCCGCTTCGCGCATGAGGCCATCCATCAGGACCTGCGCCAGGAGCGCATCGAGGTCACGATCAAGGTGCTGGCCGGCGGGCGCGTGGGCGTGGCGTCCACGGACAGCCTGCAGCTGCCCGCGCTGACGCGCTGCGCGCGGGCCGCGCTGGCGATCGCGGAGCACTCGCCCAAGCCGGAACGTCCGCCGACTCTGCCGGCGCGCACCCGGATCCGCTTCGCCGACGACTACGTGGCTGCCACCGCGCGGGCGACACCCGCCGCCTGCGCCGCGATGCTGAAGCACCTCTTCCGCCTCTGCCAGGGCGCCGGAGCCGATTTGGCCGGGTCGGTGACGACCGGCGAGGACGAGTTCGCCGTTGTGAACTCGCAGGGCGTGGCCTGTTACGCCGCCTCGACCATCGCCGGTGCCAAACTCGTCACCATGTACCGCGCCAGTCGGGGGTATGCCAGCGGGGCCGCGCGCGACCTGGCCCGGCTGGACGTCGAAGGCCTGCTGCAACGCTCGCTGCGGCAGTCGCTGAAGCGTGAGGAGCCGGTCAGCGTCCCGCTCGGCGCGCATGCGGTGATCCTTGAGCCGGATGCGGTCGCGGATCTCCTCGAATGGCTCGGCTATATCGCCTTCGGCGCCAAACAACTCCAGGAGCGCACGAGTTTCCTGGCCGGGCGCCTCGGCGACCAGGTCATGGACAGACGGATCACCATCTACGACAACGGCACCGAGCGCGGGATGCTGCGCCTGCCCTTCGACTTCGAGGGCGTGCGGCGCACGCGGGTGGCCCTGGTCGAGCGCGGCCGCGCCGCCGGGGTCGTGTATGACACGGACTACGGCGCCCGGTTCGACCGCCCCTCGACCGGCCACGCCATGGCGCCCGATGAAGTGGAGGGCCCCCTGCCGATGCATCTGGCGCTCGCGCCGGGCACGACGTCCGCCGCCGAGATGGTCCGGCGCTGCCGGAAGGGGCTCTGGATCCCCCGCTTCCACTATGTCAACGGCCTGCTCAACCCTCGCGAGGCCCTGATGACCGGGCTCACGCGGGAGGGCGCGTGTCTCATCGAGCACGGGCGGCTGGCCGCGCCGGTGCGGACGCTGCGCTTCACCCAGGGCCTGCTGGAGGCATTCCGGCACGTCGTGGCCGTGTCGCGGGAGCGGCGGCTCGTGGCCGACCCAGGCACTGGGCTCGGGTGCGCCCTCGTGCCGTCGGTGCACCTTGCCGCGTTCACCTTCACCGGCCATTCTCAGACGGAAGCATGACTCAGGGACACGGGGCGTGGGGCACGGGGCGCGGGCAGGCCGGTTGTCCCTCGCCCCCCGTCTCCCGCCCCTCGCCGCTCCTGCTGGTGTGCCTGGTGCTGGCCGGCTGTTCGACCGTTCCCCTGGCCTTGCCCCTGCCGGCCCGGCGCGCGCTGCAGGCCGTCGCCACCGCCCTGCACCCGACCCCGTCCGGGCTGGCTCATCAGTACCAGGACTATGTCGGCGTCCTGCACGTCCACACGGACGTGTCCCATGACGCCGACGGGACGTTCGACGATGTGGTGCGGACGGCCAACGCGCACGCGATCGACTTCGTGACGATCACCGACCACAACACCCTGCACCACCTGCGCGAGGGGCGCCAGGGCTGGCACGGCGCGACGCTCATCCTCGTCGGCAGCGAGATCAGCGCGCGGGGCGGCCACTATCTCACGTTGGGGATCACCGAGGAGATCGACCGCGAGCGCCTCACCACCCAGCAGGTCATCGACGAGACCGCCCGCCAGGGCGGCCTGGGCTTCATCGCGCACCCCTATTTCGCCAAGCGGCGGTGGGCCGATTGGAGCGTGACCGGCTTCAACGGCATCGAGATCTACAACGTCGCCCACGACACGATGGACGAGCACAAACTGCGACTGGCGGTGTGGGCGCTCACCTCGCCGCAGGACCTGTTCTTCTGGTCCGTCCTGAACCGGCCGTATGACCCCTTGCGCACGTGGGATGAACTGATCGCGCGCCACGGCCCGCTCACGGGCATCGGCGCGACCGACGCGCACGAGTTCCACGCGCTCGGCATCACGTTCGCGCCGTACGACGTGATGTTCAAGTTCGCCCGGACCCACCTCCTGGTACCGGACGAGACCCTGACGGCCGAGGGCATCTACACCGCGCTGCGGCAGGGGCACGCCTACGTGGCGGTGGAGCTGCTCGATCAGGCGAAGGGCTTCACGTTCACCGTGGAGGATCACGGGCGTGTCGTGGGCGTGATGGGCGACATGGTACCCTGGTCACCCGACCTGCGGCTGCGCGTCCACCTACCGGCCACGGCGCTGCTCACGCTGGTGCGCGACGGACAGGCGGTTCAGACGACGATCGGCGACGCGTGGGATCTGCCCCTGCCCGCCCCCGGCGTCTACCGCGTGGAAGCCGCTCGGCATAACAAGCCCTGGATCTTCTCGAATCCCATCTATGTGCAGACCGCGCCTGATGACGCGCCCAGCCCCGACGCGCCCCCGGAGCCTGCCGCGACTCCGTGATCTGAGCCGCCGCCGACAGCCCGCGGTGGCCGCCGTGTGCTGCCTCGCGGCCGGATGCGCGTATGCGCCCCTGCGGGCGGAGCGGCCGGCGGTCCCGCTCCCGGCGGAGGTCGCCGCGTACTACGCCTCTGCCCATCCGCCTCGGGACGTGACGGTGGCCTCGGGCGCCGCGCGGCCGGGATGGCGCGAGTTCACCGTCCAGTTCCCGTTGGCGGCCGAGGGCTTCGAGCCGACCGAGCCGACCGTCGAATTCGAGTGGTTCGAGAGCACGCACCCCGGCCGGCAGCCGGCGCTCGTGTTCAGTCCCATCCTCGGCGGCGACTATCCCTTAGAACGCGGCGTCGCGCGCTTCTTCGCGAACCACGGCCTGCACGTGGCGCTCGTCCATCGCCGGACCCTGAAGATTTCCCCGGAGCACCCGGTGGAGCGCGTGGAGCTCCTGCTCCGTCAGAGCGTCCTGCGGGTCCGCCAAGTCGTGGACTGGCTCGTCGCGCAGGAGCGTGTGGATCCGGACCGGCTCGGCAGCTTCGGCATTAGCATGGGCGGCATCGCCGGGATCCTGACAGCGGCGGTGGAGCCGCGGGTCCGGGTGCACGTCGTCGCCCTGGCCGGCGGCGGCATTCCGGATATCCTGGTGACCTCCCGCGACAGTCTGCTCAGCAGACCGCGCACGAAGTACCTGGCGGCGAACGGGATGGACCTCGCCACCTTCGAACGCCGGCTGCGCGAGACGATCCGCACCGATCCCGTCCTGCTGGCGCGATACGTCCGGCCAGGCCAGCTCCTCATGGTGATCGCCATGACCGACCGGACCGTCGGGGCAGCCAACGCGCTGCGCCTCTGGCGGGCGCTGGGTCGTCCCGAAGCGGTCTTCCTGCCCACCGGCCACTACACCTCCTACCTGACGCTCCCCTTTCTGAAGTATCAGAGCCTCAGATGGTTCCGACGTCGCTTTGCGGGGTGACCAGACGTGTCGGGCCTTGTGCACGGTGGGGCTGATCAGGCATACTTACAGGGAGCCCTCAGAGCTCGGTCCGAATCCTGCGCTCCCACCATGCGCAGGCTAGGAGCGCGAAACATGCGGGACGGACGGAAAACACAGGGCTCCATCCTGATCTTCAGCTACTTGCTGATCGCCATCCTCATCACGCTCGGCTCCGCGCAGTTTGGCCGCAGCGCCACGGAGCTGAACGTGTCGGAGCGGTACACGGACACGCTTCAGGCCTTCCACCTCTCCGAAGCCGGGGTCAACGCCGGCTTCGACTGGCTGAAGGACCAGGGCGTGCCGCCGGCCGGCATTGCGCCCTTCGACCCGTTCGGTGGGACCCAGGCGTTCCCCGGCGGCACCTACCAGATCACCATCGATCCGGATGACAATAATCCGGCCGGGTTCCTCGACCTCTTCACGCTGACCGCGACCGGACAGGCGACAGGCCTGGCCGTCGGCCGGCAGATCACGTTGCTCCTGCGCACGGAGAGCTTCTCGCGGTTCTCCTATTTCACCAACAGCGAGCGGTTGGCAAGCGGCAACCCCATCTGGTTCACGGGGTCCGACCACCTGGCCGGCCCGGTGCACTCCAACGACCAGTTCAACATCTCCGGCAGCCCGATCTTCGATGGGCTGGTGTCCAGCACGTCGGGCTCGATCAACTACAAGAACCCCCCGCCGGCCGGCGGCAATAACCCCCAGTTCAACGGGGGCCTGGAGCTGAATGCGGCACCGATCACCCTCCCGCTGAGCGCCACGAAGCTGCGCGTGGCCGCCGCCTCGGCGCAGGGCAAATGGTTTGCCGGGAACACCACGATCGTCCTCGAAGCCGGGGGCACGATGCGCGTCACGAACCCCGCGGCCGGTCTCGTCGACGTGCCGATGGCGCTGCCGGCCAACGGCGCCGTCTTCGTGAACGGCGGCAACGTCACGGTGTCCGGCACCCTCAATGGGCAGGTCACCATCGGCACCAGCGACGACGTCCTCATCAACGGCCACGTCCGGTGCGCTGTCGATCCCCAAGTCAATCCCGCCTCCGACGACATGCTGGGCCTGATTGCCGAGTCGGATATCATCATCGCGCAGACCGCCCCGAACAACCTGAAGCTGCAGGCCTCCGTGATGGCGCTCAGCACCTCCTTCACCGTGGAGAACTGGTGGGCCGGGGCGCCGCGCGGCACGCTGAATCTCTACGGCGGGCTCATCCAGGACCGGCGCGGGCCGGTCGGCACCTTCAACAGCAGCACCGGCCTGCCGGTGTCCGGCTATGTCAAGAACTACCTCTACGACACGCGGCTGACGGCGACCGCGCCGCCGTTTTACCCCACCACCGGCACGTACGAAACACTCATGTGGCGCGACGGGAATTGATGCGCGTCACCATCCCACGGGTGTCCCTCAGTCTCATCGGAGCCGGCGCGCTGGCCGCCCTGATCGCGCTGCCGATGCTCCTGCGAATCCCGGCGGCCCTGCAAGCGCAGGCCACGAGCCAGGCGGAGCTGCCGCCGGCGAGCACGCCCCCCCTGATGATCGGGCGTGGTCCTGATGGCACGTACCAGGATCCTTCCATCCCACCTGAAGTCCTGCAGCGTGCCTTTAGTCCGCCCCCGGCCTCCCTGCCTCCGGCCGCGCGCCCCAGGCCGTCGAATATCGAGCCGCCTCGACGCGCGCTGGACCAGATGCGCCGAGGCGGGGCCGTCGCGTACTAGTTCGCCGCGCCCACCAGGCGTTTTCGCTTGCCCGACCCTTGCCGGTCTTCCTATAATGGTGCCCCATGCCTGGGATCCGCATTCTCCTCGCCAAGCCCCGTGGGTTCTGCGCCGGCGTCGAGCGCGCGATTGAGGTCGTGGAGCAAGCGTTGGCGCGCTTCCCCGGACCGGTCTATGTCCGCAAGGAAATCGTCCATAACCCACATGTAGTCAATCAGTTGCGCGCGCAGGGGGCGCGGTTTGTGGACGAGCTGACCGAGATCCCGCAGGGCTCCACCGCGATCTTCAGCGCCCATGGGGTCTCGCCGGCCGTCTATGCGGCGGCGCAGGCAAGGCGGTTGCAGGTGATCGACGCCACGTGCCCCCTGGTCACCAAGGTCCACGTGGAAGCCAAGCGCTTCGCGCGCGAGGGCTACACGCTCATCCTCATCGGCCATGCCGGGCATGAGGAAGTCGAGGGCACCATGGGTGAAGCGCCGCAGGCCATCCGGCTGGTCCAGACGGTGGAGGATGCCCGCGCCGTGCAGGTCCCGGACCCCAACCGGGTCGCTGTCATCACCCAGACCACCCTCAGTATGGATGACACGCAGGCGGTCATCGACGTGCTCAAGGGCCGGTTTCCGAGACTGGTCAGTCCGGCCAAGGACGACATTTGCTATGCGACCCAGAATCGGCAGAACGCCGTCAAGGCGATGGCCCGCGAGGCGGAGGTGATCCTCGTCATCGGCGCCAAGAACAGCTCCAATTCCATCCGGCTGACGGAGGTCGCCGAGGCCGCCGGCCGGCGGGCCTATCTCATCAATGATGCCACCGAGATCCAGCCGGACTGGTTCACCGGCGTGTCCTGTATCGGCGTGACGTCGGGGGCCTCCGCGCCCGAGCACCTGGTCCAGGACGTCGTCGAGGCGCTCAGGCGCCTTGGCGCGACCCAGGTCGAAGAGCGGGAACTCGTCCACGAGGACGTCAGTTTCGGCTTGCCGGCCGAGTTGGCCGCCCCCGCTCCCCGCGCCTAGTCCTCAGGCATCGTCCCCCGGCCGCGCGGCGCGGCCGCACCCCGGAGCCGCCATGCAGCATCTGACGGAGTATCTATGGTTCAACACGAAGCACCGGCGCGACCTCATCAACATCACCGACACACTCGAGGGCCTGGTGACGCGCAGCGGCGTGAAGGACGGGATCTGCCTGGTGTCGGCCATGCACATCACGGCGGGCATCTGGGTGAACGATGACGAGGAGGGGCTTTGGGAGGACCTCTGGGAACTGCTGGAGCGGCTCGTGCCGTTCCGCAAGGACTACAAGCACCACCTCACTGGCGAGGACAATGGCGACGCGCACTTGAAGCGGACCCTGATGGGTCACCAGGCGCTGCTGCCAATTACCAAGGGTAAGCTGGACCTGGGGCCGTGGGAGCAGGTGTTCTACGCGGAGTTTGACGGCACGCGCAAGAAGCGGGTCGTCGTGAAGATTCTGGGCGAGTGAGCTGGGGACTTAGTGCGGAGCCGGACGAACCTGGACGAGGAGGGCGTCGGGAGCCTGCCAGAGGTGGTCCACCTGCTGGCGGTAGGTCTCGGCGACCGGGGCTCGAAGGGTCACGACGCCCAGGGTCAGGGCGCTTGCGCTGAGCACATAGACCACGCTGACGGCCGCGGTCCCTCGGCGGCCCAGCCCCCCCCTCACGTCGTAACACCATCGCATCTCCTTCGGCAGCCCGACCACCCGCCTCGGTCTCAGACACGTCTCTGAGACCGAGAGAGGGTTCGTGGCTTTGCGACCCCGGATTGCTCCGGGTGTGCCTGTTCGAGAGAGCGCCTTACCCTGTGCGCGGCTGTCGTGCGGCCGGCGCGGATGCGATGCGCCTCACCACCACCCCCACCAACTGCCGCAGCTGAAGGACCC
>SBAZ01000141.1 GCA_005239935.1 Planctomycetales bacterium | reverse complement strand
TCGGCTACACGATGCAGCTGCCGGTCGAGGACCGCTATACGATGAGCCGAAAGGAGCTGACGGCGCGCATGACGGTGATGATGGGCGGCCGCGCGGCCGAAGTCGTGGTGTTCAACGAGATCACGACGGGCGCCCAGAATGACATCGAGACCGCCACCGAACTCGCGCGGCGGATGGTGTGCGAGTACGGCATGAGCGAGCGGCTGGGAAGCCTGACCTACGGGAAGCGCGAGCGGCAGATGTTTCTGGGGCGCGACCTCTTTGAAGACCGCAATTACAGCGAGCAGACCGCCGTCCTCATTGACGAGGAGGTGCGCCGGCTCGTGGATGCGTCCTACCAGGGAGCGCGCAAGATTCTGCTCGACCACCGCGACATCCTGGAGCAGGCGGCCGGCATCCTGCTCGAGAAGGAAGTGTTGGACGGCGAGGAAGTCCGGAAGCTCGCCGGGCTGCCGCCGAAGGCCGCGGCGTCGCCGGCCGCGAGCGGCGATAACCACGCCGGCCCCACCCCCGCCTGAAGCGGCCGATTGCAGGCCGGCCTCAGCACCCCAGACCGCAAATGGCCTTCGCCACGCTGGCACCCGGCTCCCACGGCCGAGCGACACGGCGCATCGCGACCGCAGGACGCCCGTTGACGTGGCGGGGCCGCCCGCTGGTCATGGGCATCCTCAACGTCACCCCGGACTCGTTCAGTGATGGAGGGCGCTTTGCCTCACCGCGCCGCGCCGTGGCCCGCGGGCTCGCCATGGCGCAGGAAGGGGCCGAGGTGCTGGACGTCGGAGGCGAGTCCACCCGGCCGGGTGCCTCCGCGGTGCCGGTGGAGATGGAGCTGCAGCGGACCATCCCGGTCATTGAGCGGCTGGCGCGGCGTACCCGCGTGCCGATTTCCATCGATACCAGCAAGGCGCGGGTCGCGGCCGAAGCGCTCGCGGCGGGTGCGGCCATCGTGAACGACGTGACCGCCCTGCGGGGCGACCCGGACATGGCCGGAGTCGTGGCCGAGGCGCGGGCCGCGCTCATTCTGATGCACATGCGCGGGACGCCCCGGACGATGCAACGGGCCCCTCGGTACCGGGACGTCGTGGGGGAGGTCGCCGCATTCCTGCGCGGCGCGGCCGCCCAGGCCATCGGGCACGGGGTCCTGTCCGATCGGATGTTGCTTGATCCGGGACTCGGGTTCGGCAAGACGCCCGCGCACAACCTCGCCCTGCTGCGTCGGCTCGATGTGCTGCTGGAGCTCGGCTACCCCGTGGTGGTGGGCGCCTCGCGGAAATCGTTCATCGGGAGGACGCTGGGTGCTGAGGTCACCGATCGGCTCAGCGGCGGTCTGGGCTGCGCGGCGTGGGCGTGGGCGGCCGGGGCGCATCTGGTGCGGGTGCATGACGTGCGCGACACGGCCCACCTCCTGCGCATGCTGGACGCGATCAGCCGGGGACGATGCGGCTCGGCGTGAACGTGGACCACGTGGCGACCCTGCGCCAGCAGCGCCGCGGAGCCTGGCCGGACCCTGTCGAGGCCGCGCGGGTGTGCGAGCGGGCCGGGGCCTCGAGCATCGTCTGCCACCTGCGGGAGGATCGGCGGCACATCCAGGATCGTGATGTGGCACGCCTGCGCCGGGCGGTGCGGACGCACCTCAACCTGGAGATGTCCATCGCGCCGGACGTGGTGCGCGCGGCGTTGCGCCTCCGGCCGGACAGCGTGACGCTGGTTCCCGAGCGCCGGCAGGAGCTGACGACGGAAGGCGGCCTCGACGCGCGCCGGCTCGCCCGGCGGCTGCGGCCGCTCATCGTGCGGTTTCGGCGCCACCGCATCGTGACCAGCTTGTTCATTGATCCCGCGGCCGCGCAGGTGAAGGCTGCGGCGGATCTTGGGGTGGAGGTGGTGGAGCTGCATACGGGACGCTACGCGGGGGCGCGGGCCGTCCGCGCGCACCGGCGCGAGCTGGCCGCGCTGCGCCGCGCCGCGCGCCAGGCGCGCGCCAGCGGGCTGCGGGTGGCCGCCGGGCACGGGCTGGACTATCAGAACGTGGGGCCGGTCGCGGCGATCGGGGAGATCGAGGAACTGAACATCGGGTTTTCCATCATGGCGCGCGCACTCTGGGTCGGGCTGGACCAAGCGGTCCGGGAGATGCGCTCCGCCATGCGGCGGGGGCGACGTCATGCGCGCGCGTAAGCGCCCGCGGGGCGCGCGCTTCGGCTGCGGCATCGATGTCGTTGATATGCCGCGCTTCCAGCGCACGCTGCGGCGCGGCGGCTCGGCGTTCATCCGGCGGGTCTTCCGCCCGGGCGAGGTGGCCTATGCCCAGGCGCGTCCGCGCACTCGGCTCCTGCACCTGGCCGGCCGTTTTGCCGCGAAGGAGGCGGTCATCAAGGCGGTGTCGCAGGTCGCCCCGTCGCGCGCGCCCGGCATGCGCGACGTGGAGGTGCGCAACGACCGCCTCGGCCGGCCGCGGATCATCTTGCACGGCAAGGCACGCAGGCTGCACGTGCACATCAGCCTGTCGCACGTGGACACCGTGGCGGTCGCGAGCGCCATCGTGACGCGGTAGCCATGCCGGTCGAGCCTGGCCTGCTGCCTCCCCGGAAGGCGGACACGCACAAAGGCGACGCGGGGCGCGTGTTCATCGTGGCCGGCTCGCGCGGGATGAGCGGGGCTGCGGCGCTGGCGGTGCAGGGGGCGCTGCGCGCCGGCGCCGGGCTGGTCACGCTCGGGCTGCCCAAGGGCCTGCACGAGCCCATGGTCATCAAACTCACCGAGGCGATGTTCAAGGTCCTGCCCGAGACGAAGGACGGCTCGCTCAGCACACAGGCGCTCCCCGAGATTGTCAGCACGGCCGACCGGATGGACGCGGTGGCGATCGGTCCTGGTCTGTCGCAGAACCCCCAGACGCAGGAGCTGGTGCGCGAAGTCGTCCCCAAGGTGGTGAAGCCCCTTGTGGTGGACGCGGACGGGCTCAACGCGCTCGCGGCGGACGTGAGGCTCCTTAAGAAGCGGACGCTGCCCTGTATCATCACCCCACACCCTGGGGAGATGGGGCGCCTGATCCGGCAGTCGTCCGACGAGGTGCAGCGTGACCGCACCCGCACCGCAGTCGAGTTCGCCAAAATGTGCCGGGTGGTCGTCGTCCTCAAAGGGCAGGGCACAGTGGTGGCGGACGTGGACGGCCGGAGTTACGTGAACAACACCGGCAATCCTGGGATGGCGACGGGCGGGGCCGGCGACGTGCTCACCGGCGTCCTCGCCGGGCTCCTGGCGCAACGCCTGAGCCTGTTCGATGCGGCCCGGCTGGGGGTCTATCTGCATGGCCTGGCCGGCGACCTCGCCGCGAAGGACAAGGGCGACGTTGGGTTGCTCGCCTCTGACATAGCCGATAGAATACCGTTGGCCATTCGAGCGTACCAATCACTGCCGGTGTAGCTCAGGGGTAGAGCAGCTGTTTTGTAAACAGCTGGCCGGGGGTTCGATTCCCTCCACCGGCTTCGTTGACAGCGCGATTGATCCGTGGGCAGGTGCCTGAGCGGCCAAAAGGACGTGGCTGTAAACCACGCGGGCTTACGCCCTACCCAGGTTCGAACCCTGGCCTGCCCACCACATTCCACTGGAAGATCTGGAGATTGAGAGATGCCATTCGCCTGGACCTGTCCATATTGTGATCGAGATACGACCATCACCGAAGAGTATCGGGTCTTTGACTACAACGATTTGAACATAGAGAACTCTGATGGCCCTCGCAGGCTTACAGCAACATTCGTTGTCTGCCCACATCCGAACTGCAGGCAATTCTCACTCAACGTAGGTCTTTACGAGGTCGCGAAGGACAGATTGGGCGCCAGGTTCCGGGGAAAAAATCATCAAGAGTTGGCAACTCATGCCGCCATCAAGGGCCAAGGTCTTGCCGGAGTACGTGCCGAGGGCGATCATCGAAGACTACGAAGAGGCTTGCCAAATCTGCGCGCTACGTCCCAAGGGAGCGGCGACATTAGCAAGGCGGTGCTTGCAGGGTATGATCCGAGATTTCTGGAGGATCCGGAGGAAGAACCTGGCAAGAGAGATCGATGCCCTAAGAGGGAAGGTGACTGATGCGACCTGGAAGGCAATCGACGGAGTACGGAAATTGGGCAATATCGGGGCGCATATGGAGAAGGACATCAACATGATTGTGGATGTGGAGCCAGGCGAGGCCGAGCGGCTGACATGGCTGATTGAGCATCGTGTTAAGGACTGGTATGTTCGGAGGAAGGACAACGAGGAGCGCTTGAGTGAGATCGCTCGTATTGCCGACACGAAACAGGAACAACGAACACCTGCAATATCAGCCAAAGCGTCTGGCGCATAGGCGCCAGCGCGTCTGCGGGTGTAGCTCAATGGCAGAGCTGAGGCTTTCCAAGCCCCAGACACGGGTTCGATTCCCGTCGCCCGCTCCACATTGACCCGGCCGATTTCCCTGTCTTTCGTCGGGAGAACCGCGTATACTTGTCGTGCAAGCGGGAAGCGCCGAGAACGAGGGGTTCGCTGGGACGGCGCTTCCGGGTACGGCCAGGTGACGTGGAGGATGGATGACCCTGGCGTTCGGCACGGCCCTGGATCCGTGACCGATACTGTTCGCCCGGATCCAGGGTTTTTTTGTGCCCACACGGCCCGCCTTGGGCGTCCCGCCAAAGTCCAGCAAACCCCAAATAGGGCTTGACAGGCGGCTGGCCAGCCGCTAACCTATTCCGACTTCTTCCGCCATTTCGTGTCTCACCGATTATTCCACAGATGGCACAACGAAAAGCACACGGACGGACTGTCTTATCCGTCGCAAGGGAGGTGACTGCGGTGACCCGCGTCATGAACGTGGATGAAGTCGCGCGATACCTGGGGGTCGTGCCCGACACGATCTACCGGAAGGCCCGCCGCGGGGAAATCCCTGCGGTGAAAATGGGCAAGGTCTGGCGGTTTCCCAAGGAGACCCTGGACCGGTGGCTGAACGATGTGGCCTTGGAAGCGGTCAAAAAGAGTTGACAGTGTGCTAACTTCTGGCAAAATAAAGGTTTCGCGCGTTTGGTAGCAAGACCGATTGGTCGTGTATGAGGCATCGGTGTGAGGCGACCGCGTCCCCGGCAGGGGTTTCCGTCGGGGACGAGCAAGGCGTCGGGACGGGGGCGGAAACCCGCGACCGCGGCAGGAGCACCACCGGGACGTGGTCCAGTCGTGAGCCTGCTGGAGTAGCTCAGTTAGCAGAGCACGTCCTTGGTAAGGACGAGGTCACGGGTGCAATTCCCGTCTCCAGCTTTTTCTCTGGCGGCCCGGCGCACGGCGAATCCTCCCTGCACGACAGCAGCACGTCGAATTCCCAAACGTCCGACCACACTCCGCGGGTTTTTTGTGTCTTCGGGATGCGCGTGCGCGAAGGCGCACAGCAGGAGGAGGCAGCGGGATGACGAAGCCCAAGTTTTCGCGCACCAAGCCGCACGTCAACATCGGCACCATCGGCCATGTCGACCATGGCAAGACGACCCTGACCTCCGCCATCACG
>SBAZ01000054.1 GCA_005239935.1 Planctomycetales bacterium | reverse complement strand
CTCTGGTGGAACTGCTGGTGGCGGCCACGATGCTCTCCGTCCTCTTCGTCGGGCTGGGCAGCCATCTGCAGGGTGGCATCACGGTGTGGCGACAGACCACCGAGGGCTCGGAAACCCTGCAGCGACACCAGGTGGCGTTCGAACGGCTGGCACGCGACTTGGCGAACGCCTTCCTCTATACCGATGGTCATCCTGGTGCACCGCTTCCGAGCCAGGAGTTCGCTGCGGATCGGCTCCAGTGGGTGACCCTGGAGTCCGCACCTGGCGGGGTCCGCCTGCCGCGCCTGGTCACGTACGACGTCGGCGAGGTGGAGGGCGAGACGGGCTTGCGGCGGACGAGCCGGCCGCTCGGGGCGGCGCGTGCCGGGCTCGACCCAGAACCATCCCTCCTGTGGCCGGAGTGCGAGGAGCTGACGATCCGCTACGGGTACGAGCCGGAGGCAGGCGGGACGATCGAGTGGCGCGGCGAGTGGCTGTTCCCGGATGAACTGCCACGTCTCCTCGACGTCACGCTGGGCGCCGGAGAAGCGGCGGAGGTGCGGGCGGTGTTGAGCATCCCGACGGGCGCGCTGAAGTCGTCCACGGAAGGCGGCGGATGAGCGCGGCCCGACGGGGCAGTCTGCTGGTGGTGACGCTCTGGGTCGTCACGCTGCTCTCGGCGCTGGCCGTCGCGACCGCCCGGCATCTGACGCTGGATGTCCGCATAGCGCGCTATCGGCTGGCTCGGGCCGAGGCGCACGCCCTCGCGCAGGGTGCGGTGGCCGTCGCGGCGCACCTGCTCGGCGCCGACAGCAGCGCGGAAGACTGGAGCGGCGATAGCTGGGCACCGCCCCTTGGCTGGGCCCCGGACCCCGGCTCGGTCGTCACGGTCACGGTGACCGATGAGCGCGGGCGCCTGAACCTCAACGAGGCCTCCCTGGAGACGCTGACGGCCCTGACCGGCCGCCCAGAGCTGGCCCAAGCGATCGAGGACTATCGGGACGCGCCCGATCCAGCGGAGGATCAGCCCGCCGCGGCGCCGCCCTACTTCGCCAAGAACGCCGCGGTCGAGGCGCTTCACGAGCTGTGGGACGTGCCCGGCATGGAGCCGGAGGTCATGGCGCAGCTGCTGGCGCAGACCACGGTGCACACGGAGAGCGGAGCTCCGCTCAACCTGAACAGCGTGGCCGCGGAGGTGCTGACGGCCCTGGGCGTGAGTGCGGACGGGATCGAGCGCATCCGGGCGTTTCGTGAGGGGCCGGACGGGCCGGAGGCGCATGAGCAAGACGGGGTGTTCACCGCGACCGACTTTCTGCAGCAGTTGACGGACCTGGGTGTGAGCCCCGAGGACCGGAACCTGGTGAGCGGCATGGTCACGTCGTCGGACACCTTCCGGGTCACGGCCGAGGCCCGCCTGGCGAAGCCGGCCGCGCGCGCTCGCATCGAGGCGGTCGTCCGGCGCGGCGCGGATGAACCGCCACGCCTGCTCGCGTGGATGGTGGACTGATGGCGACGCGGTTCGCCGTCGAGTGGACGCGGGCCAGCCTGCGCATTGCGGTGGCCGAACGACGCGGCCGCGCGTGGACCCTGAAATACGTGCGCAGCGAGCCCGCGGTGGAGGGCCCGACGATGGCGCCGGTCCTGGGCCAGGCGTGGAGGGCCCTCAAGCCCGCCCCGCAGGAGGTGGTGAGCGTACTGCCGCGTGAGCAGGTGATCACCCGGATCGTCAAGTTCCCGACGCTGCAGGATGCGGAGCTCCACCAGATGGTCGAGTTGTATGCGCGCGGGCAGCTGCCGTACCCGCGGGAGCAGGCCGTGGTCGCGCACCAGGTGGTGCGGCGCGCCGAGGGATTCAGCACCGTGGGCATCGTGGCGTGCCAGCGCGACGTCGTGGACCGGCACCTGGCGCTGCTGCGGGAGGCCGGCATTCCGCCGCAGCTTGTCACGGTCAGCTCGTGGGGCGTGTGGGCGTGGTGGCGGCAGGCGCGCAAGGACGCGCCGCCTGATCCGCTGCTCATTGTGCATCTGGACGATGCCCGGACGGATCTGCTCGTCGTGACCGATGAGACGATCCTGCTGAGCCGGAGCGTCGGGCAGGGCGTCTCAGACTGGGGGGCGGCGTCGGAGACGATCGACCTGTTGGCGACGGAGATTGACCGCAGCCTGGCCGCGCTGCGGCGCGAGCTGCCGGGCGTTGACGTGCGCGGCGTGCTGCTCACCGGCATCGGGGCCCTGGAGACGTGGCGCGGGGCGCTGGCAGAACGCGTGGGCATTCCGGTCGCGGCGCAGGACCCGCGCGCCGCGCTGGGATTGCAGGCCGCCGGGGTGACCCCGGCGACCTCGCCGGCCGTGGTCCTTGGCGCGGCGCAGGCCCCCGGCGGGGTCTTGCTCGACTTGAGCCCACCGGAGGTGCGCACGCGCGTGCGGCAGCGGCGGCAATCGCAGGATCTGACGCTCGTTGGCGGACTCGCGCTGGCGGCAGGCCTCCTGGGGGCGGCGGTCCTGGGGGTCCAAGTGGTGCGTCAGCAAGAGCGCGCCGCGCGCCTGGCGCAGGTGGTGAGTGAAGTCGCCCCAACCGCCAAGACGATCCGCGATCAGGCGCGCGCGGTGCAGGTGGCCAGCGGTGTCCTGGCGCAGCGGCGGCAATTGGCGGCGATCCTTTCCGGCGTCTTCCGAGCGGCCCCCGCAGGCATCGGGCTGGAGGCGGTCACGGCGGAGCAGACCAGGCAGGAAATCGTGGTGCGGGGCAGTGCGCCGAACACGCAGGATGTGCTCACGTTCGTCGGACAGCTGGAACAGTTGGAGGGCATCGCCGGCGCGCGGCTGAAATATTCGACCCGCCGGCGCACGCCGACCGGCGAGCGAACGGACTTTGAGATCGTCATGCAGCAGCGAGACGTCTCATGACGCGGACGCGTCCCGCGCCCTGGACCGCGCTGCGTCCTCGGGAGCGACGGCTGGCCGCGGCCGCGGCCGGGCTCATCGGCTGCTGGGCGCTGCTCTCGTGGGCGGTGCAGCCGCTGTGGGAGCATCTGGGGAATCTGCGCGCGCAAGCGGACCTGCAGGCGGAGAAATTGGACGCGCTCGGCCGGCTGCTGGCCCAGGGACCCGCCACCGAGCAGCGGTATCGTGTCATGGCCGCGGCGGTCCGCTGGGAGTCGTCCGACACCTCCCAGGCGGACCTCCTGCATGACCTCGAGGGCCTGGCGAGACAAGCGAGCCTCCAGCTGAATCTCAAGCCCAGGCCCCCGAAAGCGCGTGGGGGCTCGCAGGTCTTCGAAGTGGAACTCGATGTCGAAGGGCCCCAAGCCAAGCTGCTCACCTTCGTGGATGCGGTCTTGGGTCTGCCGCGGCTGGTTGCGGTCGAGCGCCTGCGCCTCTCCGGCATCCCCACCCGGGAAGGCGTGCTGCGCGCCAATCTTGTGCTCCAGCAGCTGCCCCTGCCGTAATACCGTCCGTCCTCCTCAGGAAGCAGGGGCAATGTCCCGCAGACAGAATGGCCTTGACAGCCGCCTCCTCGAAGCAGTAGGATGACTACCCATATGGGGAGTAACTGCTCTCTATATGGAGAGTGAAGGCGGGTCAGGTCTCTGGGCGCAGCATCCCCACCCTCCGCGCCTGGGGACCTGACCCACGCCCTATGACGGAGACGGTCCAGAGCATTTACTTACTGAAGGACCTGGCGCGCCTCAGCGGCCACTCCGTGCACACGTTGAAGTTCTACCTCCGCCAGGGGCTCATCAGGGAAATCGGCCGCAGCCCCTCGACCCGCTTTCGGTATTTCGATGACTCCACCCTGGATCGACTGAGCGCCATCCGGGCGTGGCGCCGTCAGGGGAGGAGCCTGGCGGAGATCGAACGGGTCCTGCCCAACGGCGCCGTGCCGGCGGGCGGGGCGGAGACGCGGAGCGGGCCGACGTGACCCCACCACCTGCCGGCCGACCGGCCACTGACCAGTGGCAAGGAAGAGGAGGGCCGGGCGTGGCCCGCACCATATCGGGTTTCGCTCAGGCCGCGGGCCGCTGCGCCGGCGGCGCAGCCCGGCAGGTGGTGGGATGAGCTACTACAGCACACTCGGCCTGACGAAGGAACCGTTCTCCACCAGCCCGGATCCCTCGTTTTTCTTTCGCTCGCACTCCCACCTGCAGGCCCTCACCCGGCTCGAGATCGCCATCCGGCTGCGGCGAGGCCTCTCACTCATCCTGGGCGACGTGGGCACCGGCAAGACGACGCTCGCGCGGACCTTGCTGGGCAATTTCCCGCAGGAAGACGGGTTCAGCTTCCACATGGTGCTGGACCCGTCGTTCGACTCGGAGTTCCAGTTCCTCCAGCACCTCGCGCGCCTCTTCGGCGTGCCGGTCCTCGCCAAGTCCACGCTGGACTGCCGCGAGGCGATCGAGCACCACCTCTTTCAGAGCGGCGTCAGCGAGAGCCACACAACCGTGCTGATGATTGACGAAGGGCAGAAGCTCTCGCCCGACATGCTGGAGACCCTGCGGGTCCTCCTCAACTACGAGACGAATGAGTACAAGCTGCTCCAGGTGGTGATCTTCGCGCAGATGGAGCTCCTCGGGCGGCTGCGCCGCGTGCGCAATTTCATGGACCGGGTCGCGCTCAAGTACATGATCAATCCGCTGGACGAGCAGGAGACTGCGGAGTTGATCGAGTTCCGTCTGCGCTCGGCCGGCCTGCGGGAGGGGCAGACCCTCTTCAGTCCGGACGGGGTCCAGGCCATCTACGCGGTCACGCAGGGCTATCCGCGACGCATCAGTCTCCTGTGCCACAACGCGCTGGAAGCCCTGGTCATGCACGACAAGCCCGTCGTGGACGCCCCACTCATTACCGCGCTCGCCGCCCA
The DNA here is from genome assembly GCA_005239935.1 of Planctomycetales bacterium. Classification (GTDB taxonomy): domain Bacteria; phylum Omnitrophota; class Gorgyraeia; order Aquiviventales; family Aquiviventaceae; genus SBAZ01. Next base: position 669 of record SBAZ01000054.1, on the reverse strand, counting down.
AGAGGCTCCCTGGCAGGAACATGAAGCCGTTGCCTGAAGAGCGGCTCCTGCGGCTCATCCGCGGCAAGGGGCGTGCGCCCGCGCCGGGTGCGGCCCCGCCGGGGGTGGCCGTTGCCGGCGCCCCCGCCCCGGCCGCGGCGGCACGCGCCGGCGCGCCAGCCGGGTTCGCGGTGCCGACGGCGCCCGGGGTGCGGTGGGTCCTGGCGGCGCTCGGCGTTGTCTTGCTCGTCGAGATCGGCCTGCTGGTCTATCATGCCCTGCGCCCGCTGCCGGTGCCGACGATCGCGCTCCTCTCGACGCCAGCCGCGCCGGCTGAGGCACCCACCCCGCCTGCGCCGCCCGCGTCTCTGGCCGAGGCCGTGACCCGACCGCTCTTCACCGCGCCGGAGCTCGGAACCGACACCGGCCGGTCGCACAGCGGGCTGCCCAGCGGCACCGCGCGGGTTCTCTCCGGCCGGCTCACGCTCCTGGGGATCGTCGCGGGCACGCCGCCACAGGCCATCATCGAGGACAGCGAGACCAAGCGCAGCTACTTCGTGACGGAGGGGCAGGCGGTGGTGGACGGCGCGGTGCTCGAAGAGGTGCTCGACAACCGGGTGGTCCTGGACCTGAACGGCGAAAAGATTGAGCTGACGCTATGACGCGCAGGGGCAGGGGGCACGGGACGGG
>SBAZ01000046.1 GCA_005239935.1 Planctomycetales bacterium | reverse complement strand
CCCCCCGCCCCGCGCCCCCCGGTGAGGCTTTCCATCTCAGGTATGCCTCGATGAACGGATCCAAGTTCCCGTCGAGGACGCCCTGGGCGTTGCCGGTCTCGTGGTCCGTCCGCAGGTCTTTCACCATGGTGTACGGATGGAGGACATACGAGCGGATCTGCGAGCCCCACTCGATCTTCTGCTTCGAGGCGTAGTCCTTCGCCTCCTGCTCTTCCCGCTTGCGCCGCTCGAGCTCGGCGAGGCGAGACTTGAGCACCTTCATCGCCTTGGTCTTGTTCTGGAGTTGCGAGCGTTCGTCCTGGCAGGTGACGATCAGGCCGGTGGGCAGGTGGGTGATGCGCACCGCGGAGTCGGTCGTGTTCACCGACTGGCCGCCTTTGCCGCCGGAGCGGTAGACGTCGATGCGCAGGTCCTCGGGCTTGATCTCAATCGGCACTTCTTCGTCGGCTTCCGGCACTACGTCCACCGACGCGAAGGACGTGTGCCGCCGCTTGTTGGCGTCGAAGGGCGAGATGCGCACGAGGCGATGGACGCCTTCCTCGCCCTGCAGGTAGCCGTACGCATACGGGCCGCGGATGATGAGGGTCGCGCTCTTGATGCCCGCCTCCTCGCCCGGCTGGAGGTCGATGACCTCCGTCGCGAAGTCGTGCTCGTCGGCCCAGCGGCGGTACATGCGCAACAGCATCTCGGCCCAGTCGCACGACTCGGTCCCGCCGGCGCCGGAATGCACGGAGAAGATCGCGTGCTTCCGGTCCACGTCGCTCCCGAGGAGGCGCTGCACCTCGAGCCGCTCGACCTGCGCTTCCAGGTCCGTGAGATCCTTGGCCAGTTGGCCGACGGACGCGGCGTCGTGTGGGTCCGTCAGCTGGAGGAGGTCTGGCAGGTCGCGCAGCGCCACATCCGCCTGCTCGATGGGGGTGCGCTGGCCCTTGAGGGCCTTGAGGGTGTGGATGGTCTGGTTGGCGCGGGTCTGGTCAGACCAGAAATCGCCCTGCGCCATCGCCGCCTCGATCTCGGCGATGCGCCGACTCAGGCCGTCCGGGTCAAAGATACCTCCGGAGGTCGCTCCAGCGCTGCTGGAGGGCCTTCAGGCGACTGACGAGCTCGTCGTGGAGCGTGGGGGTGGAGCCGGATGGCATGGCGCGGCTAGTCTAACATGGAAGCCGGCCCCGAACAACCGCCGGCGCGAGGGGTGGGTCAAGCCGTTGGGGTCTGGTCCACCGGGGCGCTGGCGCCCCGGTGCGCGTCCTTCCGCTGCAGGACGCGGCAGAAGGCCTCGACCGCTTGGGGATCGAATTGCACGCCGGCCAGACTGCGCAGCTCGGCCACCGCGGTCTCCTGAGAGAGCCGCTTGCGGTAGGGCCGGTCCGTGATCATCGCGTCATACGTGTCGGCGACGGCCAGGACCCGCGCGCCCAGCGGGATCGCCTCCCCCTTCAGCCCGCCCGGGTACCCGGAGCCATCGTAGTGCTCGTGGTGGTGGCGGACGAGGGTGACCGCCTTGCCGAGCGAGCGGACCGGCTTGACGATGGCTTCCCCGATGATGGGATGCTGCTGCATGATCTTTTCCTCATCAGGGCTCAGGTGGCCCTGCTTCAGCAAAATCTCATCCTTGATGCCGATCTTGCCGATGTCGTGGAGCACGCCGGCGTCGTTGAGGACACGCTGCATTTCTTCATCCAGGCCCATCTCCGCGCCGAGCTGCGCGGCATAGTACCCGACGCGCTTGGAGTGGCCGGCGCTGTAGGGGTCTTTGGCCTCGACGGCCATCGCCAGCGCCATGATCGTTTCCACGTACGTGCGCTCCACATCGAGGTTGAGCCGGTAGTTCTCGATCGCCACGGCGACCTGCGACCCGATGCTCGCCATGAGCGATTCGTCATCGTCCGTGAAGGCCTGCCCGTCCGCGTCCCGCAGTACCGCCAGCATGCCCATGGGGTGGTCGCGGAGCTTGAGGGGCACGCACAGGACATGCCCCTCGACCGGGTGGCCGTTCACGGAGAAGCCCAGCGCCTCGGCCGTGCCGGCCGACCGCATCGGGCGCCCCTCCTTCACGACCCAGCCGCCGATTCCCTCCCCCAGCTTGACCCGCCGGTCCCGGTCCGGGGCCTCACCGCCGCGCGACCATCCGGTCTTCAGGTAGAGATCCTGCTTCTCGCCATCGAGGAGCATGAGGCTCCCCATCTGGGCCTCGAGTGCGCCGGCCATATTCTCGACGATCAGGTTCAGGATGTTGTCGATCCCTTCATATGACACGATCGCCGTGCCGATGCGCGCCAGCAGCTTCTTCACCAGTTGCCGGGAGGACTCCAGTTCGTCGATCTTCTCCTCCAGCTCCTGGGTGATCCGGTTGAAGGCCTTGGCCAGTTCGCCGATCTCGTTCTGTTCGCTGACGTTGAGCTGTCCGGGTGCTTGTCCGCTCGTGACCGCCTTCGCGTGCTGCGTGACCACCATCACCGAGCGGATCGTCGGGGCGACCACAAAGAAGTAGCCCAGCAGCGCAGAGGGGATGATGAGGATGACGGCCAAGCTTAAGCTCATGTAGTCGAGCATCACGAGCGTCAGCAGGAGCACGGGGATAAAGGACATGAAGCCGAAGGCGAGGGCGAGCTTCCGCTCCAGGCCCTCCTCCCTCAGCGGGACGAGACGAAATGACCGCTTAGGCGCGCCAGTGTCGGAGTCCATCGACATGTCCGTTCGAAGTATACCTGACGCGCTTCCGGGCTAACAAACGCTATCAGATTTTAAGCACGACCACGCCTTCGGATCGGAGCAGCGCCCGCTTGCGGCCCGGTGCCAGTGCATACCCCCCGAGGGATCCGTCCGCCGCCACGACCCGGTGGCACGGGGTGCGGCGCATGTCCGGGTTGCGGTGCAACGCCTGACCCACCGCCCGGGCCAGCCGTGGATTGCCGAGCTGCCGCGCGACCCACCCATAGGAGCGCGTCTGCCCCCGGGGGATGCGGCGCACGACCGCATAGACGCGCTCCTCGAACGGCGTCGACTGCTCCCATCTCCGGCGTGTCATGGCTGCGCCCTTCTGCGAGCCGGCGCGGTCCGCCGTCCTTCGACTTGCGCTCAGGACGGCGTCCCGAGCGAAGTCGAGGGACGCCGCGCCAGCAGCCTCAAGACGTCTGCGGCCACGCCGGCGCCGACCCCGGCGGCCTCCTGGATCTCCTCCACATGGGCCGTTCGCAGCCGGTCCACCGATCCGAACCGCGAGAGCAGCTTCGCCGCGCGGCGGCGGCCGATCCCGGGGACGGCTTCCAGCCGGCTCGCGAGCACCCCGCGGCCGCGCAACGTGCGGTGGTAGCGGATGGCGAAGCGGTGCGCCTCATCGCGAACATGCTGCAGCAGGTGCAGCACCGGCGAGGTCGGCAGCAGGACGATCGGGCTGGAGTCCTCGGGCCGGAAGATGTGCTCGAAGCGCTTGGCCAATCCGATCACCGGCAGGCGCAACGCGAAGCGCTGAAGCGTGTCGCAGGCTGCGGCCAACTGCCCTTTACCTCCGTCAATCAGGATGAGATCCGGGAACGGCAGTCCTTCGACTCGGCCCGGGACGCCGCCCCGAGCGGAGTCGAGGGGCGGCAGCGACGCCGCCAGGGAGCCGCTGTAGCGGCGCCGGATGACTTCCTGCATCATCCGGTAGTCGTCGATCCCCGCCACCGTCTCAATGCGGAAGTGGCGGTAGTGCGCCTTGTGGGGCTTGCCGTCCACAAAGACGACCATGGAGCCAACCGACGCCTCGCCGAAGAGGTTGGAGATGTCGAAGGCCTCGATGCGCCGAGGCGGCCGGGGCAGGTGCAGCGCCGCCTGGAGCTGTTCGAGCGGTCCGGCGGTGAGCGACTTCTCCTTCGCGATGATGACCGAGGTGAGCGCCTGGATCTGGTCGCGCAGCCGCGCCGCCTCCTCGAACCGCTCGCGCCGGGCCGCCTGACGCATCCGGCTCGTCAGGTCCCGCAGCAACGTCTCGCGACGCCCCTCCAGGAACGCGACAAGGTCGCGGACGATGCGCTGGTAGCGCCCCGCGTCGATGTAGCCGACGCAAGGCGCCAGGCATTGCCCGAGGTGATACTCAAGACACGGTGTGTTCGGGAAGGTCCGGCAGGTCCGCAGCGGGAACACCCGCCGCATGAACCGCACCGCCTCGTGCATGAGCCCGGCATCGGTGTACGGCCCAAAATACCGCCCCCCATCGTGTGCGCGGCGGCGCGTGACGACCAGCCGCGGGAAGGCCTCGGCCGTGATCTTGAGCATCGGGAACGACTTGTCGTCCCGGAAGGCGACGTTGTAGCGCGGATGGTGCTCCTTGATGAGGCGCGACTCGAGCAGGAGGGCCTCGGCCTCGGAGGTCGTCACCTGCACGTCCAGGCTCCGGACCTTGCCGACCATTTGGGCGATGCGCGGGGCGAGCCGCGCGCCGGCGCGGAAGTAGGAGGTCACGCGCTTGCGGAGGCTGAGCGCCTTGCCAACGTACAGCAGGACGCCTGCCGCGTCGCGGAAGCTGTAGACGCCGGGCTGGTCCGGCAGGCGGGCTACTCGCCCTCGGAGAGCGCCCAGCGGGGAGCGACGTTGAGCCATCGGCTGATCAGGGAGAGTTCGGCGACGCGCAGCGCGGCCGCCGCCAGCAGGAACAGCGCCACGCCGGACAGCACGAGGACCGGCAGACTGACCCAGGTGCGCAGCGAGGCCAGTGCGGCGTGCCACAGCACCCAGCAGCCCAGGCCCATGAGGGCTGAGGCGGCCGCGACGCGCACGACGCTCTGCCGCACCGGGACGAGCAGCGGCTCCTGGAGGCGCCGCTCCATCGCGCGCAACAGCCGCCACGCGTTGAGGCCGTTGGCCAGGCTGGCGGCCAGGGCCAGGCCGTTGACCCGCAAGGGCCAGATGAGGAGGACGCTGAGCAGGATGTTGACCGCGACGGCCTCGGCGGCGAGCCGCACCGGGGTGCGCGTATCCTTCAGCGCGTAGAAGGCCCCACTGAGCACCTTGCTCAGCGCATACGCCGGCAGCCCCAGCGCATAGTAGAGCAGCGCGCCCGACGTCATGACCGTCGCCGCGGGCGTGAAGGCGCCCCGCTCGAAGAGCCGCTCGACGATCGGCCCGGCCAACACCATCAGCCCGATGGTGGACGGGACAATCACAAATCCGACCAACCGGATGAGGCCCACCAGCGTGTCATGGAACCCGCGCAGGTCCCCATGGGCCGCCTGTTCCGACAGTGAGGGCAGGCTGGCCTGCGCCGAGGCGGTGCCGAACAGCGCGAGCGGCAACTGCACCAAGCGGTTGGCGAAGTAGAGCGCCGCGACCGCTCCCTCCCCCACGATGGTCCCCAACGACGCCAGGGCGGTATGGATGACCACACTCGCCTGATAGACCCCGGCGCCCGCCGTGCGCGGCCCCAGCAGATTCAGGACCTCGGTGGTGCCGGGATGCCGCCAGCGCCATTTCCATCGGAATCCCCGACGGCGCGCCAGTGGGATCAGCATGGCGAGCTGCACGCCCGCGCCCACGAGGACTCCCACGGCCAGCCCGAGGATGCCGGGCTCCAGCCGCGGCACCCACCACACGATTGCGGCGATCATGGCGACATTCAGGACCGCCGGACCGAGAGCCGGCGCCACAAAATGCTGGAGGCTGTTCAGCAATCCCGTGTAGTAGGCCCACAAACCGATCAGCAGGACCAAGGGGAACAGGACCCGCGTCAGCGTCACCGTGAGGGCGAACTTGTCGGGGTCTGCGGCGAAGCCGGGCGCGGTGGCCCGGACGATCGCCGGCGCCGCCGCGACGCCGGCGAT
>SBAZ01000113.1 GCA_005239935.1 Planctomycetales bacterium | reverse complement strand
ACCCGGCGGCCTCGTCATACCCGTGCACCCCGTAGACTGCCGGGGCGCCGAGCAGACACCAGCCGATGAAGAGCGCAAGCCAGGCGAGGATGGCGAGCCGCTGGTGTCCGCCCGCCCACGCCATGCCGGCTTTCAGATGACCGTCCTGGCCTCGGCCAAGCCCGCGCGGCGCTGGGACCTGACCATCTGCTCCGCCTTGAGCCAATCCTCCAGGTCATGACCGTGCTCGCAGCCGCGCCCGAGAAACAACTCATAGGCCACTTGGGCGATTTCCTCGCGGCTGACGGCTGAACCCTTCGCTCGCCGCCCGCCGTTGCTTCCAAAGATCCCTCGACCCGCCATGACTGCCCCTCCGCGTTATTGCGCGGCCCGTGCCGCGGCAATTGCTTCAAGAATTTCTGCCATCTGCCGTTCCGCCACGTTCGGCCCTGAGGACCGCCACGCCGTCCCGGCAGCCCGCGCGATGTCCTTGAGCGACAAGACCCCGACGAGCCGCCCCTTGTCGACCACCGGAAGCCGATGCACCGCCGCCTGCTCCATGACGGCGGCGGCCTCCTTCAGGTCCGCGTCCGGTCCGATGGTCTTCGGTTCGCGCGTCATGCACGCGTCGATCCGCACCTCGGTGGCCGGACGGTTCGCCTGCACGAGCGCCAGGAGGAGATCCCGGTCGGTCGCGACGCCGACGACGCGCCGAGAGCCGAGGTCGTCGACGACCGGCAGGAAGCCGCATCGGCGCTCGCGCATGGTGTCCCCGGCCGTCGCGCAGGTCGCGTCCGGCCGGCACACGGCGGGGTTCGCCGTCATGAGGTCCTTCACGAGCAGCGCCATGCCCGCGTCAGCCCCGCTTCATCGGCGCGCCCGACCGATCACGGCGCGCGCGGCGCTTGGGCAGGCGCAGCGCCAGCGAATGCATCTTCCGCTGCCACGTCCGGCCCTCCTGCAGGATCTTCGCACGGCGGGCCCTCGTCGGCCTCCGCGGCGCGTCCCCGGAGCGGTCCGACGGCGCTTTGGCGCTAATCACCAATTGCTCCCGCGGTTCGAGCTCATCGCGCCTCATGCGCCTCCCCACCTCTCCGTGGACCCGGGCGTCGAAACCGGGGTGATGGGCTCGACGATGATTTCCAAGTCATGCTGCACCGCGCGCACATGCCCGCTGCGCACCAAGGCACCGACGGCCATCGTCACGAGCGGCGCCGACCAGCCGATGTGGCGGATCAGGCCGCGCAGCGACGTCGCCCCGTGCGCCTCCAGATGGGTCAGCACGTCCCCGCTGACCAGACCGAGGGGCGTCATGAGCGATCGTGAGGCGGCCGCACCCGGCCGGCCCAGGGGACGCTCCCAGAGCACGCCCTCGCGCAGTTCAAAATGCACGCCACCCATTCTCCCCTCCTGCGGGGACCCCCCCGTCACTTGACGTCCACCTTCACCTGCTTGGCCCGCGCGCCGGACAGTTTCGGGATGGTGATCTCCAGGACCCCATCCTTGTACGAGGCGTTGACCTTGCTCTCGTCCACCCCGGCCGGCAGGGCGAAACTGCGCAGGAAGCTCCCGTAACTGCGCTCGAGCCGATAGGTCTTGCCGTTCTTGCGCTCGGTCTCCTCTTTCCGTTCGCCTTTGATCGTGAGCACCCCGTCGGCGACCTCGACCTCGAAGTCCTCCTTCTTGATGCCGGGCAGGTCAGCCTTGACCAGAATCTGGTCCTTCTGGTCCACAATGTCCACTTCCGGCAGCCACTGCCCCTCCGCTCCCGTTGGCCACCAGCGTGCCAGGGGCCGTTCGAAGAGCCGGTTCATCTCCTGGGTCAACACCGGCCAGTCCCGGAACGGATCCCAGACGTCGCCCCGCTTCACCAGCGCCATCTCCCACCTCCGCGTCAGCCCGCCGTCGGCCGCGCCCCTGCGCGGCGTCGCGCGGGCTCAGCCTCTCCCGCAGAATCCCTTGCCGTCGCTGCGCCCCGCCAGGCTCGGCCGGGCCTCGCAGACACCGCCCGGCTCCTGATCCGCGAATTGGACAAAGTTCTCACGGAACTTCACCGCCAACTCCGCCGCCTTCGCGTCGTAGGCGCGCGGGTCCTTCCAGGTCCCGCGCGGCTGCAACAGCGTGTCCGGCACGCCCGGGCAGCGCGTGATCATCTGCAACCCGAAGACTGGGTCGGTGGCCGTGGGGGCCTCCTGCAGCGCGCCGGAGAGCGCGGCCTCGACCATGGCGCGTGTGTAGCCGATCGTGATGCGGCTGCCCGTGCCGTAGGGCCCGCCGGTCCAGCCGGTGTTCACCAGCCAACAGGCGACCCGGTGCTTGGCGATCTTTTCCCCGAGCAGGTTGGCGTACACCGTCGGACGCAACGCCATGAACGGCGCGCCGAAACACGCGCTGAAGGTCGCCTTCGGCTCGGTGACACCCACCTCAGTACCGGCCACCTTGGCAGTATACCCAGAGAGGAAGTGGTACATCGCCTGCTCCGGCGTCAGCCGCGCGAGGGGCGGCATGACTCCGAAGGCGTCGCACGTGAGCATGAGGATGTTCGCCGGGTGGCCCGCCATCCGGGTCGCGCTGGCATTGGGGATGAACGCCAGCGGATAGGCGCCGCGGGTGTTCTCGGTGAGCGAGTCATCGTTCAGATCTAACTCGCGCGTGTGCGGGTCCAGAGCCACATTCTCCAGGATCGTGCCGAATCGCCGCGTGGTCGAATAGATTTCCGGCTCGGCGGTGGGCGAGAGCCGAACCATCTTGGCGTAACAGCCGGTCTCGAAATTGAAGACCCCGCGGTCGCTCCAGCCGGTCTCGTCATCACCGATGAGCGTCCGCCGGCTGTCGGCCGAGAGCGAGGTCTTCCCGGTGCCCGAGAGTCCGAAGAAGAGCGCCACGTCGCCCTTCGGGCCCTGGCTCGCCGCACAGTGCATCGTCAGCACATGCTCGAGCGGCAGGAGGTAGTTCATGATCGTGAAGACGGATTTCTTGATCTCCCCGGCATAGGCGGTGCCGCCGATGAGCACGAGTTTCTTGCCGAAGTGGACGAGAATGAACGTCTCCGAGTTCGTCCCGTCCTGCTCCGGCTCCGCGTGGAAATTCGGCGCGTGCAGGACGGTGAACTCCGGCTGGTAGGCGTGGGACGAGTCGCCCGGCTCAAACAGGGTCCGGGCGAAGAGAGCGTGCCACGCGGTCTCGGTGATGACCCGGACGGCGCGCCGGTGCTGGGGGTCGGCGCCCACAAAGCAGTCCTGCACGAACAGGTCTTTGCCCCGCAGGTACGCGAGGACGCGCCGGTGGACCGCCTCGAAGCGCGCGGCGTCGAAGGGGCGGTTGACCTTGCCCCACCAGATGTGCTCGACGCTCGAGGGCTCTTCGACAATGAACTTGTCGTTCGGCGAGCGGCCGGTGTGCTCTCCGGTGCGCACGACGAGCGCGCCGCCCTGCGCCAGCCGGGCCTCCTGGCGGCGCAGGATGGCCTCGTAGAGCGCGGCGGTGGTCAGGTTCCACGCCACCTCGCCTGGCTGCAGGATCCCGTGCGCCTCCAGCCCGCTCGCCGTGGGACGCCCCGCCGCTCGGAGGCCGCGTGGGCGGATCGCGCGCCGCCGGGCGGCGGCTTTAGGCGGATGGTTCCGGCGTCGGATCGTGGCGCGTGACATGATGGCTCCTGACCGGGTTGCCGAGCGACCCCAGCATAGGGGGGACCCGCGGGGGGGTCTATGACTACGCTCATACTACCCCCAGCGCCTCTGGGGCTGTCAAGTCAGGAAGCGGTCAGGAAGGCTGGCGCGCCAGGCCCGGCAGGGAGGTGGACAGTCCTGACGCCGCCTCGCGCGCGGCGGCGTCGGGGAAGATCAGGGCGATGGTGGCGGGTGTCGCGGTGCCGGAGAGTTCGCCGGCCAGATCGAGTCCGGCGGCCAGGGCCGCCCCACTCGACGAGCCGGCGAAGAGGCCCTCGGCCTGCGCCAGATCTTGGAGCGCAGCGTAGGCCGATTCGGTCGAGACGAAACGGGTCTCATCCGGCAGCGCCGGGTCATAGATGCCGGGTACGATGGCGGACGCCAGGTGCTTGAGCCCTTCCAGGCCGTGCAGGGCCGCGTCGGGCTGCACCGCCACTGCCTGGAGGAGCGGGTGCAGTTCCTTGAGCCGCCGCGTCGTGCCGGTAAAGGTGCCGGTCGTGCCCAAGCCGGCGATGAAGTGAGTGACCGTGCCGCGCGTCTGGTCCCAGATTTCGGCGGCCGTCGTGCGATAGTGCGCCTGCCAGTTGGCGGGATTAGTGTACTGGTCCACGTAGAGGAACTCATCCGGGCGCTCCGCCGCCAGGCGGCGCGCCTCGCGGATGGCCCCGTCAGAGCCCTCCAGCGGATCGGTCGCGACGACCTCCGCGCCATAGGTGCGCAAGAGCGCCTGGACCCGCGGGTTCGCGTTCTTGGGGACGCACAGGACCGCGCGGTACCGCTTGGCCGCGGCGATCATCGCATAGGCCACGGCCGTGTTCCCGGAGGAGGCATCCAGCAGCGCCATGCCCGGCCGCAACCGTCCGCTCGCCTCCGCGTCGGCGATGATGGAGGCGGCCGCGCGGTCCTTGACCGAGCCGCCGGGATTCGCCCACTCGAGCTTGGCGAAGAGCCGCACCCCAATGAATCGCGCCTGGAGCCGCGCGAGGGGGACGAGCGGTGTGCGGCCGATGCGCCGCAGCGCGTCCGGCGTGGGCCACGCAGGCGCGCGCCGCTTAGCGCTCGCTCTCGACGCCGTGGCCTGGTCCACTCTCATCCTCCTCGTCCCATCCCAGCCCGAGCGCAATACGGCACTCTTCGCTCGCCATCGTCCGCGGATCCCACGGGGGCGTGAACACGATGTTGACGGCGGCCTGCTGGACCCCGGGCAGGCCGGCCAAGGTCTTGTGCACCGCCGCCTTCAGCTGCGGCCCGTACGGGCAGAACGGCGAGGTGAAGGTCATCGTCAGCTTCACGTCGTCACCCGCCGGCTGTGGGTTGATGTCCACGCCGTAGATGAGCCCGAGGTCGACGATGCCCAGGTGCAGTTCGGGATCCTCAATCGGCTTCAGCGCCTGATAGACCTGGTCTTCGGTGAGGCTCATGGCCGTGACCCTTCTGCGCGGGACTGGTGCAGGTTCTGCAACCCCTGCTCAATCGCGTTCCAGGAGAGCGCGGCGCATTTGATGCGCACCGGAAACTTGCGCACGCCGGCGAGCGCTTCCAGGTCGCCCAGGTCCACCGAGGCCTCCAGCGTCTCGCCCTGCATCAGCGCCTTCATGGCCCGGATCAACCGGCCGGTCTGCTCCACGGTCTTGCCTTCCAATTGCGCCGAGAACATCGAGGCGGTCGCCTGGCTGATGGCGCAGCCTTTGCCGGTAAAGCGCACCTGGCCGAAGCGGCCGTCCTTCATCGTCGCGGTGAACGTGAGGTCGTCGCCGCACAGCGGGTTGTGCCCTTCGGCGCGGAACGACGCGCCGGGTGCCTCCCCGCGGTGCGCCGAGGCCTTGAAATGGTCCAGGATCACGTCCCGGTACAGTTCATCCAGTTGGTCGAGCATGTTCACGCCGCGCTCCGGACCGGCCGGTTGAAGAAGGCCTGCGCCGCGCGGAGCGCCTCGACCAGGCGGTCCACTTCCTCGCGCGTATTATAGAGGTAGAAGCTCGCGCGCACCGTGGCCGCCACCCCCAGGCGCCGCATGAGCGGCTTCGCGCAGTGGTGCCCGGCGCGGACGGCCACGCCCTCGCCATCGAGCACCGTTCCCACGTCGTGCGGGTGCAGACCCTCCAGATTGAAGGAGACCGCGCCTCCACGCTGCACGACGTCCCGCGGTCCGTAGAGCATGATCCCGGGCACAGCGGCGAGCCGCTCGAGCGCGTAGCGCGTCAGGTCCATTGCATGCTGGCGGACATTGGCCATGCCGAGCCGCTCGAGATACGCAAGCGCCTCGCCGAAGGCGATGACGCCGCCGATATGAGGCGTGCCGGCCTCGAACTTCCAGGGTACTTCGTTCCAGGTCGCGGAGGTCAGCTGCACGTCCGCAATCATTTCGCCGCCGCCCAAGAACGGCTCCATGGACTCGAGGAGGTCCGGCCGCGCGGCCAGGACACCGACCCCAGTGGGCCCGAGCATCTTGTGCGCCGAGGCGACCAGCACGTCGCAGCCGAGCGCGGCGAAGTCCACCGGCATGTGGGGCACGGCCTGCGCGCCGTCCACCAGGACCAGGGCTCCCTGCGCGTGCGCCAGCCGCACGAGCTCCGCGGCCGGCGTGATGGTCCCCAGGACGTTCGACATGAGCGTGAACGCGACGACCTTCGTCTTGGGCGTCAGCACGCGCCGGACGCGCTCGACCTCCAGCCTCCCGTCGTCGGTGATTTGGGCGAAACGCAGCTGCGCGCCGGTCGCCTGGGCCACCAACTGCCAGGGCACCAGATTGGAGTGGTGTTCCATCTCGGTCAGCAGGATCTCATCACCCGGCTTCAAGTTCGCCCGGCCCCAGGCCTGGGCAAAGAGATTGATCGCCTCAGTCGCATTGCGGGTGAACACCACGCCCCTCGTCTGGGCGTTGAGAAACCGGGCCGCGCGCTCCCGGGCCCCCTCATACGCCGCGGTGGCCTCCTCCGCCAGCGCATGCAGGCCGCGATGGATGTTCGCGTTGTGCTGGCTGTAGTACGTCACGAGCGCCTCAATGACCTGGCGCGGCTTCTGGGTCGTGGCCGCGTTGTCGAGGTAGACCAGCGGCTTCCCGTGGACCCGTCGAGCCAGGATCGGAAAATCCTGGCGGATGCGCGTCACATCGAGCATCAGGACACCTTCACGCTGATCTGATCCCCCTCCACCTGCACCGGATAGGCCTTGATTGGCACCGCGGCCGGGAGACAGAGGACCTGGCCGGTTTTCACGTCGAACCGGGCCCCATGCCTGGGGCACTCGATCGCATGGCCGTCCAGCCAGCCGTCGGCCAGTGGCCCGCTGTCATGGGTGCACGTGTCGTCAATCGCATAGAATCCATCCGTCGTGTGACAGACCAGCAGCGGCCGGCCGTCCACCACGACCGGCTTGAATTCGCCGACCGGGATCTCGGACGCCTTGGCCACGGCGGTGAAGGCGGCGCTCATGCCTGACGGAGGCTCCCTTCAATCTCCTGCCGCAGACGCTCCTGCAGGGGCTCAAACGGTACTTGCTGGATCATCGGCTCGACGAAGCCCATCACGATCAGCCGCTCGGCCTGCTCCCGCGGCAGCCCGCGGCTCATCAGGTAGAAGGCCTGTTCGTCATCGATGGGCCCAATCGAGGCGCCATGTTTGCACTGGACGTCGTCGGCAAGGATCTCCAGCATGGGGATCGTCTCCGCCTTGGCGGTGCGGCTCAGCAGCAGGTTGTGGTTGGCCTGGTAGGCGTTCGTCTGCTTCGCCTCCTTGGCGATCCGGATGAGGCCGGTATATACCATGCGGCTCGAGTCCTGCAGGGCGGCGCGGAAGTGCAAGTCCGAGGTCGTGTGCGGTGCCTGATGGTCCTGCAGGGTGTGCTGGTCCACGTGCTGCTGGCCGTGTCCGAAGACGAAGCCGTAGAGCTGGCTAGACGCGTCCGGCTCGGCGAACCGCGTCACCAGGTGCGCCTTCGACAACGCGGCCCCCAGCATGATGTTGGCCATCGTCAGCGTCGCCCCACGGCCTAGTGTTGCGCGCTGCAGCAGGAACTCGCGCGCGGCCGCACCCCATCGTTGCAGACGGACGTAGTGCACCGTCGCGCTCGGCTCCAGGACCAGTTCGATGCGGGCATTGATGAGGTGCGCGGCGTCGGCCGGACCGAGGCTGGCGTACTCATCGATCAGGGTCAGGCGGCTGCCTGCGCCCACCCGGACGACCGTCAAGGGATACAGCGCCTGCTGGGCCGCGACCGACCACAAGTGCACCAGTCGCACCGGCTGGTCCGCCTGCCAGCCGCCCGGCACGTCAACCAGCACGTCGTCATGGTGGAAGGCGTCATTGAGGGAGGCGAGCTTCTGCTCGGCCGGGGTCAGCCCGTCCGCTTCGAGGATCGGGCGCACGGCGTCGGCGGCCCGTGCCAACTCCGTGATGGTCAGCCCGCGCGGCCGCTCCTCCGCGAGCCAGGAGCCGTTCGCCCGGACGATCAGGGTCTCGCCGCCCAGCGGCTGGGTGAACGCCGCGGCCTGCGCCTCGGTCAGCTGGATTGCCTGCTGGAGCGAGGCGGCCGCGGGGGCGAAGCCCTTCGCCGGGTCGAGCAGCGACACGTCCGTGCGCCGCCAGATGTCATCGCTCGGATGGGGCCACGGCAGCTCGGCATGGCGCGCAAGGGCCTGGCGGCGCAGGTCCGTGAGCCACGCCGGCTCCTGCAGGCGCTTCGCGGTCTGCTCGATCAGGTCCGATCCAGGGGTCTGTGCCATTGACGCCATGAGGCTCCCGGCGCCGCCGAGAGCCTCGCGAATCCTCCGGGCGTCCGCTTAGCCGACCGCGCCCTCCATCTCCAATTGCACGAGCCGGTTCAGCTCGACCGAATACTCGAGCGGCAGTTCCTTCACGAAGGGCTCAATGAAGCCGTTGACGATCATCATCATGGCTTCGGCCTCGGTCAGCCCGCGGCTCATCGCGTAGAACAGCTGCTCGTCACCGATCTTGGACACCGTGGCCTCGTGGCCGATCTGCACCCGCTTCTCGTCAATCTCCATCGTCGGATAGGTGTCCGAGCGCGACTCCGGGTTCAGGAGCAGCGCGTCGCAGCGGACTGTGGACTTGGCATTCGTGGCCCCCGGGTACACCTTGACCAGGCCGCGGTAGCTCGTGCGGCCGGTCCCCTTGGAGATCGACTTCGACGTGATCACCGACGAGGTATCGGGGGCCGCATGCACCATCTTGGCCCCCGCATCCTGGTGCTGCCCATTGCCGGCGAAGGCCACCGAGAGCACCTCCCCGCGCGCGCCCCGCCCCATGAGGTAGACGCCCGGGTACTTCATGGTCAGCTTGCTGTTGTGCACAAGGATACCATTCACGACAAAGTTTGAGGTGCCCTCGATTTCCAGGTCGTAGGTCCGTGCTATATCGGCGCGCCGAATCGCCACAATCCGGGTGACCCCCGTGTGCTTCGGCAAGAGGTTCGTAGCTCGCATGCCGAGCGGTCGCTGGAAGTGGCGTGGCTGACGCGTCCGCGCCACCCGGGTCGCCAGACAACGGGTCAGATGGGGCCGAAGTGCATCAATATCCGAAAGGGCCAGCCTGTACGTCGTATAGGACTTCGGCCTACCGATCCTGTTGATGTCCAAGGTGGTCTGTTGCCTATGCACCCGAGCGGCATGGAGACCGCTGAGGGTGGCAGCCATTGGCACGTCTCGCAACAGTCCGCGGCTCGCCGATTTCACCACCAGCCCAGACTTGTGCGCGTGTCCATCACCGTCAAGGTAGCCGGCCAAGAACGCCAGCCGTTGAGCATCCGGCGACGCGAACACCCATTCAGGTATTCGCTTCTTCCTCGCGCCGGAGTGGAACCCATTGGCCTGCAGCCACAGGGCAAACTCGAGGGAGTTGACGCGAAGGTAGACGCCATCCTTGCGCTCCCCAATCCGGTTTCGCCCCACGTACCGCCGGAGCAACCGCCGCACGCGCCGGCGTGCTCGATCCGTTCGCGGGACACTCCATCCCACACGCCCGAAGCGGGGACCCCCATTCACGCCACGCGCGATGTCATAATCGCCCTCGGCCAACCACAATTCCAACATCCAACAGATATCCTCGTCAGATTGTGGAGGCAACGTGACCGGGAGGCGTGCGTGGGAGCTGACTGTAAACGAGGCCCCATATTGATTGCGGCCGATGAAGGCGTTCGAGAGATGCGGCCGGACAAAGGCATGCGGCGTGCCTTCACTGGGCAACGCGGTCGGGAACACCACGTGCCGGCCGACCCTCAGCTGCTCAACCGGAGTCCAGCGTAACGCATACCGTCCCAGCTTCTTCGGTCGCGCCACATCGTGGTGCACACTCAGGAGTGGATGATGCTTCGTCAGCTGCACCGTCCGGCCATTCGAGAAGGTCACCGCGTAGACCTGTTGGCGACCGCTCTGCTTCGTCGCCACGACGGGTCTGAGCACCCACTGCTGTCCCTGCTCATCAAAACTCCAGACGCGAGTGCCCGGTTGGATCGTCTCAATCGGCTGTGGTCCCCGCTCGGTATAGACCCGCTCCCCGACGCGCACGCACCCTAAGTTGCCGTCAAGCCATTCCACCGTCGCGCCCTCATGCGCCACTGCGCGCTTCGTGACGAGGTTGTAGACATTCTTCGACCAGTTCTGGATCGTCACGTAACGGATGCGCGCGTGCGGCAGGGCGATCAGCTCGACCACCGCCGAGTGCAGCGAGTCCGAGGAATAGACTGGGGCGGTGCAGCCTTCGATGTAGGTGACCTCGGCACCCTCATCCGCGATGATGAGCGTGCGCTCGAACTGGCCCATGTTCTTCGCGTTGATGCGGAAGTAGGCCTGCAGGGGCATCGCGACCTTGACCCCCTT
>SBAZ01000137.1 GCA_005239935.1 Planctomycetales bacterium | reverse complement strand
CGCGGCGGCTGTACATGCTCGGCCCCTTCCGCGATGAGCGCAGCCTCATGAACAAGCGCTGCTCCCGGCTCTCCGCGCCACGGGGTGTGCGCCTCTTCAGCGGCGGTTGGATGAGCTACCGGCGGTGGGTCTTCCGGGAGTTCCAGTTCGAGGCCAGCCTGTGGGGGCACCGGTGGAACGGCTCCACCGACTTCAGCTATCGCGTCTCGGCCTGGTATCCTCTGGTCATTGACCCGGCGGTCCGGATTCGGCACCGGCTCCCGTACGGCAAGCACAGTCCCGAGGACTTTGTGCGGATCCGGGTGTCGGGGACCTTCTTCTTCTTTTACCGGAACGTCAGGAAGAATGCGCTCGGCTGGACCTACTTCGCCCTCGTCCTCTGGGCCATTTTCGTCCGGAGCCTGTGGCGGGGACTGGAGACCCGCGCACTGCGCCAAACGCTGCGCACGTTCGTGGAGGAGCTGCGCAAGGGGGCGCGATTCATCCGCCGCCCGTTCCCGGCGTCCTACTGAGCATGCGCGCCTTTGAAGCGGGCTACCGGGCTTACGCCGCCGGCCGGTGGGTCCTGCGGCGCTCGGGCCTCGTCAGGCTCGTCCGTCCGCTGGTCGGGCGTCCGATGGCGCGGTGGGTGTACGGCCTGGCCGGCAGCGGGGCGCAGCCGCTGCGCATCCAGGGGCACCGCATGGTGCTGGCGCCGCCCGGGGACTACGCCTCGCCGGACATGGTCGGTGACCGGTACGAGCCGGGGACCACCCGGCTGATCCAGGCGCTGGTGCGGCCCGGGGATGTGGTGCTCGACATCGGCGCGCATGTCGGCTATTACAGTCTGCTCGCAGCCCGTGCTACGGGGCCCACGGGGCGGGTGTACGCGTTCGAGCCTGCGCCGGGGAATTTCGAGCTGTTGACCCAGAACATCCGGCTCAACGGGTACACCCAGATCGCCGCGGTCCACCGCGCGATCTCCGACACGACGGGGCCGCGGCCGCTCTTCATCAGCCGCCTCGACAACGGCTTCCACAGCCTCTTCCGGCTCGGCTTGCCGGAACCCGCGGCCCCGGAGGCTGTCATGGTCCAAACTATGACGCTGGATGAGTTCCTAGCGGCCCAGGGGTGGCCGACGGTGCAAGTCGTCAAGCTGGACATCGAGGGCGGCGAGACCGCTGCGTTCCAAGGCATGCGGCAGTTCCTGGCGCGCTCGCCGGACCTGGCGCTCATCATCGAGTTCTGCCCGTGGATCCTGGATACCCTCGGCATGCGGCCGGAGGTGTTTCTCGACGGGCTGCGCGCGGAGGGCTTCGCGCTGCATCTCGTGGAGCCGGACCGCGTGGCGCCGCTGGCGGATGCGGAGGTGCCGCCGCTGATCGGCCGGCTGCTACGGCGCGACGGCTACGCGAATCTGCTGTGCGTGCGCGGCGCCCTGGCGCACCGGCTGCCGGGCGCTCTCGAGGCCCCGGTGGCCGCCATCCGGCCATGACCCGAGCACCGCTGGCGTTCCGGACGCTGACAGCGGCGCGCCGGCTGGCCTGCGCGCTGCGCGTGGATGGGCCGTTACGCTCCAGCGTCGGGCCCTGGGTCGGCCGCGCCGTGTACCGTCTCTTCGGGGCCGGGAACCGGGTGCATTTCGTGCACGGACACCGCCTGCGCCTGGCGGACGGGCCAGCCTATCCGCCGCTGGAGATGGTGACCGGGACCTGGGAGCTGAGCACCGTGCGGCTGATGGAGCGGCTGCTCCACCCCGGCGACACGGTTGTGGACTGCGGCGCGCATGTGGGCTATTTCACGCTGCTGGCGGCCCGTGCCGTGGGGCCCACCGGGCGGGTCTACGCGTTCGAGCCGGAGCCGGCCAACCATGCGCTGCTGTGCGAGAACCTCCGGCGCAATGGGTACGAGCACGTCCGCGTCTACCGGCAGGCAGTGGCCGGGCAGCGGGGCAGCGCGGAGCTCATCTCGAGCGGTCTGGATAATGGACAGCACACACTGGTCAGGACCGGTCGGCCGGAACGGCACCGTCAGACCGTGGAGACTATCACCCTGGACACCGTGCTCGAGGCGAACGGCTGGCCGCCGGTCGCCCTGGTGAAGCTGGATCTGGAAGGCGGTGAGCCGGACGCGCTGCGGGGCATGGAGCGCCTGTTGGCGCGGCCGCAGCCCCCACGGCTCATCCTCGAATTTTGCCCGCAGATTCTTCGCGCGGCCGGCGTCCGGCCTTGCGCGGTGCTGGAGGATGTGGCGGCCCGCGGGTTTAACCTCTTCTTGTATGGGGAGCATACCGCGGAGGAGCCGCTGACCCCGGAGGTCTACGCGGGGTTGATTGCCCGCCTGGAGCGGCTGCGCGGATACAAGAATCTGCTCTGTGTGCCGGCCAGCGCCGGCCGCACCGTCGAGCCAGTGGCATGACTGAGCCGCACCGGCACCGCATCCTCATCTCTGCGTACGCGTGTTGCCCGCCGCAGGGCACTCGGTTCAGCGGTGGGGAGGACCTGCTGGGGTGGCAGCTCATCCAGCAGGCGGCCCGCGATGATGAGGTGTGGGTGCTCACGCATGACGAGCTGCGCCCAGATCTTGAGGCAGCGCAAGCCCGCGGCCAGGCGAGGACGATCCAGTTCATCTATCTCGGGTTGCCTCGATGGCTGAAGCCGCTGCAACGGGTGCCGGGTGGACTCCAGCTCTATTGTTATCTCTGGCAGGTGGCTGCGTTGGGAGCGGCCCGGTCGCTGCACCGCACGGTCCGTTTCGATCTGGCGCACCACCTGACGTACGCCAACGACTGGATGGCCAGCTACATCGGCGCGTTCCTGCCGGTGCCCTACGTGCGCGGACCAGGTGGTGGCGCTCACCGCGTCCCCCAGGGGCTGCTAGGCGAGTTCAGCCTGCTGGGGCGCTGCGGGCAGTGGTGTCGAACGGTCCTGCAACACCTGTTCCGCCTCGACCCGGTGTTCCGCCGGGGGCAGGCGCGCGCGCATCGCCTGCTGGTGTGCAACCGCGAAGCATTTGACGCCCTGCCCAGGGCCTGGCAGTCGAAGGCCGAACTCTGGCCGGTCAACGGGGTGGGCGACGACGAACTGCGGCCACCTGTCCTGAATCAACCGGGGCCCGGTCGCGTGGTTGTCGCCTCGGCTGGGAAACTGGTCCCGCTGAAAGGGTTTAGGTTGGTGATCCGGGCCTTCGCGCAAGGGTTGGGGCAGGATTCTGATGCCGTTCTGGAAATTGTCGGAGACGGTCCAGAGCGTCCGGCGCTTGAGCGCCTGGCACAGCGGCTCGGGTGCCGGGACCGCGTGCGATTCATGGGCTGGTTGCCGCGCTCCGAGACGTTGCAGCGGCTGTCGGCCTGCGACATGTTTGTCTTTGCGAGTCTCCGGGACGGCGGCGGAGCGGTCCTGGTGGAGGCGCTGGCGGCCGGCCGGCCGGTCATCTGCCTGGACCTTGCCGGGCCAGGCCTGCACGTCACGCCGGCGTGCGGCGTGAAGATCCCCGCGACAACGTCCGACGCGGTGGTCGATGGCCTTGCGGCGGCGATTCGCGCGCTCGCACGCGACCCGGCACGGCGTGCCGTCATGGGCCGCGCGGCGCGCGAGCGCGCCGCCACGGTATACCACTGGGACTGCTTGGGGGCTCGGTTGCGGGCGATCTATCAGGCAGCATGTGGTGACGTGACGGAACCGGCGCGACAAGGCGCGCCGGTTCCACGGGACGCATCCACCCGGCAGTCCGCGAGCATGACGATCGCGGCCTGAATGCGCTGGCTGCAACGGATCGCCCTCATGGGTGCCGGGTCCCTTGCGGCGATCGTTCTGCTCGAGGCTGGTATGCGCGTGATGTGGCCGCGCCAGGTGGGCGAGTACCGGGGGCTGTACGTGCTGGACCCGGACGTCGGCCATAAACTGAAACCACGCCTGCGGGCCGACTACCGGACCGGTGAGTACGCGACCCCGGTGGACGGGAACGCGCTTGGATTCCGCGA
Organism: Planctomycetales bacterium; assembly: GCA_005239935.1. GTDB lineage: Bacteria > Omnitrophota > Gorgyraeia > Aquiviventales > Aquiviventaceae > SBAZ01. The sequence goes on along the minus strand of SBAZ01000137.1, from coordinate 6,410 downwards.
CATTGAGCACCCGGTGGAACGGCCACCCGGCACGGTACGGGTGTTGGTCCTGGGTGACTCGATGACGGAGGCGCTTCAGGTCGTGTGGCCCGATCTGTATACGCAGCGCCTGCGCGGTCTGCTGCAGGCGCGCCTGGACGAGGTGGACGTGGAGATCATCCGGCTGGCGGTCGGCGGGTATGGCTTCGTGCACCACTACGCCGCCTGGCGCGCCTACGGACGCCGCTACCAGCCGGATTTGGTCCTCATTGCCGCGTGCCCCAACGACATTGAGATGGTCGACAGCCTGGATGTCCCGCCGACGGACACGCAACTGCGGGAAGCCGTCCGGCGCCATGCGCAGGCCATGTATACGACGCCATGGTGGCGGTTCTATCAACGGTCCCGGCTGTATTTCCTGATGCGGAACGGGTTGCGGGGTTCGGCGAGCGGGATGCGGCTATTCGATGCACTGCGGCGCCGGCTGTATCAGACCATGGGAGAAGACACGGACCCGCGCCACGAGCAGGACCTGTGGACCGCCCTGATCGCGCGTGGCCAGCTCTCACCGGCTCAGGAGCAAGTCTGGAGCTGGTGGGTGCGCCTCATGGCGGCATTGGCAGCCGAAATCGGCGACAGCGGCGGACGCGCCGGCATCGTGATGATCCCTTTTCAGGAACACGTGGATTCCAAGCAATTGCAGCTCGTAGTGGACGGCGTGACGCCGGCCGTCGACTGGGACCGCGCCGACGCGCGCTTGCGGCGGGAGCTAGAAGCCGTGGGCGTCGCCGTCATCTCCTGGGCGCCCGCGTTCCGGCAGGCGCTCATGGCCGGTGAACACCTCTATTTCGCGCACGACCGGCATCTGACCGCACGCGGTCATACCATCGGCGCAGAGGTGTTGGCGCCCTGGTGCGCGGGATTGCTCGCCGGGGTGACGCCACGACGAGGGTCATGACCGCCAGCCGGACGCGCATGTCCATCCTAGGGTTTGGGCTCTGGCTCCTGGTGTGGGCCGGGCTGAACGCGGCCCCGGTGGGCGAGCTGGCTCAGGGCTGGGGGTGGCACCAAGTGCGCGCATACGGGCCGCTCGCGGCTGCGGGCATCACGGCCGCGGTGCTGCTGGGCCGGCGGACTCCGTGGACCGGGCCGAGTCCGCTCGCCTTACTGACCCTGTACGGCGTGGCCGGGCTGATCTCATCCGCGGCGGCCTCGCTCTCGCCGCTGGTCGCTTGCTCGCTGGCGCTGTCGTACCTCAGCGTGCCGCTGGTGCTCGCACTCTGTGCACCGGTCGACCATCCCCCCGGGCGCATCGAGGACCTGGTGCACATGACCTGGTGCGCACTCGCGGCCATCGGCCTGGCCGCCGCCGTCGTCGGCTTGTGGGCCGGCTCGCTGCGTCGCGGATGGCCGCTCTATAGCGCGATCGCGGTCATCCCCGAGGTGGCCGGGATGCCCATGGTGCGGGGGACAGGGCTTGCCCGCTATGCTGGCATCATCATCCTCGTGGCCGCGGTTCGGCTGCTCCGCGGGCACCACGCCTGGGCGCGGCTGGGGTGGGGCCTGGTCCTGGCCGCCTACGGGTGGTTGCTCTGGTCGTCGCGATCCGCCGGCGCGACGCTGGCCTGCGGCGTGGGCCTGGTCGTCATCGCGGTGCTCACGCTGCGGCCCGCGGCGTGGATTGTGGTTGGTGCGGCCGCGTTGGGCGCGGGCGTGTTCTTTCATGAGGCCGTGGTGGAGAACCTGCTGCGGGGCAAGGCGGTGACCAGCATCAGCAGTCTGCTCTCGGGACGCGGCGGGACCTGGCTGGCGGCCTGGGAGCTGTTCCGCGATTCGCCGCTGATCGGGCTCGGCTTCCATGCGGACCGGTTCCTCCTGGAGGGGCCGTTCCGCAATCATGTCAGCAACGCCCCCCTGCACGCTCTCGTGCAGACCGGCGTGGTGGGCGGGCTCCCGTTCGTGGCCGCCTGGTGCTGGGGCTGGAAACTCGTCTGGCAGCGCCTGGCCAGAGAGCGGCAGGCCGGCGCCCCTGAGCCATTGACCACCGAGCTGGCCGCGGTGTTCGGCTTCATGACCGTGCGCAGCGTCTTTGAATCCACGGGGGCCTTTTACGGGATTGACTGGATCGTCTCGGCGCTGGTCCTGGCGTATTTCGCCTCCCGCCGCACTCCGACGGCGGCCATATGAGCGTGGCGCTGCAGCCCATTCAGGAATCAAGGCCGTTGCCACAGGTCCGGCTCCTGGGGGTACGTGTCCATCCGGTCACGATGACCGAGGCGGTCGAGACAGTCTCCGGATGGATTGCGCGGGGCGACCGGGGCCGGTGGATTGTGGCGAGCGGGATGCACGCGCTCTTGGAAGCCAGGCGGCGTCCGGACTTCCGGCGTGTGCTCGAGCAGGTCGATCTGTTCTTACCGGACGGGTTCTCGGTGGTCTGGATGGCTCGTCGACGCGGCTACCGGGTGCCGGCGCGGGTCTGTGGCACCGACTTTCTCTGGGCTTTGTGCGGCGCGGCCGCAGCGCGCGGGCACCGGGTGTTTTTCTATGGCGACGCCGAACCGGTGCTGGCCCGGCTCGTGGAGCGGCTCCGAGCGGCGTTTCCCGCGCTCCAGATTGCCGGGACGCTGGGGCCCCCATTTCGCGCGCTGACGCCGGCCGAGGAAGCGGCAGACGTCGCCCGGATCAACGCCAGCCGGGCGGACATCGTCTGGGTAGGGCTCGGACTGCCCAAGCAAGAGCGCTGGATCGAGGCGCATCGCGACCGGCTGGAGGCATCGGTGCTGGTGGGGATCGGCGCCGGGATCAAATTCGCAGCCGGCGCCATTCCGCGGGCGCCCGGCTGGCTCGGCGAACGCGGCCTTGAATGGGCCTGGCGGCTGCTGCATGAGCCGCGGCGGATGTGGCGGCGTGCGCTCGACGTGCCATACTTCGTGGCGCTCGTCCTCCGCGAGGAAGCCCAGCTCGCGGCGCTGCGGGTGGTCGCCGCCGTCGGCACGACGCTCAAGCGCGGCCTGGACATCCTGCTCGCTGGCGTCGGCCTCGTCGTGTCTCTGCCGCTGTGGGCGGTGTTCGCAGTACTCATCAAGCTGGAGGACGGCGGGCAGGTGTTCTTCAGGCAGGAGCGGGTCGGCCGGTGGGGCCGGCACTTTCGCAGCGTGAAGTTTCGCACCATGGTGCCTGACGCGGATGCGCGGTGTGGGCCGCGGCAAGCCGCCGAGGACGATCCCCGGATTACCCGGGTCGGCCGCTGGCTGCGGGCCACCGCCATGGACGAGTTGCCGCAGCTCTGGAACATCCTCATCGGAGACATGAGTGTTGTGGGTCCGCGAGCGCTGGCTCCGGGTGAAATCGAGGTCCGCGGGGATGGCCGCTACCTGACGCTTGCCGACATCGTCGGCAGCGAATTCCGCCAGCAGGTGCGCCCGGGACTGACCGGCCTCGCGCAGGTCTATGCGCCGCGCGACGTGCCGCGGCGGCAGAAATTTCGCTACGACCGTCTGTACGTGCTCCGCCGAAACATCTGGCTGGACGTGCGGCTGATCCTGCTCTCTTTCTTCGTCACCTTGAAAGGGAAATGGGAAACACGACAGCAGAAGGTCTCACGGGCCTGAGGTTCGCGGCGCTGCCACGTGCCGGGATGCCCCGGGCGGTATGGCTGGCACTCGCTGCAGGATTGGTGGCCGCCGGCGTCTCCGTGGCCTTCGAAGGTCCGCCGCAAGAAGCGACCGCGGTGATCAATCCCGGGTCATTGATCGTTGATCCCTCCGCAGTGTCGGCGCACCTGCGGGATCCGGCACGGCTCGAAGCCGTCCTCCGGGAGCATGGCCTGCCAGGCCGAAGCCCGCAGGTCGCCGCGCGCATTCGGGTGGCGCTCGTGGGCGAGCACCTTCAGGTCTCCGTGCGGCTGCCCGCGGCGGCCGACTCCGTGCGGCTGGCAGAACTCCTCGGGCGTGAGACTGAGGCGTACTTGAAAAAGGTAGTGGATCAGGAACTCGCCACGCTGCACCAGGCTATCCGTGAGATCGGGATCATCCGGGTGCAAGTGCAGGCGCAGACACAGACCATCCAACGGCTGATGGACCGGTCATTGGGCCCCGCACGATTTCGGAAGGACGGGGCGGAACAGCTCGGCGACGAGCTGCGTCGGAGCGCGCGCTACCTGGAGAACCTCGCCGCCGCCGTGGAGCAGCAGGTCCGCCTCGCTCCTCGCCGGCTACAGTTGGAAACATTCGGGCTGCGGAGCGCGACGCTGCATCGAGTCACCTATTGGCCGCAGGCGGTCCAGCAGGGCGCGGTGGTCGCCGTGGGCCTCCTCATCCTGGCGCTGGCCTGGCGGCTGCTCCGGCTCGACTCGGGGCGCCGCGGGAATGGTGATGAGCCGAGCCCCTGACACAGCGCAGGTGTGCGTCGTCGGCGGCGGCCCGGTCGGCTGCTTCGCCGCGTACCACCTGGCGCAGGCGGGGATCGACGTCATGGTGCTTGAGGAGCACCCGGTGGTCGGCCAGCCGGTAGATTGCTCCGGAGTGATCGGCGCGGAGGCGTTCGAGACGTTACAGCTGCCGCGAGACAGCGTCACCGGCGCGCTGCAGGACCTGGAGTTGATGTCGCCGCTCGGCAGCAAGGTGCGCTACGGCGCCACCCGTCCGTTGGCCTATCTCGTCAACCGCGCACGGTTCGATCAGAGCCTGGCTGCGCTCGCACAGCAGGCCGGCGCGCGCCTGCGGACCGGCGTCGCGGTCTCGTCGCTGTCACCGGAGGCCGACGGAGTGCGGCTGGGACTACGGACCGAGGGCGCCGAGACGCACTGCAGGGCCAGGGCGGTGGTGCTCGCCAACGGACCGCGCTACCGGTTCCAGGATCAGCTCGGCATGGGGCGTCCTCGGCGCGTGCTGCAGACCGTGCAGGCGGACGTGCCGGCCGCCTACCAGGGTCCGACCAAGGTGTTCTTCGGCAGGAGCGTGGCGCCCGGCTCCTTCGCCTGGTTCCTCCCGACGGGGGAGGGTCGGGTGAAGTTCGGCGTCAGCGCGACGGCCGCGGCGGTGCCAGCATTCCACTGCTACGTGAGCGCACTCATCGAGCGTGGCCTGCTGGCCGGTAACAGCGTGCCCTCCAGGGGGTGGCTCATTCCGATCGAGCCCTTGCGCCGCACCTTCTCGGAGCGGGTCCTGGCGGCGGGCGATGCAGCCGGACAGACCAAGCCCACGACGGGGGGCGGCCTGTATTACGGGCTGCTGGCCGCCCGGATCGCTGCGGAAACCCTGGCCGAGGCGCTCCGGGCCGGGGACCTCTCCGCCCGGCGTCTCGCCGGATACGAGCGGCGATGGCGGGCGGTGCTCGGGCCGGAGCTTCGCACCGCGCTGTTCTTCCGGACGGTGGCCGAGCACCTGACCGATAGCGAACTTGATTGCCTGATCCGGTTGGCCTGCCACGAGCGCGTGATGCGGTTGCTTCGGCGCCGCATCCGGTTCGACTGGCACCGGGACCTCATCGTCGGGCTCGTGCGCCGGCCGCAGGTGGCGGCGACGTTCCTACGCGCGGTCGTGCGTTCATGCCTGCCTGGATAACGCGCCGCCGCCCGCGCGGCTCCACGGCCCTTCTGGCAGCCTTCGGGCTCGCGGCCGCGGCCATGACGTGGCGAGCCAATGCGCAGGGGCGGGCCGGACACGACAATCCCGTGGCGGCGAAATATGGCCGGTCGCTTCAGGCGCTGTATCCGGGCCTCACCGCGGCGGAAATTGATCAGCTGCTGCGGGAAACCTGGGGGCGGCCGCTGGCAGCCGAAACCGGCGGCCGGTTCCGGGAAGCGCCGTACCAGGGGACGTTTGTCAACGTGACCCGGGAGGGCTTCCGCGCCGTGCCGCACCAGGGGCCCTGGCCGATCGACCGCAACCGGTACTACGTCGTGTTTCTGTTCGGAGGTTCAAGCGCGTTCAATTACGGCGTGCCGGACGAGCAGACGATCGCCGCCTACCTGCAGGACCTGCTGGCCAGGCTGGATCCGAAACGGCCGGCACGCGTCTACAACTTCGGCGTGGCGTTTTACACGTCCACGCAAGAACGCCAGCTCTTCGAGGCGCTGCTGCAGCAAGGCGCGGTGCCGGACCTGGCGGTCTTCCTGGACGGCATGAACGATTTCTGCTACACGCGGGGCGCTCCCCCGAAAGCGCCGCACGTTCCCGATGCGGCCGTCCATGTGCCGGCCGAGACGCGGTGGGACGACTACATTCGTCAGCTGAAACGCTCGCCGCTCGGACTCGCGGTCCGCAATCTGCGCAATCGCGTGCTGGGCTGGCACCTGGCGCGCCGCATGAAGTCGGACACGGCGCGCGTCGCGGCAGCGCCGGGCCGGGCCTCAGAGGAAACCGCGCCGGTCGAGGAATTGTCCGAAGCGCGGCAGGCACCAGCGGCGGCCCAGCCCGCGGCTGACGCGG
>SBAZ01000039.1 GCA_005239935.1 Planctomycetales bacterium | reverse complement strand
GGGGACGGGGGGCGTGCCGAGCGCTCCGACGGACTCTGCTGGTGTGCTCCCTCGCCACGTGCGTCTCGCCCCTTGCCCCTGACGCCGCGCGGGCCGGGGAGTGGCCGTCACTCTTCCGAGACGTCGTGGTGGCCGACAGTCCCCTGGGCGTGCGCATCGTGAGCGTCGAGCCCGGCTCGCAGGCTGCGCGTGCGGATCTGCGCCCCGATGACCTCCTCGTGCGGATTCAGGATCAGGACATCCCCACCATCGATGCCTTCGCCGCCGTGTCCCAGGCGCTCAAGGGCCGTGCGGCCGAGGCGACCGTCCTCGTCTTCCGGCACGGCATGCCGCGGGAACTGCGGCTCCACCTCTATAGCTACCCGCTGCTCGAGACCTGGGAAGTGACGTTCATCCCGGACGGCGATGTGCGCTTCGCTGACCCGGCGGTGGGGATGGAGTATTGGCGGCGGCTCAGCCGCGGGTTCGAGGAAGCCAGCAAACCCGCCGAGGCGCTGGACGCGGCGCTGAATGGGCTCCATCAGGTGCCGGATGACGCCGCCCTGGCCCTCAAGGCAGCCACCCTGTCAGCTGACGTCGGGCGCGGCCGCCTCGCGCAGGACGACCTGGCCGGAGGGCTGGCCGCGCTGCGCCAGGCCATCCTCCTCATGCAACACCTCTTCGATACGCCGCTGACCGAGGCGGACTTGCAGGTGATCAAGCGGCAGCTGGAGGACACCCTGACCGCGCTGCGGGCGGTGGCGGCTGCCTCCCGGCCGATCTGACCTTCCCTTGACGACTAGACGTGCGTCTAGTACAGTGGACACGATGGCCAGAAAATCCTCGCGACTGACGAACCGGCAGCAGACGGTGCTCGAAGCGATCCGATCCTGGATCCGCGCGCGCGGCTATCCGCCAACCATCCGCGAGCTGGGCAAGCTGCTCGGCATCAAGAGCCTGCGCGGGGTCACGAGTCACCTGGATGCCATCGCCCGCAAGGGGTTCCTGAAGCGCGAGCCGCGCGCCCGCACCATCAGTCTCCTGGATCTCATGGAGCCGTTCCAGCGCGCGCTGCGCGTACCAATCCTGGGCCGCATCCGGGCGGGGGAGCCGATGCTGGCGGAGGGACACGTGGAATCGCACGTGGTCATTGACGGCGCGTGGCTGGGGGCCAAGCCGGATGCGGCCGGCCAGCACTTCGCGCTCAAGGTCAAGGGCGACAGCATGATCAACGCCGGCATCTTCGAGGGGGATCACGTCATCGTGCACCATCAGGCCACGGCGCAGGACGGGGATGTCGTCGTGGCCCTGCTCGGCGATGAGGCCACGGTGAAGCGCTTCTTCAAGGACGGTGACCGCGTGCGCTTGCAGCCCGAGCATCCCAGCCTCGAGCCGATCGTCGTCACCAAGGGGCAGCCGTTCACCATCCTCGGCAAGGTCGTCGCCGTGTTCCGGCAGCTCCCGTAAGCGTCACCGCGCCAGCCACCTGACGGCGTGCGCCGTCACCCACCCCAGGTACGTGCCGACCGCGTTGCCTGCCACGGCAAGGAGCAGCCCCACCGGCGCCAGGGCCCGGTGATAGACCGCCCCGACGAGCGGGCCGGACACCACCCCGCCGAAGTTGGCTTGGCTCGCCGTGGCCAGCACGCCCAATGGGATGTGCCGCCAGCGTCCCACGGCCAGCAGCAGGACCCCGTGCACCAGCGCCACTCCGGCGCCGACCGCCAACCACCCTGCCGCGTCCCGAAACGCCGCCAGACTCGCCTGGGCACCCAACCCGGCCAGCACGACCGACAGCAAGATCAGGCCGAGCCGTTCTCCGTCGGCCGCGATGCGGCGCAGGGCAGGATGCAGGGAGCCGGCCAGCGCCAGCGTCGTGAGCACCAGGATCATCCAGGCGCTGCGTGAGCCGACCAGCGCCGTCGGGGGCAGGCGCGCGGCGATGGCGGCGGAGAGCAGCATGAGCAGCGCACTCAGCCCCACGGCCGCGGCTGATCCGAGTGCCTGTGCCGGACGACGCGGCGGCCGAGACGCACCCTCACCCACCTGCAGGTCCCGTACTTCCGCACCGAGCCAGCGATTGATCGGCGTCTGGTAGCCGGAGAGGGTGACCAGCAGCGCCATCCACCCGTACGCGATCACGGCATCCACGAGAATCAGGGGGGCGAACACGTCGTCGGGTATGTCCAACACCTGCTGGAGCGCGAGCAGGTTCAGGCTGCCGCCGGTCCATGTGCCTGCGAGAGCTCCAGCACCCTTCCAGGCCTCCGCACCCAGGTGCGCATGCCCGGCCCAGGTCCACAGCACCGATCCGGCGCACACCCCCAGCGCGCCGACCGCGGCCGCGCCCAACGCGTGGCGCCCCGTGCGGGCGACGGCGGGCAGATCCACACCGAGCAGCAGGAGCCCCAGCGCGAAGGGCAGCAGCCAGCGGGTCACCCAGGCGTACGAAGGCTCCCCCGCGGGGAGCCATCCGGCCGAGACCAGCACGGCCGGCAGCACATAGCACCAGAACGGCAGGGGCAGCCAGCGGAAGCACCATGCGCTGCGGGGAGCGTGCTGAAGAACGTGCAGGGCCGCGACGAGGGCAAGCAGGCCCCCGACGGCCCAGCACGCGGTCACGGCAGGAACGCGCCGTAGGACACGGTCTGGCCGTCCACGACGCTGCCGGGCGGGAGCGCCTCGAGCGGCCGGCCCAACCGCTGCGCGAGCGTGATGTGCCGCACCTGTTGGCCGGTGCCCGGGCCCTCGATCACGTGCCCGTTCCCGGCATAGAGCATGACGTGGACGACGCGCGTGGGATCATCGCGCGCGGAGAGGAACACTAAGTCGGCCGGTCCTGGCTGCTCCACCGGGCGCGCCTTCAGGAACTGCTCGTGCGCGTCGCGGGGGATCTCCACGGCGACCGTGCGATACGCGAGGTTGACCAGCGCGGAACAATCGACCCCGGTGACCTGGCCCTCGGTGCGGGTCGAGGCGGTGCGCCCGCCCCAGTAGTAGGCGCTCCCAAGGAATCGCTCCGCCGCGCGCACGATCTCTCGGCGCTGGACGTCCGGACTCAGGCGGCGCGCCTCGTGCAGCGCGCGCGCACTGCGGAAGGGCAGCCACGCGAATCCGGCGGCGTCGTAAAGCTCGACGCGCCACACGGCATCGCCGAAGCTGGTGGCGCGCAGGTGGGTGCCCATCGGGAAGCGCCGGTCGGAGTGTCGGCGCAGATGGGCGTCCTCATAGGCCTGTACCCACGGCTCCACCACGACGATGAGCGGCAGCACGAGACGATCCGCCGGGGCCAGGGCCGCCTCGGGCACCCATCCGGGATAGCCTTGCCAGCGGCCGCTGTGACTGAACTCGGTCTGCTCCGTCGCCTCGACATACACCCAGGACCCTTGGCGTCGGAGTGCGCGTACTACCTCGCCGTAGAGCAGCTGGGTTTCCTGCAGCGGATCGTGGGTGTCGGGGACCGCGCTCGAGGGTTTCGCGCGGAGATCGACGACCGGGGCGGTGACGACCAGCTGGGACGATCCCATCGCGCAGCCGGCGCCGAGCAGGGAGGCCAGCAGCCACCCGGCAGTCACCGGGCATCGCGCAGGAGGGCGAGCCATCGCGGCTAGGATACGCTTCGGCCACGGCCGCCGCAAGCGGCGGGGCGGCTTGAGTTGGGCGCGGCGGTCGGCTACAATACCGCCGTGAGGTGCGGAATGCCCAAGGCGTTCATCATGATTGATGTGGTCCCGGGACGCGAGCACGCGGTGCAGGATGCCGTGGGGCGCCTCGCCGGCGTCAAGATGGTCTATCCGGTCACCGGCGACCCTGATTTCGTCGCCTTCGTGGACGCGGAGCCGTACGAAGAGTTCGCCGTCGTCCTCTCGAGCATCCGGCGCATTGAAGGCATTCGCGATACTGAGTCGCTGCTGGTCCTCGAAGAGCCCTGACGCGCCCGACGGTGGTTTTCCTTGACGCTCGCCGCACGGCCTGTGGAGGATGACGCCACATTCGCCGTGCTCGTCCACGCATCTTGAGGAGGTTCAGTGACATGTCGTATGTGATCACGGAGAAATGCCTTGGTGAGCGCTATGCCGTGTGCGCCACGGTCTGCCCGGTTGAGTGCATCCATCCCGGCGACCACCAGAATCAGGAGTTCATGATCATCGACCCGGAGGTGTGCATCTCGTGCGGGCTGTGCCTGCCCGAGTGCCCGGTCGGCGCGATCGTCGCCTCCGAGGAGGAAGACCAGGCGTATGCCAAAATCAACAAAGACCTGACCCCGTCGTTTAAGAACAATCCGGTCGCCCCAGAGCGTCCCAAGAACGACCCGCCGAAGCGGCCCGGCAACAAGCTCGTCAACTAACGCCGTCCGTCAAAGAGCAGGTGCCAGGCACCTTTCGTTCGAAAGGTGCCTGGCACTTTTTTGTTCGGTGGTTGCCGCGGGGCGTTCGTCCATCTCCACCTCCAACGTCTTCACCATGTAGGTGTCCTGCAGCGCATAGCCAAGCCGCCGGTAGTACGACCGCACGCCCGCGCCCGCGATGACCGCCAGCTGCCGGACCTGCCACTCCTCGCTGGCGATGCGCTCGGCTTCCTGGAGCAGCCGTCGCCCGAAGCCGCGGTGCTGCGGAGCGTCCTCCGTCCGCTCGTGCAGCGGGAGATGGCGCCCATAGGTGTGCAGTTCGCGCAGGAGTGCGGCCCCGCGCAGCGAGGGCCACGCCGCCGGCGCATCCGGTGCGGGCCGCCGCAGCCGCAGGAAGGACGCCACCCGGTCCGTCACTGGATCCTCAAAGCTGAGAAACACCTCAGCGCCTCCCGACGCAGCGTAGTCGCGCCGGGTGAGCACGAAGTCCCCCGCAGCGTCGGCCCGCACCTGGCGGCAGCGCAGGCAGCGGCACCGCAGGCCGCGGACGGCCATCCGGCGGCGCACGGTCTCGCGCAGGTTCGTCGCCAGACATCCCGCCCGGATGGACGGGGACGGGATATCGCGGATCACGCGCTCGATGCGCACGTGCGGCGGCACGGCGGCTTTCATCTGGACCAGGAGCGCGATGAGCGTCTCATCGTCGTACGGTTGGTACCGCCCATCCCGCCACCACTCGTACAGCTCGGCGGTCTCGACGACCACGCACGGATAGAGCTTCAAGGTGTCCGGCTGATACTCCGGGTCCTCGAAGAGCCCCTGCAGACTTCGCAGATCGCTCGCCGGGCTCGCGCCCGGCAGGTTCGGCATGAGGTGGTAGGCGACCTTGAAGCCGGCGTCTTTGAGGAGGCGCGTGGCGGCCCGGACTTCGGCGGTGCCGTGGTCCCGCACGATGCGCGCGAGCACCGCATCCTCGAGCGACTGCACGCCCAGTTCGACACGGGTCACGCCGAGCCGGCGTAGCCGCCTGACCTCGTCCGGAGTGACATAGTCCGGCCGCGTCTCAATCGTGATCCCGATTACCCGACACCCCGCCTGCTCGTTGGCTGCGAGCGTCTGCTCGAGGTCCTCCTCGCCCCGCGTCCCGTGCCCCTCGCCCCGGTAGTGATTCGCGGCGGCGACGCACTGTTGGACGAACCGCTCCTGATACCGCTCCGGGTAGAACGACCAGGTCCCGCCCTTGATGATGAGCTCGATCTTGTCCACCGCATGCCCGGTCTGGTCCAGGGCCTCGAGCCGGGCCCGCACCTGGCCGTACGGGTCGAAATCGCTGCGCAGCGCGCGCAGCACGGCCGGCTCGTTCGGGAGGTAGCTCTTCGGCGCTCGAGCTTCGGTGGGGCAATAGACGCAGCGACCCGGGCACGCAGAGGGCTCGGTGATCACCGTCACGGTGGCGACGCCAGACTCGGACCGAATGGCGTTCACGGTGAGCAGGACTTCGAGGCCGCGGTCGCAGGCCCGTGCGCCGCGCGCGACGTCCTCGCGGTAGCGCCGCAGGAGCGCCTCATTGCGCAGCAGCCCGGTGCCGGTCGCGGCGGCAACGCGGGTCTTGGCCTGCCGCAGGGCCTGGCGCGTGCGCGGCCTCACGCGGATGAGCTCGTCGAGCAGCAGTGTCACCGGGTCCATGGCGTCATGATAGGCGACCGGACGGTGCGTTGCAACGCCGGAGGGCAGCCTCCGAATGGAACCACCATCACAACCCAACGTCGTGTGGTGCCATTCGCCCCGAGCAAGCCCCGCCTACGGCGGGGCGCGTCGAGGGGTGACCCTTCGACTTCGCTCAGGGTAAATGCGCCCGCATGTTGCAATGTGTTCATGGGCGCATTTATAATGCCGCCATGTCGGACCTCCCCCCGGTGACCCACGACCCGGCGCGTCACCGCTTCGTCGTCCGGCTCGACGGACAGGAGGCCGAGCTGAACTACCGGCAGCGCGCCGGCGAGATTGAGTTGCATCGCACCTACGTCCCCGAGGCGTTCCGCGGTCGGGGCGTCGCCGAGCGGCTCGGCGACGCCGCCTTCGCCTACGCGAAGGCCCAGGGCCTGACCGTCATCCCGTCGTGCTCGTACCTCGGCGGGGCGTACCTGTCGCGACACCCGGAGCACCGGTCACTGGTCGGGGGCGCGTCGTAGATGGCGATTCTCAAGGTCTCGCGGCTCGGGCATCCTGTCCTCCGCAAGCCCGCAGCACCCGTGGCCAAGGAGACGATTTCCTCGCCGGACTTGCAGCGGCTCCTTGATGACATGGTCGAGACGATGCGAGAATATGATGGCGTGGGCCTGGCTGCGCCCCAGGTGCACGTCTCGAAGCAGATCGCGGTGATCGAAGTGGAGGAGAACCGCCGCTATCCCGGGGAAGGGCCCATCCCGCTGACGGTCCTCATTAACCCACGGATCCTCTCGTCTTCCAAACGCCAGATCGAGGACTGGGAGGGCTGCCTGAGCGTGGACGAACTACGCGGGCGGGTGCCCCGCGCCGACGCGCTGGAGGTGGAAGCTTATACCCGGAAAGGCGAGAAGGTGCGGTTCGAGGCCCACGGCTTCTTCGCGCGCATCATCCAGCATGAATGCGACCACCTGGCCGGGAAGGTGTTCCTGGATCGCATGCCCACCCTGCAGTCCTTGTCCCACCTCAAGGAATTCATCCGCTACCACCAGGACTGATGCCGGTCCACGCCTCCTCGGCCGCCGGCCGCGGGACGGGGAGCGCGATCACCGCCGCAGTCACCCGCTGCCTGTCCCGCACGATCTCGACCGCGGTGCCCGGCGCGTACCAGGGCCGCGTGACGTAGCCCAGCGCCAGCGCCGTGCCCAGGCGCGGGGAGACGCACGCGCTGGTGATCTGGCCCGACGGCGCGCCGGCGTGCTCCACGGCGTCGTCGCGGTGCGGCACGACGCCGCCCGTCACGCGCAGGCCGACCAGCCGCTTGTTCGCGGAGCCGCGCGCCATTCGGGCGACGATTTCCTGTCCGAGATAGCAGCCTTTCGCATCGCTGGCCAGCCGCGTCTCCAGACCGGTCTCCGGCAGGAGGCGCGAGGCATCGAAGTCCACGCCCTCCCACGGAACGCCCGCTTCGAGACGGGCGGCGTTCAGGGCCTCCCAGCCGACCGGCTCCGCCCCGGCGCGCTGCACCTGGTGCCACACGGTCGCGGCCTCGTCGGCCGGGACGAGCAGCAGCACGCCGGGGTCACCGGTCAGGCTGTGTCGGACCACACGGATCGGCACCCCGCCCACGCGCCCCGCGGCATGCGCCTGCTCGCCCTCGGGCAGCGCGCAGGACAGGATCGAGGAGAGCACCGCCGCCGTGCGCGGACCCTGCACGGCCAGCGCGGCTTCGCGCCGCTCGTGGTTGACGATGGTGAGCTGCTCCATGACGTGCTGCCGCTCGAGACACGCTGCCACCCGCGCCGCGCGGTGCGCGTCGCACAGGAGCTGATGCGCGTCGGGCTCCGCCAGCACGAGCAACTCCGCCTCCACATGCGCCGTGGGAGTCAGGAGCGCCGCCCGGCACCCGCGGCCGGCGGGCACCCCGCGGATCTCCTGGCTCAAGAGGCTGTGGAGGAACGTCACCCGGTCAGGGCCGGTGATCTCGACGCGCGCCAGCCGCGAGTAGTCCACGAGGCCCGCGCCGGCCCGGAGCGTCCGATACTCCTGCTCAAACGCCCCGAAGCGCCAGGGGACGACCCAGTCGCCGAGGGCGTCATAGGTCACCGGCGGGTGGGCGCGGTGCCGGGCATGCAGGAGCAGCGGGATCGGCATGGGGTTATTGTACGGTGTCAGACACGATGTGTCTGATCCCTTCTGGCGTTGACGGTCGTGGCGCTCCTCTGCTAGCATGCATTCCTCGCCGTGAGACCACGCAGGAGGCCCACATGCCCGTTGCGACCAGCGCACGGATTCCCGAGCGGACGAACGTGTACACGTTCAAGGGCAAGCCCCAAACTCTGCTGGGCCCCGAGGTCAAGGTCGGGCAGGCGGCTCCGGAGTTCCAGGTCCTGGCCCACGATCTCTCGACCGTGACGCTCGCCGCTTCCAGGGGGAAGACGCGGCTCATCAGCGTCGTGCCCTCCTTGGACACCGGCATCTGCGATGCGCAGACGCGCCGGTTCAATCAGGAAGCCGCGACGTTGCCCAATGTGGCCATCCTGACCATCAGCATGGACCTGCCCTTTGCCCAGAAGCGCTGGTGCGGCGCGGCCGGCGTGGACAAGGTGCAGGTCCTCTCGGACCACCGCGACGCCTCGTTCGGCCTGGCCTATGGTGTGCTCGTCAAGGAACTGCGCCTGCTCGCGCGGTCCATCTTCGTGGTGGACGCTTCAGGCACGGTGCGATACGTCGAATATGTCCCCGAGCTGGCTTCTCACCCCAACTACGACGCCGCGCTGGCGGCAGTGCGGCAGGCGGCGAAGTAGCCGCCCTGCCGGCGCATGCTCATCCTGAAGATGTGCTGGGTCGCCGCGCGCCTGGCGTGGCCCCATCTGCTGGCGCCCTGGTCCTCGCCGCTCGTGCGGTGGCGGCTGGAGACCTTCGGGGTCACCGACGCGTCGGGCCGCCTCCTCCATGCAGGAGACATCACCCCGGCCGTGTGGATCCGGTTCCTCCGCGCCCACCACGCCACCCTGCGCCGCTTCCTGCGGTGGGCCGCCACGCTCTAACCCCCGTTCCACTCGTGCGTTCCGTTCCTTCGCGCTGCGCGCGTCAGGTATACTTAGTTTTATGTCCACCACACGTAAAATCCCATGAGCGTTGTCAACGCCCCGCTTGCGCGCGATGGCGCGCCTGTGCCGACGCCCGGGGTGGCCGAGCTGCCCACCCCACGCCGGATCCGGATGCGCCTGCTGCGTGCCTGGCTCGTGGGTCTCCTCTTCTTCGGCTATGGGCCGGCCTTCACCTATGGCGTGCTCGCCTGGCTCCTGAATGACACGCAATGGGCCTGGACGTACCTCATGTACTTTACGCTCGTGCCGCTGGTGGGCGGCTGTGGCGTGCTGCTCCTGCCCTGGCGCTGGTATCGGCCGATCGGGGCGTCCTTGGGGCGATGGAACGCGGGGGCGGCCGTGGAGCCCGCCGAGTGCGCCGCCGTGTACACCCGCGCCCTCCAGTTGCCGTGGAAGGTGGCCCTGGGTGCGTTCGCGGCCGCGGCGGTCGGCTACCTCGTGGGCACCAGCATCGTGCACCTCGCGGCGAATCAACCCTGGGAAGAAATCGCCAAGACCATGCCCGCGATTCCGCTGGTCGGGGGCATGATGGGCGCCTTTTGCTACTATGGCACCACTCGCGCGCTGTACCCGGTGGTCGCCTGGTGCAGCCGCCGCCTGGTGGCGCCGCTGCCGGTGCGCCATGTCCCGATGGGGCTCAAGTTCTTCACGACCACGTGCATCCTGGGCGTGGCGGTGCTGTCGCTGCTGCTGCCGGCGGCCTACACCTTGGGGCAGGTGGTGACTGAGGAGCACTTACAGGACCGCGCGCTGACGCACCTCCGGGTGGGCGCCCAGCAGATGGGGCCGTTCCGGCGACTGGAGGACCGCATGCGGATCGTGCAGAAGGCCGCGCTGGGCAAGTACGGCTACGTGTTCGCCGTGGATGAGGCCGGCCGGATCGCGACACCGCACCCCCAGGGATTTCAGCACCTGGATGAGGAGCGGTTCGCGAGGCCCGCGCGCCACCTGGTGGGGTACGAGGGGGTCTGGGTGGACCGGGTGGGACAGCATCGGGTCGTGGCATTCGTGCACCCGGCGGGCTCGCTGTGGACTTTCGTCTCCGTGACGTTCCCGAGAGACTTTGATGCCCCGTTGCGCCATTTCCTCTTCTTCTCGTTCCTGATCGCGGTCGAAGTGCTGGTCGTGATTCTCGTCTTCGGGCGCTACTACACGAAGAGCATCACGACGCCGCTCGCGGAGCTGACCAGCACCACCGAACGCATCGCCCGGTATGGGAACCTGACCGAGCGCGTGCCGGTGACCACGAATGATGAACTCAGCGACTTGGCGCGGGCCTTCAACCGGATGGTGGAGGAGCTCCAGACCTCGAAGGCCGACCTCCAGGCCCACACCCGCGAACTCGAGCGCACCACGCAGGAGCTGCGGACACTCAACCAGGAGATGGAGGATCTGCTGCACGTGGTCTCGCACGACTTGCGTGCCCCCCTCATCAACATCCAGGGGTTTTCCTCGCGGCTCAGACCGCTGATGCAGGAAGCCGTGAAGATGCTGGAGGAGCTGGCGGCCCAGCAGCCGGCGAACGGCCCGCGGGCTCAGGCGGAAGGCCTGACCCGCGAGCTCGACACCCGAATGACCGAGTCGCTCCGGTTCATCAGCAAGGGCGTGGAGAAAATGGACGCGCTCCTCTCCTCGCTGCTGGCCATCTCGCGGGTGGGCCGCAAGGCCGATCCCATCCAGCCCAACGACCTTAACACGATCCTGGACGACGTCCTGGAAACCTTCGCGCACCAACTCAAGGACCACGGGATCGAAATTATCCGCCAGCCCCTCCCGGCCCGGGTCCCGTGCCGCCGCAACGAGATCAATCAGGTGCTGTCCAACCTCGTCTCGAACGCCATCAGCTACATGGGCGCGTCGGAGCGACGCTTCATCGAGATCGGCGGGGACGAGGCGGGAGACGCCGTCGAGTTCTACGTGCAGGATACCGGAGTCGGCATCGCCCAGGAGGATCAAGCGCGCGTCTTCCAGATGTTCACCCGGCTGCAGACCGTGAACGTGCCGGGCGAGGGGATCGGCCTGGCGTATGTGCGGAAGATCGTGCGCTCCCACGGGGGGAGCGTGCGGGTCGAGTCGCAGCGCGGGCGAGGCAGCCGGTTCATCGTCACGCTGCCGCGCAGCCAACCAGTCGTCACGCGGGGGTGAGGCATGTCGGCACCACGGCAATCCATAACCATTCTGCTCGCAGAGGATGACGAGGGGCACCGGCTCCTCATCCGCGAGAACCTGCGCGCCGGCGGCATCGTCAACGAGATCATCGAAGTCCGTGACGGGCAGGAGGCGCTGGACTATCTCTATCACCGCGGCGCCTACCAGGACGCCGCGAAATTCCCGCGGCCCGGTCTCCTGCTCCTGGACATCAAGATGCCGAAGGCGGACGGCTACGCGGTCCTGGAGAAGGTGAAGGCGGATCCGAAACTGCGGCTCGTCCCCGTGCTCATGCTGACGTCAACGGATGACCAGATGGAAGTCAACCGCTGCTACGCACTCGGCGCGAGCAGTTATGTCGTGAAGCCGGTCCAGTACGAGGAGTTCCAGACGCGCATCAAGGCGCTGGGGCTCTTACTGGACATCGTGCGGTTCCCGGAGTAGGCACCCGGAGCACCGGCCATGGCCGACGACGCGATCTCCGTGCTGCTGTTTGAGGACGACGAGGGTCAGAGCGTCCTCGTGCGCGACGTCCTCGAGAAGGACGGCTTCACCGTCGAGGTCGCCCGCAGCGGGCGCGAGGGGCTGGATCGGTGCTTCGCCCGCGACTACGACATCTATTTGATTGATCGCAAGTTGCCGGACATCCAGGGGCTGGAGGTGCTGCGGCGCATCCGCACGATTAAGCCGGCGGCCGTGTGCGTCATCGTCACCGGCCACGGCGATGAGCAGGCGGCCGTCGAGGCCATGAAGCTAGGTGCCTACGACTACGTCGTGAAATCGCCCTCGATGGGGCACTTGGCGGCCCTGCCGGTCGTGCTGCGGGAGAGTCTCGAGCGCTTCCGACTGCGGGGCGAGCGCGAGCAACTGCAGACCGAACTGTGGGAGCATGCCCGGCTCCTCGAGGAGCGCAATGCGGAACTGCGCCGGGCGAACGAAGAGCTCAAGCGGCTGGACCAACTGAAATCGGATCTGGTCTCGATGGTGAGCCACGAGCTGCGTACACCACTGGCGACGATCAAGGAGTTCAGCGGCATCCTGGCGGACCAGATCGCCGGGCCGCTCACGAAGAGCCAAGAGGACTTCCTCGGCATCATCAAGGCGAACGTCGAGCGGCTGGCCCGCATCATCGACGACCTGCTCGACATGGCCAAGATCGAGGCCGGCCGCGTCATTCTCACCAAGGGCTTCATCGAGGTCGGCCCGCTCCTGGAGCAGCTGGTGCGCTCGATGCGCCCGCTGGCCGAAAGCCACCAGATCACGCTCGAGTCGGAGGCGCCCGAGCGCATCGCCGCCGCCTTCGCCGACGAGGACAAAGTCACGCAGGTGCTCCTCAACCTGCTGAGCAACGCCATCAAGTACACGAAGGGGCCCGGCCGGATCACGGTGCGCGTGGACGAGCAGCCGAATGAAGTGCGCTTCAGCGTGCAGGACACGGGCATCGGGATCAACCCCGAGGATCTCCCGAAGCTGTTCCAGAAGTTTCAGCAGTTCCAGCGCCTTCCGGGCGTGGCGGGATCGAAGGGCACGGGGCTGGGGCTGGCGATCAGCAAGCGCCTCGTCGAGCTGCATGGCGGGCGCATCTGGGCCGAGAGCCAGGTCGGCCAGGGCTCGACCTTCTACTTCACACTGCCCAAGTACCATGTGGAGGAAGTGTTCCGTGAATATCTCCGTGCCGGCATCGAGCACGCGAAGCGCAACCAGACGCGGCTCTCGGTCGTCGTGTTCGCGATCAAGGACTTCCACCAGCTCAAGGCGCTCTACGGCGTGGAAGCGGTCAGCCTCCTCCTGAAGGACGTCGAAGGGGTGGTGCGGGAGGCGGTGCGGCGGCAGGCCGGCGACGTGGTGGTGCGATGGCAGCGCGGGGAGATGGTCGTGATCCTCGCCGAGGTCGGCCGGGAGGCGGCGCAGAGCATCGGCGAACGCATGAAGCGGGTGCTCGAAGGGCGGGTCTTCACCATCGGCAGCGCCACGGCGCATCTGTCCATCACGACGGCGACCGCCACCTACCCGGACGAGGGGGTCACGGAGGAGGAGCTGCTCCAGGTGACCGAGCGCCGGCTGGACGCGACCGCGCAGACCCGGGTGCGCATCCTCGTGGTCGATGACGAGCCGAAAATCCGCCGGTTCCTCAAGGAAGCGCTGGAGCTGCGCGACTACGAGGTGCTGGTGGCCGCGAACGGCCCGGACGCCCTCGAGCAGGTGAAGAAACAGCCGGTGGATCTCGTGCTGCTCGACGTCATGATGCCCGTCCTCAACGGCTACGAGGTGTACCACCTGCTGAAGGAAGATCCGGGCACCAGCCGCATCCCCGTCATCATGGTGACCGGCAAGGGCGAGCGGAAGGACCGCGAGCTCGGCATGGAGACCGCCAGCTACAACTACATCGCCAAGCCCTTCCAGCTGGAGGACCTCGTGGCCAAGGTCCAGGAAGCGTTGCAGGCACGCGCAGGGAGGTCATGAGCATGGGAGCCCGCATCCTGTTGGTGGACGACGAACCGGACCTGGTCCAGGCGCTCTCCGTGCGGCTGAGCGCCGCGGGCTACGTGTGCGATGCGGCCGGCAACGGACGAGAGGCTCTGGAGCGGATCGCGCAGCATCGGCCGGACCTCATCATTCTGGACCTGCTGATGCCGGAGGTCAGCGGCTACGAGGTGTGCCGCCGGCTGAAGGCGGACCCGCAGCTGGCCGAGATCCCCCTCATCGTGCTCACGGCGGTGCCGGAGAAGGCCGTGCAGCAGAACGCGGTCTGGCTGGGCGCGCAGAGTATCTTGCACAAGCCCTTCGATTCCGACATACTACTGCAGACGGTCCGCGAAGTCCTGCATGGACCGGGGGAAGGAGTCAGCGCGTATGGCTGAGGGGAAGACGATCCTGGTGGCCGACGATGAGGAACAGCTGGCGCTGGCCGTCAAGATCCGCTTGCAGTCCAAGGGCTACCAGGTGACGACCGCCAAGGACGGCCAGCAGGCGCTCCAACTGATCGAGCAGCAGCGGCCGGACCTCGTCATCCTCGACGTGCTCATGCCGGTGAAAGACGGCTATTCGACCCTGCGCGATCTCAACGCCAAATACGGGCGTGGCAAGATCGCCGTCATCGTCCTGACGGCGCGCGACCGGATGAAGGACCTCTTCGAGCTGGAAGGAATCGAGGATTACGTGATCAAGCCATTCGACCACGACGATCTGCTCCTGCGCATTGAGCGCGTCTTCAAGCGCCGCGAGGCGCCGAAGGCTCCCGCCAAGTAGGGTCTGACCCCTCCGCGGCCGCTCAGGCAGTCGTGACGCCGGACGGGGTCTGACCCCGATTGCCGGTCCGTCCGGTCGTTGACGTCGTCGGATCCGTCACCTAGAATAGCCGTGTCTTCATGCCCGCCACGATTCCCCTTCAGGACTCCGTCGTGTACGGACCGGTGCAATCGAGGCGGCTGGGAGCCTCGCTCGGGATCAACCTCCTGCCGCTGACGCGCAAGGTCTGTTCGTCGAACTGCGTCTACTGCCAATACGGATGGACCGAGCCGGCCGATGCCAGCGGGGAAGGACTCAGGCGGGCCCCGGAGCTCCTGGAGGAGATCGCGGCCGCCTTTCAGGCGCATGCGGCGGCGGGCACGCGGGTGGACCACATCACGCTGGCCGGGAACGGCGAGCCAACGCTGCACCCGGACCTCCCGGAACTCGTCGAGGGGCTGCGGCGGTTGCGCGACGTCTCGTTCCCCGCGGCGCGCCTCGGCATCCTCACCGATGCTACGCAAGTCCGCCGGCCGCGGGTGCGGGAGGCCCTGGCGCGGCTCGACGATCGCTACCTCAAGTTCGATGCGGCCGATCCCGCGACCTGGCAGCGCATCAACCTGCCGCTCGTGCGGCTCTCGTTCGACGACTTCGTGGACGCCCTGAAAGCGGTGCCGGGCAGCATTCTGCAGAGCATGTTCATCCAGGGGACCTATGACAACACCGGTGAGGCCCATGTGGCCGCCTGGATTCGCGCGGTCGGTGAGATCCGTCCGCTCGCGGTCCAGGTCTATACCGTGGACCGGGGCACGGCGGCCGAGGGCATTACCGAGGTGCCCCGCGCCGAGCTGGAGACCATCGCCACCCGCCTGACGTGGATGACGGGCGTGCCCGCTGAGGTGTTCGACTGATGCGCACGCGGAGGACGCGGCCATGAAGCAGCGGGCGGTCGGCTCAACCGGCGTCCAGGTGTCGGAGGTCGGCTTCGGCGTCTGGACCGTGGCTACGACGTGGTGGGGCGTCAAGGACGAGGCCGTCGGGCTGCGGCTCCTGCGCGAGGCCTTCGACCGCGGCATCACGTTCTTTGATACCGCGGACACGTTTGGCAATGGCTACGGCGAGACGCTGCTGGCTAAGGCGCTGGGCGATGTCCGCAACCGCATCGTGATTGGGACAAAATTCGGCTACGATTTTTATCATCACACAACGCGGCGCGGTCATGAAGAGCTGCCGCACGACTGGCGGCCGGACTACGCGCGGTTCGCGCTGGAGGAGAGCCTGAAGCGGCTCCAGACGGACCATGTCGACCTCTACCAGCTGCACAACCCGCGGCTCGACGCGCTGCAGCGCGATGACCTGTTCGCGACGCTCGAGACGCTGAAGCAGGCAGGGAAGATCCGCGCGTACGGCCCGTCCCTGGGGCCGGCCATCAACGAGCGCCAGATTGACGAAGGGGCGTACGCGCTCGAGGAGCGCCGCACCGATTTTGTCTACATCATCTACAACCTGCTGGAGCAGATGCTCGGCCGCTCACTCTTCCCGTCGGGCCGCCGGGCCGGGCGCAGCTTCCTGGTCCGGGTGCCCCATGCCTCCGGGCTGCTTGACGGGACGGTGACGCCGGAGACCGTCTTTGCGGAAAGCGACCACCGATTCCACCGGGTGAGCACGGAAGACCGCAAGCACGAGTGGCAGGTGAACGGCCTCAAGAAGGTGGAGCAGCTGGGCTTTCTGACCGAGGGGGGCCGGACGCTCGGGCAGGCGGCGATCCAGTTCATCCTCAACGAGCCCTCCGTGGCGTCGGTCCTCCCGAACCTCTACAGTGAGGCGCTGCTGCGCGAATTCACCGCCGCCCCCACGCTGCCCGCGCTCCCGCACGAGGCGCTGCAGCGCGTGGCCGCGCTGTATGCGGAGAACTTCGGCCTCGCGGTCGCCCCCGCCGCGCCGGGCGGGCGGGCCCAGGGCGTGGCGCAGGCCGGCTGATGATCCCACCACCTGCCGGCCGACCGGCCACTGAGTGCATGCTCCGAGCCTTGCGGCCGGGCGCGGCCCGCTCCTGGACGGATCCGCTCCGCTCCGCGGGCCGCTGCGCCTGCGGCGCAGCCCAGCAGGTGGTGGAATGACGACCGCGACACAGACCTTCGATGAGACTGACAAGGCGCTGCTGACCGCGGTCCAGAAGCAGTTTCCGATCGCCCATCGCCCCTTCGAAGTGTTTGGGGAGAAACTCGGCCTGACGGAGCAGGAATGTCTCCGCCGCATCACCGCGCTCAAGGCCAACCAGGTGATTCGGCAGATCTCCGCGATCTTCGACACGCGCACGCTGGGCTACGAGAGCTGCCTGGTCGCCATGCGCACCGCGCCGGAACAGGCGGACGCGGCCGCCGTGGTCGTCAACCAGCATCCCGGCGTCTCGCACAACTATAAGCGCAACGACCCGTTCAACCTCTGGTTCACCATCGCCGTGCCGCCTGGCGACTCCCTCAAGCGGGTCGTGGACATCCTCCATGCGCTCGGCGGCGCGGAGGAAACGATTCTGCTGCCGACGCTGCGGCTCTACAAGATCGGCGTCAAGCTGGACCTCACGGGCCACGAAGCCCCGCTCGAAGCGCGCGAGGAGATCTACGACGAGCAGAAGCGCTGGGCCGCCAAGCCTCCGCTGGCGCCGCAGGACATCCGCTTCATTCGCGTGCTGCAGGAGGACCTGCCGCTCCTGGAGATGCCCTTCGCCGTCTTGGCTGAGCAGGCGGAGTCGACGGAGGAGGAGCTGTTCGCCTGGGCCAAGAAGATGGAGCACCTGGGCTACATGCGGCGGTTCGCCGGGATCCTGCACCACCGCAGCGCAGGCTTCAAGGCCAACGCCATGGTCGTCTGGCAGGTGCCGGAGGAACAGGTGGACGCGGTGGGCGAGCAGATGGCGCTCTTCCGGGAGGTGAGCCACTGTTACCGTCGTCCGGTCTATCCGACCTGGCCCTACCCCCTCTTTACCATGATCCATGCAGAGACCTACTCGGGCTGCATGGACGTGGTCAAGCGGATTGAGGAGCGGGTAGGCAGTTTTCCGCACAAGAACCTCTTCAGCACCAAAGAATACAAGAAGATCCGCCTCAAGTACTTCACGCCAGAGCTCGACGACTGGTGGAAGACCGTCGGCCTACCCGCCGCGCAGAAGTTAGGCAACGCCTGATCGTCTGCGTCCCGCCGCGCCCCCACGGCCAATATATGTGTGTTCTAGTAGTATTTATGTGAACATTTACACCATGTTCTTGACATATTGAATCATCTATGACATTCTGCTCGCATGGAACGTAACGCGGAAACCATCAAGCAGCGATACGGCGACCCCTTCCAAGTCGTGAAGGCGCTGGAGCGGGCCGCAACGGAGGGCGTGGAGACACTCTCCGAAGATGACCTCTTTATGTGCAAGTGGGTAGGCCTCTACACGCACCGCCATGAGCCGGGCTACTTCATGCTGCGCACCAAGCAGCCAAACGGCTTCGTGACGCCGGACCAGCTGGACACGGTGGCCGACATCTCGGCACAACAGAACAAGGGGTACGCGGACATCTCGACCCGCCAGAATTTTCAGCTGCACTGGGTGCAGGTGACGGATGCGGTCGGCATCCTCCGGCGGCTGGAGGCGGCGGGCATCAGCACGCTCGGGGCATGCGGCGACGTCGCCCGCAATGTCGTCGGCTGCCCGGTGGCCGGCGTGGACCGCGACGAACTCTTCGATGCCAGTCCGGTGACGAACGCCGTGAGTGATTTCTTTCTCGGCAACCGCGACTACGCGAATTTGCCGCGCAAGTACAAGATCGGGATCTCGGCCTGCCGGAGCTGGTGCAGCGTGCCGGAGATCCAGTGCGTCGCGCTCGTGGGCGCCGAACGCCGCGCCGGAGAGACCTCGGAGACCGGATTCGACCTCCGGGTCGGCGGAGGGCTCTCCACGCAGCCGTTCTTCAGTCAGCGGCTCGGCGTCTTCGTGCGGCCGGGAGAGGCGGTCGAGGTCATCCGGCACGTCACGGAGATTTGGCGCGACACGCCCGCCTACCGGGAGAAGCGGCACCGCGCGCGCTTCAAGTACTTGGTGCACGATTGGGGGACCGCGAAACTCCGGCAGGTCCTGGAGGCACGTCTCGGCCGACGGCTCGACGACGCGCCGGCCGACTACCAGGAGCCGGTGGAGACATACCGGGATCATGTGGGCGTGCACGCCCAGAAGCAGGCGGGCCTCTTCTATGTTGGCGCGCCGGTGCTCGTGGGGCGGATCACGAGCCCCCAGATGAAGAAGGTCGCCGATCTCTCGCGGCGCTACGGGGATGGGAAGACGATCCGGCTCACGGTGCGGCAGAATATCCTGCTGCTCAACATCCCGGAGGCGAACGTCGAGAAGGTGCTCACCGGCCTGGCCGACGTCGGGCTCTCGGTCAACGCGCACCCGGTGCGCCGGGGGGTTGTGACCTGCACAGGCACGGAATTCTGCAAGTTGGCCATTACGGAGACCAAGGCGCGCTCCCGCCAGATCATCGAGTACCTCGAGCGGCGGGTCGCGCTGGACGAGCCGCTGCGGCTGCACATCACCGGCTGCCCGAACGCCTGCGCCCAGTACCAGGTCGGCCACATCGGGCTCATGGGCTCGAAGACGAAGGTGGACGGCCAGGTGGTGGACGCGTACGATTTCTTGGTGGGCGGCCGGCTCGGGCGCGGCATGACCTTCACCCATGCGGTGCTGCGCAAGGTACCGGCCACCGAATGCGCCAAGCGGCTCGAGCAGGTCCTCGTGGCGTTCAAGGCGCAGCGCAAAGACCGGGAGTCGTTCACGGACTGGTGCGCGCGCCTGGGCGATGAGGCCATCGCCAAGCTCCTCGGCGCGGGCGGGCCCCACCCGCTCGATGTCGAGGACGTGCCGAGCCCAGAGACCCCAGAAGCGGACGAGCCGGTGTACTGATGATGAAGTCCTTGGCGGTCATTGTGTCCGGGGGCAGCACGAATAACCTGATCCAG